>NZ_MPQG01000005.1:0-122121 GCF_002020255.1 Solemya velum gill symbiont | reverse complement strand
CGTCTGCGTCCATGCTGAAGTTGAAGCTTCCACGACCTTTGCCACGACCACGGCCACGACCTTCACCACGTCCGTCTCCGTAACCGTAGCTGTCGTTGTATGAGTTGTTGTCGTCACCGAAGAAAGGCATGTCCCAATCAGCGAATCTTTTTCATTTGAATCTCCAAAAATATTTAAAAAGTATTAAAGTTTTAAAATCTGTTTGATCCGGGCTTGGTGCCTCGTTTCAATGGAGATAAGTATGTTAGTATTTACTGATATTTCAATATTTATTTTCATTGTTTATGCTTATCGCTTATATCAGCTGTGCTTATGACTATTTGTCAGGACGATCAGTATAAAGATCAACACCATTAAATGGCGTAATTGCACTGACAGGCAGCCCCACACCTGAGTCCCACATCTTGAGTGCCTTGCTCTTTCCTACACCTGTAGCCAGGAACCAGACATGTTCACTACGGCTCAACCTGGATGCACTAAGGGAGATGCGCTCAGGTGGTGGTTTGGGTGCATTCATTACAGCAAGCACATCCGGAGAGTCTGTTGTTATGCCAATTTCATTACCGGGGAAGAGACTGGCTGTGTGGCCATCTTCACCTATACCAAGTAATACAAGATGAAAAGTCACTACTGTCGCAATCGTCTGTCGGTAGTGTATGGCCCCTTGCTCTGCCCCCAGTTCTGCAGGAATCTGGAATATCTGCTCAGGAGGTATACCGACTTGATTGAGCCAGGCCACGCGGGCCATTGTGTCATTGCGATCAGGATCATCTACAGGAAGACAGCGTTCATCACCAAAGTAGATGAACCAATGATTCCAGTCGGTATCGAGATGAACCAACTTTTTATATAAGGCTTCCGGCGTTCTTCCACCTGCAAGTACGATTCTGAATTTACCATGTTGCCTAATAGCTTCATCGGCAACTTTTGCGATTTGCTGAAACAGCTCGTTCAATAACGCGTCTTGCTGTTCAAAAACGTGCCTATGGACAATTTGTTGAGTCATGCCTGTTCGATCTGGTTACGCCAGTTCTGATCATCACTGTCGAACAGACGGGTTGCTTCATCCGGCCCCCAACTACCAGCCGGATAGGTGTGAACATAACTGTCAGCCACCGCCCAGTGACGTAATATCGGATCTACAACCTGCCATGCCCACTCAACCTCATCGAAGCGAATAAACAGACTCCTGTCACCGTCGATAATATCGAGCAGTAGGGTTTCATATGCATCCAGGGAAGCTTCACCCTCATCACGGTAAGGCGCTTTGAGGTCGATCCTCCGTGTATTCATGTCAAGCCCGGGTTCTTTTGCATGCAATTCGATATGCATACATTCATGCGGCTGAATCGCCAGTACAATCCAGTTTGGTTCAATATTCTGTAACGAGGTGTTCTGAAACAACTGCTGTGGCGGATGCTTGAAACGGATAAAGATCGAGGTCATCTTCTCCTGCAGGCGTTTACCTGTGCGCAGGTAGAATGGCACACCTTTCCAACGCCAGTTATCTATATAGAACTTCGCGGCAACATAGGTTTCCGTGGTTGAATCGTCTGCGACATTCTCTTCCTCACGGTATGCGACTGCCTCTTCATTACCCACTGTTCCTGCACTGTACTGGGCACGTATGGCATAACTGTTGACTGCTTCACGCGGTATTGTCCGGATGGAACGCAGTACTTTTACCTTTTCATCCTGCAAGGCGTCTGCATCCAGTGTTGCCGGTGGCTCCATCGCCATAACGGTTAGGAGCTGCATCATGTGGTTCTGCAACATATCTTTGAGTGCACCGCTACTGTCAAAATAGCCGGCACGTGAGTCGATACCTTTATCCTCTGCCACGGTAATCTGGACGTGATCTATATAGTTACGGTTCCAGATCGGCTCGATCAGGCTGTTGGCAAAACGGAACACTATCAAATTCTGGACGGTCTCCTTACCCAGGTAATGGTCAATGCGGTAGATCTGCTCCTCATCAAAGTGTGTATGCAGCTGCATGTTCAGCATGCGTGCACTTTCAAGATCTTCACCAAAAGGCTTTTCAACCACGATGCGGTGTCGAGCAACCTTGCCACTGAAGCCTGCGTTGTGAAGATGGGTGACAACATTGAGAAAATCAGCCGGACGGATGGCAAGGTAAAAAATGATGTTTTCGCAAACACCTGATTTGGGCCTGGACAACACTTCCATCAGTGCCTGGTAGGCTTCAGGCTGGCTGTAATCGCCACGGACATAGGTAAACCGATCAATCAACCTGGCTGCAATTACTCCATCAAAAGCCTCACCAAGCTTCGACTGCAAAGCCAGCTGCACATGTTCTGCCCAGTCATCCTGGCTCCAGTCACGCCTGGCAAGTGCAATGAATTCCAGTGCATCAGCAAGTCGACCGGCTCTCTCAAGATGATAAAGAGCCGGTAGCAGCTTGATCGTCGTCAGGTTGCCTGTTGCACCGAAAATAACGAAATGGCAGGGTGAGATGGTATCCATCAATCAGCCCTCTTTCTTGATTGCGTGCCCACCAAAACCCTTGCGCATCATCGCCAGCATCTTGTTGCCGTAATCCCCTTTGCCCTGCGAACTGAATCGCATCATGGTTGCCAGTGACATCACGGGTGCGGGAACACCCTGTTCGACTGCCTCAATTGCCGTCCAGCGCCCTTCTCCCGAGTCAGCCACGAATGGCTCCAGATCATCAAGCTCCTGGTCTTCAGCGAGGAAATCTGCACTTAGATCGAGCAGCCAGCTGCGCACAACACTGCCATGCCGCCACATCTCGGCAACTGCTCCGAGATCGATGGCAAAGTCATCACGTGATTTCATCAGGGAGAAACCCTCCGCATAGGCCTGCATCATGCCGTATTCAATGCCGTTATGAACCATCTTGACGTAATGTCCGCTCCCTGCTGGTCCACAATGCAACCAGCCCTTGTCAGGTGCAGGCGCCAGTGCTTTCAGGAGAGGGGTAATCCGCTGTACCGCGTAATCATCACCGCCAACCATCAGGGCATAACCATTTTCCAGCCCCCACACTCCACCTGATACACCAGCGTCGACATAATGGACACCTTGCGTCTGCACTTTCTCAGCTCGTCGCATCGAATCCTTGAACCAGGAGTTTGCTCCATCAATCAGAATGTCATCCTTGTCGAGTAATGGAAGAGCTTGCTCAATTGCATCCTCGGTGATTTTTCCAGCGGGCAACATCAACCAGACAACCCGTGGTGACTCCAGCTGTGCAATCAGGTCCACTATGGATTCGGCGACCTCAAGTCCTGTTTCATCAGCCAGTTCCCGGGTGGTTGCGAGTGTACGGTTATGCCCGATAACCTCTATGTCTGCCCTGCGCAGACGACGAGCCATGTTGCCGCCCATGCGGCCAAGTCCAACTATACCGAGTTTCATCGACTTATCTCCGGTAAACAATCGTTAATAGCCCTATTTCACGGTAATGGAGTGCGGGTGTCAAAAAAGATCGGTCTCAAAGAATCAAATCAGACAGCGAAGGTTAGTGACAGGACAATTAGAGACGTGTTCAGAAAGAATGGATGAAAGACTGAACGACCGCTTCCGACCCAAAGCAGTCATTCGTTACTTACAACAGTTAAAGACTTGCTTCATATTGATAGCCGACATCCAGATTCCTTGTAGCAGGTTCCTTTGCGAGTCAAAGCGGGTGTTCAGAATTGTTCCGACGGTATTTTATCTCTTTGGATAGACAAGGCCGGGCGTTCTAAGCCCACGGCGCAGTGAACAGATAAATTAGTGCGGCAGTCATCGATGCAACTAATACAGTCTGAATTCCGCTTCGTATCCATGATATTCCAGCGATTTTCCCCAGAAAAACACCCAACAGAAAAATAAGTACAACCGCAACTATAATAGCGGCATAAAGCGGTGATACAGGCAGGTGAATGCCAACACTAGAGAGAAATAGAGGCATTAGGATAAATAGTGAGATAACAAGGGGAGCCATACCATTAACCAATGCTATCAATAGTGGGACAGCACGCGCCGCTTCACCATGTGCGCTCTGTTGGAGGTTAGAAACCATTGCATCCTCAAGCTTTCCGAGCGCATGCTGTCGTTCCGCAGATTCACTGATGTAGGCGCTACTCACGCCACTCATGCCCAAAGCAATGGCCGCACTTAGGCAAACACTGATAACAACAGATAAGTCGGCGGGTGCACTGACAAGAAATCCGATAATGAGGCCCAGCATGGTGAGCGCACCATCAAATCCATTGACAACAAAATAGCGGCGTACAATATCGTGTGTGCGGGTGATCTGAAACAGAAACCTCGCTTTCCTCAACAGGCTCATGAAGATTTAACCAGCATCCGTTTCACTCTGTACTTCTACTTCATCAATACTGTGAAGCGAACCGCCCATATCGCTTATGGTTGATTGAACTGCTTCAAAATCAATGGCATTACCAACCACTTCTATTTGAAGTGTCTCAGTTCTTTCATCCACCTCAATCACGGTCAAATGCACACGATAATCAGAGCCTGCTTTGGCGATGGAACTGGAGAATTCAAGCGCATTTGGCTGATGAGGTTTAAGCACATCCAAGACTATCCTTTTTACAAACACCATAACTTGTACCCACGTCTATGTATTCTGATCATGTGTAGTAAAAAATAATTTATCGTTGATATTTTTACTAATGAAAAAAACTATATTACAAGGTAAATATCTTACCTGATTGTAAAAAGAAAACATTGCTACAAAATCAGGCGAACAGACTGGACTGAACGACCGTTTCCGATCCAAAGCAGATCCTCAGACACTCTTAAGACGAATCAATGTAAATATCGCTTGCGAATTGCCTTGTGTAGCTCCATCGCAATCAGAACGGTTAGTGCAAATCCAAGTAATTCCAGCCAGTGTTGTGGTGAAATCGGTTGCACGTGCAGTACATCCCGAAGCCATGGTGTATACATGGCCCCAATATGCACGAGCTGGGCTGCAACTGTACCGATTAAAAGAATAGGATTGCGTAACGGGTTGTGTCGGAATACCGAGCGCGCTTCGGATCGGCAATTGAATACATGGACATTCTCGAATAGCACCATCAGCAGAAGGGTTCCATTGCGCGCCTCATCCAATGTATAACCTCTGGCGATGAGCCACTGAAAGAGAAGAAAAGCAACTGTCCCGATAACCAATGCGGAGATTATGACACGCTCAATCATGATCCGGTTGAAGATCGGTTCATGTGGTGATCTTGGCGATTGACGCATTTCGTTACCTTCGCCTGGTTCGAACGCGAGAGCCACATCTTGAATTCCGTTGGTTACCAGGTTCAGCCAAAGCAACTGTACTGCCATTAAAGGTAGAGGAAGCCCGGTCAACAACGCGAGTGTGAAGAGCACCAACTCCGCTGCACCAGTAGAGATTAGAAGAAAAATCACCTTTCGTACGTTGGCAAAAGCAACGCGGCCCTCCTCGACACCCGCAACAATAGAAGCAAAATTGTCATCGGTAACAATAAGGTCGGAAGTCTCTCTCGCCACATCGGTGCCATTCAGACCCATGGCGACTCCCACCTGCGCAGTGCGTAGTGCTGGCGCATCATTGGCTCCATCACCACTGACTGCCACAAAATGTCCATTCCGTTGCAAAGATTGAACAATCTCCAGTTTTTGGCGTGGTCCCACACGCGCGAAACATCGTGCCTTCGCGGTTAGCTGATCAATTGTTCCCGAATCCAGCGCGAGTTGCAGATCAGGCCCTGCCACCAATTGGTCGGCACTCTCCACAATGTTTAATTCTTGTGCAATGGTGAGGGCAGTAGCAGGATGGTCACCTGTAATCATCGCCACCTCTATACCAGCCTCGCGACATGCTGCTACGGCTCCCTTTGCCTCGGTGCGCAGTGGATCGATAATCGCCACCAGGCCGATCAATGTGAGCCCATGTAATTTCTCTTCCGTGAATGCCTGTGCTTGATCCAGCTCAATATCGCCGGCAGCCAGGGCAAGGACTCGATAGCCTTCATTCGCCAGGGAATACGCCAGTTGCTCAATCATGTCATGCTTTATTGCTATATCTTGCCCAGGGATCGCCATCGTCGTGCACATAGGCAGGAGACGTTCAAGGGCACCTTTTACAAAGGCACACTGTCTGCCATCCACACTATTTAAGCTGGCCGAGAATTGTTGCTCCGACTCATAGGGGATAGTCTCAATCTCGGGAAAGGTATTTGTCATCTCTGCCTTGACGACTCCAGCCTTATGCGCCATCACCAGGAAAGCGACATCCACTGCATCACCATGGTGAGACCAACCTGACTCGGTGCGACCAAGAAAGCCTTCATTAGTCAGCACTGCCACCTGGCAAAGGCGCTCCAGCAACGCCGCCTCATCTTCTGATGGAGCGCCGCGTGATGTCAGGATTGATCCCTCTGGCACAATACCTTCACCGCTAATTTCCCATACCTCACCGTTGGGTAAGGCGATTCGACGCGAAGTCAGCTGATTAACCGTGAGTGTGCCTGTCTTGTCAGTTGCAATTAAAGTACAGGAACCCAGTGCTTCGACGGCGATAAGTCGGCGTACAATAACATTGCGCTTGGCCATTCTCCGCATACCAATAGCCAGTGCGACGGTAAGCGCCACTGGCAGGCCCTCAGGAATTACAGATACTGCAAGGGCGACAGCAAGCAGGAACACTTCGGTGATTGGCGTAGCCTGCATCAATGCCATTACGAACATTAACAATGCTGCAATGCCAACTAAGAGCGCTACACGATGGGTAAATCGATCCATGCGGACTTGCAAAGGCGCTTTGGGTGAGGGTTTGAAAAGGACATCAGCAGCAATTCGGCCCAGTACCGTATTAAGCGCAGTAGCCACAACGACACCTCTGCCGCGTCCGCGGCTTGTCAACGTGCCTGTATATAGCATATTGACCCGGTCTCCCAGGGCGGTGTTCTCCGGCAAAACAGTTTTGGCATCTTTCAGCACGGGTAATGACTCACCCGTTAATAAGGATTCGTCTACCTCCAGATCATGGGATGCCAGCAATCGCAGATCTGCCGGGATTTTATCACCGGGCACTAAAAGCACTATATCGCCCGGGACTAACTCTTCGGCCTTGATTTCGTAAGTATCCCCCTCGCGTAACACACGACAACGTATACTGACCAGCTCTTGCAGCGCAGCGGCAGCTCGCTGTGCGGAATATTCCTGGACAGTTCCAATAACAGCATTGATAAGCAATACTGCTGAGATAAATCCCGCGTCAGACCACTCTTCGATCATTAGAGAAAACAGCGCGGCCACAACAAGAACATAGATGAGCGGACTCGCAAACTGACGCAGAAAGAGCATCCCGATTCCCGGCAACTTGACTTGAGGCAGTGTGTTGCGGCCATATCGATCAAGGCGGGTAATAGCCTCGCTATGAGTTAACCCATGAAGCGAGCCTTTCAATTCATCAAGAACAGCCTCATCGGATACTGCATGGGGGCAACTTACAGGATCAATTTCATTTGTAGCAATCAAAATGGCAACACTCATTGGAATCCATGGTATAGATAGCATTACCCACACATACAATTGGGATCAAGTTTTATTCACCTTTCTGAGTATCTGCTTCTGACCGAAAGCAGACATTGGCAACAGGATATTCGTTGAGATCATGAGGAATGTCCTCGTGGCACTGAGAACAGCCGTCCCATGACGAGATGAGAAGGTAGATAGATGAGTAGTGGAAACAGCACCATTAGTAAAAGCACATACAGCGGTTCCGGTAGCATGGTCTGGGGAGTGCCACCAAAACCATATACCCAATTAATATTTTCAACCGGGTTACTCACCAGGTAGCTTACGGGTAACACGATCCAAGACAGCAGACTCTGTCCCAACAGCCCGAGCTGGTGGTAACCGAGCCTGTAAAGACACCACAGCAACACCACGGGCAAGGCAACATGAAACAATGACAAGGAGCGGACAAAGAGCGGTATGCTCGTTTCAAACATATACTGTGTTCCCTTAAACTCGATAGCATCGATTCCAATAGTTAGGCGGATGAGCAGGTCCGCACACCAACCCAGCTCAGGGATGAGTATAGCAATGGTCATCATGCTGAGAAGCAAGCGTGATTCCAACCACAAAGCAGCCAGCGTGACCA
Source organism: Solemya velum gill symbiont (assembly GCF_002020255.1). NCBI lineage: Bacteria > Pseudomonadati > Pseudomonadota > Gammaproteobacteria > Solemya velum gill symbiont. The sequence goes on along the minus strand of NZ_MPQG01000005.1, from coordinate 113,984 downwards.
GCAGGGCAATATCCGAGCCCCAAAGAAAATTTGCCGGGCCGTACTCGAACCAATAAACCGGTACCAGCACCGCAACAAAAGCGGTATAAGCAAGCTTCAGGCAGCGAGGAATGGATCTGGTAGGGCGATGATTATTAATCGGTGCTGTCATACAGGAGTCTAATTTGATCAATGCAACGCTTTCTGTATGGAGATCAATTCAATCACATTATCCATGTTAACGATACCAGCAAGATGACCGGCCTCAATCACAGCAAATAAACGACACTTGTCACTCTGTAGTCGCTCCAACACCTCGTCCAATGGCTCATCTTTATCAGCGTACTGTAAACCTGTTTGCATCCAGCTACCTACACTGGCCTGAGCACCATGCTCATGCAGACCTCTCAACAAATCATTTTGTGTGAGCACCCCGACAATAGCTTCGCCATCCAGTACTGGAAAATCTTTCTGACTACCAGCCAGCGTCAACTGAATAGCACGATCCAAACGGTCATGCGAAGATAATACATTAAAATCTGTCAGCATGGCCTGCCCTGCAGAGATGCCCAGCAGCGTGGACTTCATCTCTTCTGCCGCCGCCTCGGAAGCAGCACCGATCCAAACGAACAGAGCTATAAACATGAGGAAAGGATTAAACATTAGTCCCATCAAACCCAGCCATAATGCAAATCCCTGCCCTACCTTGGCGGCCAGCTGTGTCGCTCTATTATGATTCATACGCAATGCCAGGACAGCACGTAATACGCGACCACCATCCATTGGAAAAGCAGGAATCAGGTTAAATACCACGAGTATAATATTGAAGAGCATCAACCGTTGTGCAAACGGACCTCCCGTAAGAGTAAGCTCATCAGCAGATATCATCGTATTTGTCACCGTTAGCCAGAACCACAACAATATTGCGATAATCAAGTTGACAGCAGGCCCCGCCAGTGCCACGGCAATTTCATGTTTTGGAACATCAGGCATGCGCTCCATCGCAGCAAGTCCACCGATAGGGAACAGTGTTATATGCTGTGTTCGAATTCCATATCGTTTTGCAGTAAGCGCATGTCCGAATTCGTGCAGTACAACGCAGGTGAACAGGGTGAGGATAAAACTAACACCATTAAGTGCAGCGCCCAAGGTGCCCTCAACCGCCCAGTAACTCAATCCGAGCCAGATGAGAAGTATAATAAGAGTTGCATGTATATATACATCAATACCTGCAACACGGACCAGCTTGAAGGACCATTTCATGTTTCATCACCATTAAATACTTCCATGACGCAGTATTACGGTACCTGTAGAAAAAATGCAACGGATGGGCCATGTCAGCTTATCCGCATTTTCCTGGTTTGATGAGAGAAATTATGAATAGATATTCAAATGACCGCTTCAGGCCGAAAGCAGTCATTCCATACGAATCACAAAGCTTTCGGGGTTATTGGGGGAAAGACCATGACTTAACACAGCAAGCTTCTAGCTAATTCTGGGAAATGTACTCAGATCCCTAATATCCCTGGCAAGAATTCTCATACCTGACAGTTTGTTTCGTAGAGGCATGAGTTTTTAGAGGGAAGTACGACGTAGACGCAGGGCATTGCTAACCACTGTGACCGAGCTCATGCTCATTGCAGCTGCTGCGAATACCGGACTCAGTAGTAACCCAAAAGCCGGATAGAGAATACCGGCTGCGATGGGGATGCCGAAGAGGTTATAGATAAAGGCACCGAAGAGATTCTGCTTGATGTTCTTCAAGGTTGCTTTCGATAAAGCTATCGCATCGGAGACGCCGCTTAACGACTGGCGCATCAAGGTGATGCCGGCCGATTCAATCGCGACATCCGTTCCTGTATACATAGCGATGCCGACATCAGCCTTCGCCAGTGCAGGTGCGTCGTTGATGCCGTCACCGACCATAGCAACTATCTCCCCCTTCGACTGCAGATCGCTGATGACCGCAGCCTTGTCAGCCGGCAGTACATCGGCAATGACTTTATCAATACCAACATTCGCAGCAATCGCCTGGGCAGTGCGTTGATTATCGCCTGTTAGCATGATGACCTTTAGCCCCATCTGTTGCATCCCTGAGATCGCCTCGTGCGAATCCTTGCGTGCACTATCTGCTATACCAATCAAGCCAATCAGCTGTTTATCTTTTGCCACATAGACAGGTGTGACGCCCTGCCCTGACAGTTCATCAGCTGTTTCAGTTTGATTTGAAATGTCGACACTCGACTCATGCATATACAAGGCATTGCCAAGCCTGGCGGTTTGACCTTCAATAGTTGCCGTTACCCCCTGCCCCCTGATCGAGTTAAAGGCATCGGTCTGCGGAATAGACTCTTTATCAACTGCATCACAGATTGCGCGTGCAATCGGGTGTTCTGAATGCTGTTCCAGTCCAGCAGCGAGTAACATCAGTTCTGATTCACTGATGCCTTCGATTGGCAGCCTGTGAGTAACAGCAGGTTTACCCTCAGTGATTGTGCCAGTCTTATCTAGAACCACGCTGGTCAACCTACCCGCCTGCTGCAAGGCATCACCACTGCGAATTAAAATACCAAGACCGGCTGCCCTGCCAATGCCGACCATAATGGAAATTGGTGTTGCCAGTCCCAGTGCACAGGGGCAAGCGATAACGAGAATCGTCATGAAGGAGACAACCGCATAACCAAACTGCGGTTGCGGCCCGAATAAGTACCAGACCGCTGCGGCAATAATTGCAATCGTCACCACGACAGGAACGAAGATTGCTGCGATCCGGTCGACCAGCCTGCCTATCGGTGGCTTACTTGCCTGAGCCTTGCGTACCTGTTCAATGATCTGCGCAAGTGCCGTCTCACGTCCGATATGTTTTGCGCGCATCAGAAAACTGCCGGACGTATTGAGCGTACCGGCAAAGAGTTGATCGCCCTTCTCCTTGCTGACAGGAATGGGCTCACCTGTGAGCATCGATTCATCAACGAATGAGTCACCGTCAATGACAACACCATCGACCGCAATACGTTCACCGGGACGAATCCGTATGGTCTCATCCAGACCAACTTCGGCTAATGGAATTTTCTGTTCAAACCCCTCGCGAATCACAGAAGCCTGCTTCGGTTGCAGTCCTATCAGTTTTTTCAGTGCCTTCGAGGTCTTGCCACGCGCCTTGCTCTCAAGTGCCGAACCGAGCGAGACAAGTGCAATGATAATGACAGCAGCTTCAAAATAGGCATGACGTGCGAGCGTCGGGAAGAGGTTTGGAAACAGTACGACGAGCGTTGAATAGAACCACGCAGTTCCAGTACCAAGCGAAACCAGGGTATCCATGTTGGCACGACGATTTTGCATCGCAGACCAGGCACCGCGAAAGAAATGGCCACCAACGAATACAAGCACCAATAGTGTGACCAGGCTAATCCCGATCCAGATACCCTGCGCCTGTTGCGGTGGTGGAATCAATCCAGCCATGCCCGGAATAAACAGTAACAGTCCGATACAACCGGCAATGATGGCGCGTCGCCAGAGGGTTCGATACTCTTTTAGCTCAGCCTCCTCCTTGGCAGATTCATCCTCTTCGCTCTGCAACAAGGCAGCTTCGAAGCCTGCCTTTTGTACAGCTCCGATCAGATCACCTGCATCTACCTTGCCGGTAATGGTTGCAGTGCGCTCACCGAGACTAACATCAACCTCAACAGCACCATCAACTGACGACAGTGCATCCTGTACAGATGCAACGCATCCTGCGCAGGACATACCGCCAATGGATAAGCGTATTGGCTGATTCATTAGATGTTCACCTCAGTGGGCCTAACTGTTCCGGCGTAATAATTTTTGCATCCTCTGGCAATTTGAAAAGTGACACCGGAACCAGTTCCTTATCGGAAAAATCGACCAGCTGTTCCGACTCTCCTTTCTGCTGACTCTGCATCATCAAGCCTTTGCCATACCTGAAGTCAGTCTCTTTTACATGAATCGCAATGTCACATGAGGAAACAAATTCCGGAGGTGTATTAGCTAACGTAACCGCATGCTGTTTCGCCAGCGTTGCATACAGCTGGTTCAGTGCCGTGCGGGCCAGTTGTAATTGTTCACCACCTGTTGTGGTGATCTCAAGGCACTGTTCGCCATTGGCAAACAGGTGTCGTTTGACAAGTTGCAGTCCCGACTTGTCATCAGACTCAATCGTTTCCCTGGTTTCAATATGAATATTTTCACCGATATCTGTCTCAGCATCAGGCGTAGGCTTGATCATCAGTACCGTTGGCCCCTCGAGATCAACGTTATAAAGTGTGCTGGTATCAAGCTCATACAAAGTGTAACTGCCTACAGGTTCACCACCGGCTACCGGCTCATCGAGGCGCATCATGTTTTCTGCGACCAGAATGCGGGAAAACCATGGTGCTGTACCCGCCTCATCGACACGGTAGACAAGCATCTGTACCTGAACCTGTTCAACGGATGCAGGAGTCTGCTGTTTACTTTCTGTCTCAGCGAAACCTGCCGGGGCAGCCATCAACAGGAGAATGGATATCAGTTTCTTGTACATAGTTCCTGCAATTGCTCCAGTTCATTGTCGGAAAAGCCGGCCTGCTTGCGTGTTTCCCAATGCAGCGGGCAGCGAATATCAGATGCCAGGTAAGTTTGAACCAGGTCGAGCCAGGTTTGTTCCGCATCAATACCACGCTCTTTGCACAGGAAACTGAACCAGCGGGATCCCGCCTCGACGTGCCCGATCTCCTCGCTGAGGATGATCTTGAGTATTTCAGCAGTCTCAAGGTCACCGATCTTGCGGAAGCGTTTGATCATGTCTGGCGTCACATCCAGGCCGCGTGCCTCCATCATACGCGGCACCATGGCCATGCGGTGTACCAGGTCATGTGCTGTTCGCATCGCAATTTCCCATAAACCATTGTGCGCGACGAAATCACCATAATCATAATCCATTTTATTCAATTTATTACGTAATAGATTGAAATGCTTGGATTCTTCATGTGCTACACGGAGCCAGTCGCCATAGTATTCCACAGGCATTCCGGGATATCTGTAGACAGCATCAAGCGCCAGATTGATGGCGTTAAATTCGATGTGTGTGACCGCGTGAATCAGTGCAGCCTGCCCTTCCTGCGTTCCAAGGCCACGGCGCGGCAATGCGCGCGGATGTACCAGCTCGGGTTTTAACGGACGCCCGGGCTCGGTCACATCCGTGCGCACAGCATCGCTGTCGCTCTCGATTTTCAGCAGGTTGTTATTCCAGTCACTATACAACCGGTCTGCAAGTTCACATTTGCGTTGTGGCTCCGCTTCCATCAGGGCTGCGCGTGCCCGCACGAAAAGATTGGTCGAGTCAGACATCGTCATAGTGGCTGCTTGCAGGCGATAACCAGGTCCATCACGTTGGTACCTGTTGCCCCCGTATGAACCAGTGCACCCAACTCGTCAAAATAACTGTTGCTGTCTGCGCGAACCAATGCATCATTGGCATTGAGCCCAAGTGAACGTCCATTCTCGATTGTCTGTGTATCCACAATCGCACCTGCATCCTGGCTGGCCCCATCGATGCCGTCAGTCGAGGCAGCCAGCACCCTGATATCCTCACTGGCGCCATCAATTCTTTTTGCCAGGGTTAACGCCAGGTGCTGGTTGCGCCCACCCCTGCCCGGATTTTCAGGCAGGTTCATGGTGGTTTCGCCACCCCACAGGTGAATTCCGGGATCGGCCTGTAACAGGAACGAGCCAATTTCCCCACCACGTACCACGGCATCGCCCTGCAACAGGCCATGCCTCATCACCGGCAAACCAAGAGGGAGAAGCGATTGTTCAGCCGCATCGAGCGCTATTGTGTTGGATGCAATCAATTGTTGTGAAATTGCAGGTCGCTGCGGAGAGTCACTACCGGTTTGAAGTAGTGTTTCTACCCAGGACGGTAGTGAAAGTGCCATGATTTTCGTCGATAGCTCTTGATCATCAGTCATCAGTCCCGATCCGATGCTGCCCAAGTCATCCCCGGGCACGTCAGAAATCAGCATCACCTGCGCATCATGATGCGGAAGAAAATCGAGCAGGCCACCACCCTTGATGGCAGAAAGCCGTTTACGAATGGCATTCATCTGCAAGATATCGAAACCACTTGCAAGCAGCCATTCATTCACTCGCTGCAGGTCATCGAAACCGACGCCATCACGCAGCCGTTCAACCATTGCCGATGATCCACCTGATATCAATACAAGGATGCGATTGTGTTTGCAGCTGGTGGTCAGAAACTCAACAAGACGTTTGCCTGCATCAAGACTCCCCTGATCAGGAACAGGGTGTGCGCCAAAACAGAACTCCGGGTCGCCGGGTACCGAACGGGCATACTCACGCCCGGTGATCACCAGTGCCGCATTAATTTGATCACCCAGCGCTTGCCATGCGCCCTCGTAGAGACCGCAAGCAGCCTTGCCGATTGCAATCACACTAACCGGTTTGCCATTATCCCATTCGCTAACGGCCCTGCTGGTAACAGCAACTGGGTCTACAGCCCGCAATGCAGCAGAAAACGCTTCCAGCAAATCGGATTTTAAACATTTGTCAGACATTATTTACGACTTCCTCAGTCTCCGGGATGGCAACATTTCAATTAAAAAGAGTGGGCCGATTGACAAGAACCTTTGACAAGCACGAGCCTACATAAGAAACTATTGCACATTCAATTGATAGTTCCCGGGGATTCCACCATTGGAAATGATTAAATTCAGGCGACGCTACTGTAAAAATATACTTGTCCAGATGGTTATTTTCGGCCTTCTGGCAGTCATTATAGCCTTCTGGCAGTCGCAAACAATTAAATCACTCTACTTCGACACCGGGGAGGCATTACAACTCGGCCTGGTGATCAATGGACTGATCCTCTTCCTGTTTCTCGCAGGTCTGGTAAAAATTGTCATGCTGCTGCTCGCCTACTCTCGCGAGGAAGAGGCAATCGAGCAGTTTCTGGAAAATATGAGCCAGGATCCGGAGAACCCGCTGGAGGAAGTCGGCAGCAAGTCACTCATCGCCCAACGCTTCATGGTGATGCAGCACCTCTACGAGAGCCGCACGCCGATTAACCTGGGCACCATGACTTCGACCCTGCTGGCCAACGAGAGCAACAAGATCGGACTGCCGCGTTTTATCAATAACGTTCTTATTCTGACCGGTGTATTCGGTACCATCGTGGCGCTTTCAATCGCCTTGATTGGTGCATCCGATATGCTGCAGACGGCGGTCGAATCAGGCGGCATGGGCATGGTTATCCACGGCATGTCTACCGCACTCTCCACAACCATGACCGCGATCGCCTGCTACTTTTTCTTCGGTTATTTCTACTTCAAGACCACCGATGTGCAGACCAATCTTGTCTCTGCCATCGAGGAAGTGACCAACGTCCATCTCACACCTAAGTTCCAGGTCACAAATGAAAACGTGATTTACGAAATGACCGGGCTGTTGCGTATGCTGCAACAACTGGTCAAGAAGATGGATCATTCGCAGTTACAGTTCAGCAAAATGGAAAACACCATGGCGCATGCAATCGGACGCTTCAACGACCAGACAGAAGCCATGCCTGCTGAAATCGATGAACTGAAAGCTATCCTGCGCGAGGGCTTCCGCCTCGAAGACCACAGTAATAAAACAGTTCTTACAGCGGATGACCTAGAGTAATGCCAGCCAACGATAATCACATCGATCTGCGCCTGAATCGCGGCCAGACCGATCATAACGAGAGCTTCTGGCCATCATTTACAGACATCATGACTGTTATCGTCATGATCTTCCTGTTAGCAATGGTCGTCCTGCTGGTGAAAAACACCGAGCTGGTGACGCAACTGCGTGAGACTCTAGCCTCGGAGCGTGCGGCCTCGTCAATGGCAATCCAGGTCAGCCAGGAAAAGAAAACTCTAAACAAGATTCTCGAAGAGAAGCAGACACAGATCTCCCTGCTTGAGGGTAGTGTTACTGAATTCACCGAGAGAGATAAGCAGCGCCTTGCCGCTATTGCCCAACTCAAGACCAAGGAAAATAACCAGCGGGTTGCCATCGAGAAACTTCAGACGAGGGAGAGTCAGCAGCTTGCCACGATCCAGCAACTCGAAAACAAGGGAGTTCAACAACAGGCTGCCATTGAGCAACTCAAGAGCAGGGAAACTCAACAGCTGGCCACCATTGAGCAGCTAAAGAAACTGGAGAGTGAACAACTCGCAGTCATTGAGCAGCTCAAAAAGAAGGAAAGCGAACAACTGGCAGCGATCGAGCAGCTGAGAAGTAGCGAAAGTTCACAGTTGTCCACGATCGAGCAACTCAAAAACAGGGAAAGCGAGCGCCTTAGTATTATCAGTCAACTTCAAGAACGTGAAAAAAGCCTTTCCGCCAACAAAGAGGAGCTCTCTGCAAATCTTGAAGCAACTCAACAGATGCTCAGCGAAAGAGATACTGAACTTCAGAAGCAGCGTGATCTCGTCACGTCCATGCAACAGGAGTACGACGCGTTGCTGACAGAGAAGGACCAACTCGTTGCAGACCTGCAGGGCCTCGACAGCAAATCCAGAAATGAAGTAAAAATACTTGGCGAAGAACTTGCAAGAAAGATTGCTCTCATCACAACACTGGAACAGACACGTGATGAACAGCAGGTCTCGATCGAGAGCATGCGCGAGCAACTGGAAACACAGCGAGAGCTGACCAGTGAAGCACAGGCTGCATTCAAGGCATCGGAACTTGCCAACAGCGAAAAAGCGAACGAGATTGCTGCGCTGCGCAGCAGGCAGGAAGAGCTTGATCAGCAGAGTGCCAACCTCAATACGCAGATTGCCGAACTACTGGCATCACTCGACCTGACAAAAAACAACCTGACGGAAAAGAACGAAGCACTCTCTTCCAACCAGGCACAGCTGCAGACCCTGCAACTGGCACTGGATGAGAAAACAGCCGAACTCGAAACGGCCGTCTCCAATATCAAGGCATCACAACAGCACTACACCAGCCTTGAAACCGAGTTCAACGACCTGAAAGTTGAATATGACAAACTCTTCAGGCCTGCACGCACCAAGGAAAGCAAGTACATCGTCAAGACAGTTCACTTGCCGGACAACAGTTTTGAAGTCACAGTTCCCGGTCATTCACCGCGTGTTCTCAGCCTTGCGGATACTGATGCGTTATTGGCCAAGATTGCCGAGGAGCACTGTTCAGACCTCTATGTCCATATTATCTTCCCCAAGAGCGACACCATCTCGCACGCAGAGGCATGGCGTTTGACCAGCCAGTTGCACAAACACGATTATTATTACAGTAACAGGAATTGTGAGTAGTCGATAAAACGTCATCCCGGGCTTGACCCGGGGCCCATCCAGAACAGCGCATGCATTCATGGATGCCTGCTCAAGGCTGGCATGACGTTTAGAGAATCACCTCAACAGCATCAATCTTCTGAAAACCTCTCGGCAACTTACTGCCACGACGTCCTCTCTCACCTGAATAAGCATCCAGGTCTGCTTGTTTCAGGTTAATGTGACGCTTGCCTGAAATCGCCTTCAACTGTCCGCCAGGCGGCACACAGGCAATGGCAACGACAAACTCTTCGCGCGCCTCTGACTTCTTGCCCGGTATTGAGATAATCTTGTTGCCCTTGCCACGACTCATCGCCGGCAACTCGGTTACAGGGAATACCAGCATGTGCCCGTCATTGGTAATAGCAACAAGCCTGTCCTCATCCGAGTGAATCAGTGCCGGTTGCATCGCAACCGAATTCTTCGGTAGTTTCAGCACAGCCTTGCCTGCTTTCTTATTGGCATGCAGATCCTTCAACTGTACCCGGTAACCGTATCCTGCATCTGATGCCATCAGGTACCAGACCTCGGGGGCTCCGCCAATCACGGCAACAAAGGAGGCACCCGCTGGTGGTGACAGGCGCCCGGTCAGAGGTTCACCCTGCCCTCTTGCTGATGGCAAACTGTGTGCCATGAGAGAGTAACTACGCCCGGTTGAATCGAGAAATACAGCCTGTTGATTGGTTCGCATTCGTTCGCTGGAGAGGTAATGGTCTCCCGCCTTGTAGTTAAGAGTTGACGCATCAATCTCATGCCCCTTGGCAGCGCGTACCCAACCCTTCCCGGATAGTACAACCGTAATCTGTTCGCTTGGTGTCAGCGCGTTCTCATCAAGTGCTTCGGATGCTTCACGTGTAACGATCTGTGAGCGCCGGTCATCACCGAACTCCTCGGCATCTGCTTCCAGCTCTTTGCGAATCAGGGTTTTCATACGTGCCTTGGAGCCGAGTGTTTTTTCAAGCTTGTCGCGCTCCTTGGCAAGCTCTTCCTGCTCTCCGCGAATCTTCATCTCTTCGAGTCGCGCAAGTTGACGCAGGCGCGTATCAAGAATGTAATCAGCCTGTAACTCGCTCAGTTCGAAACGCGCCATCAGCACTTTCTTCGGCTCATCCTCGGTACGAATGATATGAATCACCTCATCGAGATTGAGGAAAGCGACCAGCAGGCCATCAAGCAGATGCAGTCTGCTATTGACCTTATCAAGACGATGCTCAAGACGGCGGCGTACTGTTTCAAAACGAAATTTCAGCCACTCTTTCAGCAGCGTAAGCAGATTCTTGACCTGCGGCCGCCCATTGATACCAATGACATTCATGTTGACGCGATAGCTGCGCTCAAGATCAGTGGTTGCAAACAGGTGCGACATCATGCGCTCGATATCGATTCGATTGGAGCGTGGAACGATCACCAGGCGCGTCGGGTTTTCATGATCCGACTCGTCACGCAGGTCTTCGATCCAGGGCATTTTCTTCGCCCGCATCTGGTGTGCAATCTGCTCCATCACCTTGGAGCCGGAAACCTGGTAAGGCAGTGCATGCACAACGACCTCGCCCTGCTCATGCTCCCAGGTGGCACGCATGCGGACGCTGCCGTTGCCACTCTCATAAATCTTCTGAAGCTCTTCTCGAGTCGAAATAATTTCGGCTTCGGTCGGGAAATCCGGCCCCTGCACATCCTCCATCAGCTCGCTAACAGTCGATTTAGGTGACTCAATCAGACGAATGCAGGCAGCCACGACTTCACGCAGATTATGTGGGGGAATATCTGTCGCCATACCGACCGCGATACCACTTCCGCCATTGAGCAGGATATTGGGTACACGCGCAGGGAGTACCACCGGCTCTTCGAGAGTACCGTCGAAATTGGGCTGCCAGTCGACTGTTCCCTGCCCCAGTTCAGACAAAAGCGCCTTGGCATATGGCGCCAGGCGTGCCTCCGTGTAGCGCATCGCTGCAAATGACTTGGGGTCGTCTGCAGAGCCCCAGTTCCCCTGGCCGTCAACAAGTGGATAGCGATAGGAAAAACCCTGCGCCATCAATACCATAGCCTCGTAACAGGCGCTGTCACCGTGGGGATGGAACTTACCCAGCACATCACCGATGGTACGTGCCGATTTTTTGAATTTCGCGGTTGCAGAGAGTCCTAGTTCAGACATTGCGTAGGCAATGCGTCTCTGCACTGGTTTGAGACCATCACCGATGTTTGGCAGTGCACGATCAAGGATGACGTACATAGAGTAATCAAGGTACGCTTTTTCAGTAAATTGGCCTAGTGGCTGGGTTTCCAGCCCTTCTTGGTTGTAATTAAGATTTTCCATATTCCTGTCAGATTTTATGGTGCAATGAACAAAATGTCCTGTTAAGCTTATCATGCTCCCCGGGTCAATAATGGGGGGGGGATGAAGAAAGGAGCTTACTACAGCCACCAGGTTTACCTGCGTGGGTGTTTTTGTACACGGAAGTCTTTAACTAATAATTAATGTCCATAAACTTAGAGAGGAGAGCACCCAAATGAGTGAAACCTCAGCGTCAGACTACTGGTCAGCGAACAAGCGCCTTATCGCGTTTTGTCTCACTGTCTGGTTCGTCGTCTCTTATCTGTTCGGCATTGTCCTGGTAGAACCACTGAACGCTATTAGCCTCGGCGGTTACAAACTGGGATTCTGGTTCGCACAGCAGGGATCTATTTACACCTTCGTAGTTTTGATCTTCTTTTATGCTTCACGCATGAATGCGCTTGATCGTAAACATGACGTTCACGAAGATTAACAGGGGGAAATAAATGGATCTGCAAACTTTAACCTATGCTGTCGTTGGAGCAACATTCCTGCTCTATATCGGCATCGCAATCTGGGCACGTGCTGCCACCACCGGCGAATTCTACGTCGCTGGTAAAGGCATCCACCCGGTTGCAAACGGTATGGCTACCGCTGCTGACTGGATGTCAGCTGCATCTTTCATCTCGATGGCTGGCCTGATTGCCTTCAATGGCTACGGCGCATCAGTCTTCCTGATGGGATGGACCGGCGGTTACGTACTCCTGGCAATGCTTCTTGCACCTTACCTGCGTAAGTTCGGCAAGTTCACCGTTCCGGAGTTCATCGGCGACCGTTACTACTCAAAAGCTGCCCGTATTGTGGCTGTTCTGTGTCTGATCATCGCATCGATTACTTACGTAATCGGCCAGATGAAAGGCATCGGTGTTGCGTTCTCACGCTTCCTCCAGACTGACTACGACACTGGTCTCTACATTGGTATGGCTATCGTATTTGTTTACGCGGTACTCGGTGGTATGAAAGGTATTACATATACCCAGATTGCCCAGTACGTCGTACTCATCTTCGCATACACCATCCCTGCAGTATTTATTTCACTGCAGCTGACTGGCCAACCGTTCCCACAGATCGGTCTTGGTAGCGCCATGGGAGACGGCTCCGGCACCTATATGCTGGATCGCCTTGACCAGGTTGTAACCGACCTCGGCTTCAAGGAGTACACGACACAGACAATCGGCAGCAAGCTGAACATGTTCGCGTACACCTTCTCGCTGATGATTGGTACTGCTGGCCTGCCACACGTCATCATCCGCTTCTTCACTGTACCTAAAGTACGTGACGCACGTAGTTCAGCCGGTTGGGCGCTGGTCTTCATCGCGATTCTTTACACCACTGCTCCTGCTGTTGGCGCAATGGCTCGTCTGAATCTGATGAACACTATCCAGACTGGTGAAGTCGGTTCTGCTGAAGGCAACCTCGCGTACGAGAATGCTCCACAGTGGTTCAAGAACTGGGAAAAAACCGGTCTTCTGAAGTTCGAAGACAAGAACGGTGACGGTCGTATCCAGTACTACAATGAGAAGAACGAAGATATGGCAGCGAAAGCCGCAAGTTATGGCTGGGCTGGAAGCGAGATGACCAAGGTTGACCGTGACATCATGGTACTGGCTAATCCGGAAATCGCGAAACTGCCTAACTGGGTAATCGCAATCGTTGTTGCCGGTGGTCTTGCCGCTGCACTCTCGACTGCGGCTGGTCTGTTGCTTGCAATTGCATCCTCTATTTCGCACGACCTGTTGAAGGGCATTTTTGCTCCGAACATCTCGGAAGGCGCGGAACTGATGGCATCGCGTATCGCGATGGCAGGTGCAATCTTCGCGGCTGGTTACCTTGGACTGCATCCGCCAGATTTTGCGGCTGGTACCGTGGCAATCGCCTTCGGTCTGGCAGCAGCATCTATCTTCCCGGCACTGATGATGGGTATCTTCTCCAAGAAGGTAAACAACACAGGTGCAATCCTGGGTATGCTGGCAGGTATCAGCGTTACAATGTTCTACGTGTTCCAGCACAAGGGCATCGCGTTCGTCCCGAATACTGCTCACCTGATTGGTGGTGCAGGCTCAGAAGGCTTCACAGCCAACTGGTTCTTCGGTATTTCACCCAATGCATTCGGTTCAGTTGGCGCGCTCGTCAACTTTGCCGTTGCACTGACTGTCTCCAGCGTCACCAAGGCGCCGCCGGAGCATATTCAGCACATGGTTGAAGATGTTCGTGTACCTAAAGGTGCAGACGCTGCAGTTGATCACTAATCGATAATTCGTTATCGAATATGATCAGAAAGCCCCGCTTATGCGGGGCTTTTTTATTGCACTGCGAAAAAACTGATTTCAATCACCCTAAACGGCCGTTTTTTATGTAAAAATAGAGCATATTCAATCACCATTACAGGAACCACTTCGTGGAAGTTGAACTGCTCGAAATTCGTGACTTTGTCGCCTCTCACCCTCCTTTTGATGCACTTCCGGGAGAGGCCCTGAATGAACTGACGCCGACTCTCTCAATTCGCTACATCAGGCGCGGAAAAGAATTTCCACCCAGCGATGCTTCCCCTACTCCTCTCGTCTACCTGGTTCGTCGTGGTGCCATTTCCCTGTTCGATGATGGCAACAAGCTGCTGACAAAACTTGGCGAGGGAGACCTGTACGGAGACCATTGCGTTGTCACCCAGGAAAGTGTTGATCATGGTGAAGCGACTGAAGACACCCTCTTCTACCTGGTGCCGTGCGAAACCATGAGTACCCTGCAAAAGAAATTTCCTGACTTCGCACGCTTCTTTGAGCCTGAAAGCCGTGACAGACTCAAGCTGGCTTTGGAAAGGATCTCAAAAGACCCCAATGGCCAGTCGCTTGCAAACCTGAAAGTCAGAGACCTGGTAAAGCGAGACCCAATTTGCATCAAGAGCGACAAAACTGTTTATGAAGCTGCAAAGTACATGAGTGAGGTAAAAGTCTCCTCGTTGCTGATCAGTGATGACGATAATAACCTTGCCGGTATTCTTACTGACAGGGATATCCGTTCACGCCTGGTCGCTAAAGGCAAACCTCTGGAGACTCCCGTTAGCGAAATAATGACAAGCGGTATCCTGACTATAAATGGAGACTCTTCCGCATTTGACGCACTCATGATGATGACCCAGGAAGGAATTCATCACTTGCCGGTAACAGGAGATGATGGACTGCTTGGCATGCTGACAACCACAGACCTTGTACGACAGGAGAGTTCCAACACGGTCTACCTGGCAGGTAAGGTGCGTAAGGCAAAAACACTCGATGACATGATCGAGGCGAGCCTGCGTGTACCTGAACTCCAGCTGCATCTGGTCAATGCAGGCGGTACTGCCCAGCATGTTGGCAATGCAGTCACGGTTGTGACAGACGCCTTCACCAAGCGGCTGATTAAACGCGCCGAGGAGAAATTTGGACCCCCACCCGTTCCTTATGCATGGATTGCAGCAGGCTCTCAGGCCCGTTATGAACAATCAGCTCATTCCGATCAGGATAATGGAATGATTATCAGTGACGATATGAAACCGGGTGATGATGAGTATTTCCGCGAAGTCGCGAAGTACGTCAATGCCGGCCTCGACAAATGCGGCTATATATTCTGTCCCGGTGATGTCATGGCGTCCAACGAAAAGTGGCGCCAACCAAAATCAGTGTGGATGGAGTATTTCCATGACTGGATCTGGGAGCCGGAACCGATGGCACTGATGCTGGCGAGTATCTTTTTTGACATGCGCGTGGTTCACGGTGATGCCAGCCTGTTTGAAGATATCCAGTCGAAGATGCTGGAAGAGAGTCAGCAAAACAAGCTCTTTCTTGCCTACATGGCGAAAAATGCACTCTCACATCGTCCGCCGCTTGGTTTTTTCCGTAATTTTGTGCTGGTACATGACGGTGAACACGACAACACGCTGGACCTCAAGCACAGCGGTATTGTGCCGGTCACTGATCTTGCCCGCCTTTTCGTGCTTGCTGAAGGCTTACCGGAATCCAATACCATTGCTCGACTCGAAGCAGTGGCCGGAACACCTTCCCTGTCAGCCGGTGCATCAGCAGATTTAGTTGATGCCTACGAATTCATCAGTACGCTCAGGGTGCAGCACCAGGCACGCCAGATACGTAATGGTGAAAAACCGGATAACTATGTTCCACCGGAGGAATTCTCAAAGCTTGAACGAGAACACCTCAAAGATGCATTTCGCGTGATCCACAAGATTCAGGAGAGTGTCTCCAATCGCTATGGCAGGCTCGGTTAATGTTCTCGCTTTTCTCACCGAGCGTTGAGCAGCAGCGTCTTAACCAATTAAAAAAGCTGCCGGATGGCCCTGTGCGTGATTACCTTGAAACGCCCTTTCCGGATCTCAAGGGAAGCATTTTCTCAACCCCGATCGTTTCTCTCGATTTCGAAACCACCGGACTTGATCCGAAGAAAGATCACCTGTTGAGTGCTGGCTACGTGGAGATGTACAACGAAGAGATTTTTCTCGGAACCGCAGTTCACAGCCTGGTTCAAACGAAACAGGATTTGCCTGAAGAGAGCGTCGTCATTCATGGCATCACTGATGACATTATGGCTGAAGGCTCCAAGGTACAAACGATTGTCGAAGAGATGCTGCAGGCATTCAAAGGAAAAATTATTCTCGCTCACCATGCTGCGATCGAGCGCAACTTCCTGACACAGGCATGCAAGAATCTCTACGGTCATGCGCCGGTATTGCCGATGATTGACACACTTGAACTGGCTCGCCAGTGGTTCGATCGTCGCCAGATGCATTTCAGCCCGAATGAATTGCGTCTTTATGCACTCAGAGAGCGACATCATCTGCCCAGGTACCAGGCACATAACGCACTGGTTGATGCGCTTGCCACGGCAGAATTATTACTCGCAATCATTGAATATATGGGTAATGCACACAAGTTGCCGCTTAAACGTTTTATCAATAAAAGATGAGTGATTTATTATTAGGGAATACCCTAATATTATACTGCGATGCGACATAAAGTCTTTGACACGAAAGGCGTATTCGCGCATATTTAATGCACTGCAATAATTCGTATTTTCAATGTTGTTAAAAAAACAGCATGGAGATACGCTTACGCATACAAAAAACAGAGCCTATCAGAGAAGAAATCAATGTCAGAAGTGAAGACCTATCCTGTACCGGAAGCGTTTGCAGCCCAAGCTAATGTCACTGCAGAGCAGTACGAAGCTATGTACAAACAGTCCATCGAGGACCCATCAGCATTCTGGGGCGAGCAGGCTGAAAAATACCTTACCTGGTTCAAAAAGTGGGACACGGTCACTGACTGGTCTTTCGATCAGGATGACCTGCATATTAACTGGTTCAAGGGTGGCACTCTGAATGTCTCCTACAACTGTCTCGACCGTCACCTGGAAACCCGTGGTGACCAGGTTGCCATCATCTGGGAAGGCGACGATCCGAATGAAGACAGAAAAATCACCTACCGTGAACTGCACGAAGAGGTGTGTAAATTTGCCAACGTGCTGAAAGAGCGTGGCGTCGGTAAGGGCGATCGTGTATCACTCTACCTGCCGATGATTCCTGAAGCTGCAGTTGCCATGCTTGCCTGTACCCGAATCGGCGCAATGCACTCAATTGTTTTCGGCGGCTTCTCACCTGATGCGCTCGCCAGCCGTATTAATGACTCTGACTGTAAAGTTGTCATCACTTCAGACCAGTCAATGCGCGGCGGAAAGAAAGTTCCTCTGAAAGCCAATGCTGACAAGGCGATCGCAGACTGCCCTGGAGTTCATACCTGTATTGTTGTTCAGCGCGGCGGTGACCCGGTTGAATGGGACAACGAACGCGACGTCTGGTATCACGAGGCTGTTGGTGCAGCTTCTGCAGAGTGTGAAGCAGAAGAGATGGAAGCGGATGATCCGCTCTTCATCCTCTACACTTCCGGTTCAACAGGTACTCCAAAAGGTGTACTGCACACCACTGGCGGCTACCTGCTGCAGGCAGCAATGACTCACAAGACAGTCTTCGATTATAAGGATGGTGAAGTCTACTGGTGTACAGCTGACGTTGGCTGGGTAACAGGCCACACTTATATCGTCTATGGTCCGCTGGCCAATGGTGCCACCACCCTGATGTTCGAAGGTATTCCAACCTACCCTGATATCTCGCGTTTCTGGCAGGTAGTAGACAAGCACAATGTTGCCTCTTTCTACACTGCACCGACAGCAATTCGTTCACTGATGGGTGCTGGTGATGAGCCTGTCAAGAAGACCAGCCGCAAGAGCCTGCGCCTGCTCGGAACTGTTGGTGAGCCAATCAATCCGGAAGCATGGGAGTGGTATCACAATGTCGTCGGCGATGAGCGCTGCCCTATCGTCGACACCTGGTGGCAGACAGAGACTGGTGCACACATGCTGACACCTCTGCCTGGTGCAACTCCGCTGAAGCCCGGCTCTGCAACCAATCCTTTCTTTGGTGTCGCCCCGGTACTGCTGGACGACCAGGGTAATGAAATCGAAGGCAACCCTGCTGAAGGCAACCTCGCCATCAAGCAGCCATGGCCTTCAATGATGCGTACCGTCTACGGCGACCACAAGCGCTTCTTCGAAACCTACTTTGCGATGTTCAAGGGCTATTACTTCACTGGTGACGGTGCACGTCGCGATGAAGATGGCTACTACTGGATCACTGGTCGTGTTGATGACGTTCTTAACGTCTCAGGTCACCGCCTGGGTACTGCTGAAATCGAATCTGCCCTGGTTCTGCACGATGATATTGCCGAGGCCGCTGTTGTCGGTTATCCGCATGACCTGACCGGTCAGGGCATCTACGCTTATGTCACTCCAATGGGCGGTGTTGAACCGACTGATGAGCTCAAGACAGAGCTGGTCAAGCTGGTTCGTGGTGAAATCGGCCCGATCGCCAAGGTCAACATCATTCAGTGGGCACCAGGTTTGCCAAAGACCCGCTCAGGCAAGATCATGCGCCGAATCCTGCGCAAGATCGCAGCCAACGAGATTGATGGTCTGGGTGATACTTCAACCCTCGCCGATCCGGCTGTTGTTGATGACCTGATAGCAAATCGCGAAAACAAGTAAGATCGCGACATGCTGAATAAGAAGGCGGGGTTCTACCCCGCCTTTTTATTTGAGTGAATTCAAAGATGGCTTGACCGCATAACCAAATCGCCCCGGGGACGGGCCTCCTACATGATATGGCGCAGTTGTGGGAGCCCCGCCCTCGGGGCGATTGATCAATCAGGCATGATCCGAAAGACGCACAGGCAGTCGCCGTGAACCCCAGTCGCCGGGCTGATCATCAAACACTCCTGCAATCTTGAATCCGCACTTGTGGCAGGCGCCATCTTCAAGCCCCCACTTGCCCAATTCGTAGACATCACGCTCGATCAGCAACTCACCGCACTCAGGACACCAGGTACTTCCGCCATTGCTGTCATGCACATTGCCTGTGTAGGCGTATTGCACACCGTTTTCCATTGCAATATGACGTGCATTGGTCAATGCCGAAGCCGGAGTTGAGGGAACGTCCATCATTTTCCACGATGGATGAAATGCAGTGAAGTGCATAGGCGCATCTGGCCCAAGGTTCTCGACCACCCAGCGGGTCATCTTGTCGATTTCCTCATCTGAATCGTTATGACCCGGAATCAGCAAGGTAGTCAGCTCCATCCACACGTCTGTTTCATGGTGTACATAGAGCAAGGTATCCAGCACCGGCTGTAAATGGCCGCCACAAATGCGATGGTAGAAATCGTCAGTGAAGGCCTTGAGGTCAATATTGGCTGCATCCATCGCGGCAAAAAACTCACGCCGTGGTTCAGGGTGGACGTAACCTGCAGTGACGGCAATATTTTTGATCCCCTTCTCACGGCATGCTTCTGCCGTGTCTACTGCATATTCGTGAAAAATCAGCGGATCATTGTAGGTATAGGCGAGACTCTTGCAACCAAGGTTCACAGCAGCTTCTGCCAACTGCTGTGGTGAAGCAGCATCGGCAAGGGTATCCATCTCGCGTGACTTGCTCATATCCCAGTTCTGGCAGAATTTGCATGACAGGTTACAGCCAGCAGTTCCGAATGAGAGTACGGCTGAACCGGGGTAATAGTGATTCAACGGCTTTTTCTCGACCGGGTCGACACAGAAGCCGCTAGAGCGTCCGTAGCTGTAGAGAACAACCTCGCCGTGCTCACAACCACGCACAAAGCACAGACCTCTCTGACCCTCACGAAGCCTGCATTCACGCGGGCACAGGTCGCACTGTACATGCTCATCATCGATTCGATGCCAGTACTTCGTCGACACAACACCCGTGTTTAAATTTGAAACTTTCTCCATTCCATTTCTCTCTGTTGTCCTATATTAAATATAGGGGCATGTAGATGATTTCGATAGGTCATACTGGAATTGTGTCAAATGCATCCCCAAGTAGAGCATATGAACAGAGATACAGAATCCATGCAGTGCCGTCCACCGGCAGTCGCAGGAGCCTTTTACCCGGGAGACCCGCTTGCGCTTTCAGCGATGGTGAGTGAACTCCTGGCTGCTGCCAAACCGATGAGCCTGCCGCATCAGCCAAAAGCCATGGTTGCACCCCATGCAGGCTACATCTACTCAGGTGGTGTCGCAGCCCATGGTTACAGGAGCTTACAACCCTATGCTGATGAGATTCGCCGCGTCATCCTGCTCGGACCCAACCATCGTGTACCACTTGCAGGCATTGCTGCACCGGATGTCAGCTGTTTCCGTACACCGCTGGGTGATATTGAGATAGACCAGGAAATGATTAGCCAGCTTGCCGACAAGGGCCTGCTGCAGATCAACTCGCTACCGCATCACCAGGAGCATTGCCTCGAAACCCAGCTCCCTTTTTTACAAAAGCTGTTGAGCAACTGGCAACTGGTACCCCTGGTCGTCGGAGAGACAGCAGCAGATGATGTCGCTGCCCTTCTCGAGGAAGTGATTCACGAACCCGGAAATATTGTCATTGTCAGCAGCGACCTGAGCCATTTCCATGAATATCACGAGGCACAACGCATCGACAACCACACCAGCGAACTGATCGAAACCCTGCAACCAGTTATTCATCCTCAACAGGCATGTGGTGCTTTTCCACTCAACGGACTGCTGCAACTGGCAGGCAGGATGGGACTGAGAGTTATCACACTCGACAGAAAAAACTCCGGTGACACCGCCGGTGGCAAAGACCAGGTGGTGGGATATGCCAGTTATGCATTCGTTTGAACTCACATCGGACGATAAATCACAACTGCTGGTGCTGGCTCGCCAGAGCATCAACCATTACCTGTCTGAAGATCGACCACTACAGGTTGATGCCACGGACTACAGTGCCAACCTGCAGCAATTGGCAGCAAGCTTTGTCACTCTGCACCTGCATGAGCAACTGCGCGGTTGTATCGGCGCTTTGGAGGCATACCAACCACTAGTAACAGACGTTGTTGAGCATGCCAGGGGAGCAGCCTTTCAGGATCCCCGTTTCAACCCGATCAGCAAAACCGAAACAAATGATCTTGAAATCGAGATTTCAGTTCTGACACCTTCGCAGCAGATAGAGTTTCAACAATACGAGCAACTGCTTGAAGAGATCAGACCGGGCACTGATGGATTAATTATTCAGCAGGGTTTTCAAAAGGCAACATTCCTGCCCAGTGTTTGGGAGCAGCTGCCAGATCCCAGGCAATTTCTGCATCATCTGATGCAAAAAGCGGGGATTCTTTCGCCCGTTGACGGTGAGTTGCAGGCGTGGCGGTATGAGACGCTTAAGTTTTCCGAGAAAGAGTTATCGGTTTAACAACACATCGCCCCAAGACATGCATCCCACACCAGAATAGCAAGAACTCTCCGTTAGTGGCGCCAGTGCGCGCTTTCAAAAATAAAACCGACGCGAAGCGTCACAATAGATCAGATCCCGGGTGAAGCCCGGGATGACGAAATTAGAATTCTGGATGACAAGATGAAAATCCGAAATCAGGCCTGACCCAGACGCTCACGCTGGTAACTGCCATCCTGCACTTGCCGACACCAGTCACTGTTATCCAGATACCAGTGAACCGTCTTCTCCAGACCGGTTTCGAAAGTCTCTTCGGGAACCCAGCCAAGCTCGCGATCGATCTTGCCCGCATCAATTGCATAGCGCAGATCGTGACCCGGTCGATCAGTAACATGTGTGATCAACTCCCTGTAGCTGCTGATGTCACCTGGGTGTTGAGGACGCAGTTCATCCAACAGGTCACAGATGGTATGAACCACCTCGAGATTGGTTTTCTCGTTGTGCCCGCCAATATTGTAGGTCTCCCCCACTTCGCCGCGTGTCGCAACCTGGTAGAGTGCACGTGCATGATCTTCGACATGTAGCCAGTCGCGTACCTGTTCACCTTTACCATAGACTGGCAGTGGCTTACCCTCAAGGGCGTTGAGAATCATCAGCGGAATCAGTTTTTCCGGGAACTGGCAAGGACCATAATTGTTGGAACAGTTACTGACCACAACAGGCAGTCCATAGGTACGATGCCATGCACGTACCAGATGATCAGATGACGCCTTGGATGCGGAGTAAGGCGAACTCGGATCATAGGATGTCTCTTCGGTAAAAAGAGCATCAGTCGAATCCAGGTCGCCATAGACCTCATCGGTGGAGACGTGGTGAAAACGAAACGCCTGTTGCTTTTCAGAAGAAAGAGACTTCCACCAGTTGCGTGCCGCTTCGAGTAAAACCGAGGTGCCGACGATATTGGTCTGGATGAAATCGGCCGGACCATCAATTGATCGATCAACATGCGACTCTGCAGCCAGGTGCATAACCACGTCCGGCTGGAAATCACTGAACAATTGTTCGACCAGGTCAGCATCGGCGATATCACCCTGCACAAAACGATAACGCGGGTTAGATTCGACACTTTTCAATGACTGCAGGTTACCTGCATAGGTAAGCTTGTCGAGGTTGAGCACCTCGTGAGAGGTCTCTGCGAGCAGGTAACGGATCACAGCCGAGCCGATAAAACCTGCACCCCCTGTAATAATAAACTTCATCAGTCTGAATCAGCCCCGCTCTGTTCATGCCTGTTTTTGTACCACTGCATCGCCTCTTCAAGACCTTCGCCAATACGGTGTGTCGGCTGGTAGCCCAGCAGATCGCTTGCCTTGCCGGTATCGGCCAATGAGTGGAGTACATCGCCCGCCCTGAAATCGCGGTATTCGAGTTTTTCCGCAGTATAAACACCCAGCCCTTCGAGTGCTTCTCTAATCAGGCGATAGAGATCGTTAAGGCTTGTACGATCACCTACTGCAACATTGTAGACCTGGTTTGTTGCTTCGGAATTGTCCGTAGTCGCTGCCAACAGGTTGGCCTGAACAGCGTTGTCGATATAGCAGAAATCACGACTGGTTGATCCATCACCATTGATAAAAACAGTCTCATCGTCAAGCAATGCTGCGGTCCATTTCGGAATGACTGCCGCATATGCGCCGTTGGGAACCTGGCGGCGGCCGAAGATATTGAAATAGCGCAGGCCGATACTTCTGAAACCGTAACTTTTGTTAAAGACGTCAGCATAGAGCTCATTGACCAACTTGGTCACTGCATAAGGTGAGAGCGGGCTGCCGATCTTCTCTTCCACCTTTGGCAGATCCGGATGATCACCGTAGGTTGAACTGGAAGCGGCATAGACAAAACGTTTCACTTCAGCATCCCGGGCTGCGACTAGCATGTGAAGAAAACCATCGATATTGTTCTGGTTTGTTGTAACCGGATCCTCAAGACTTCTCGGCACAGAACCTAACGCAGCCTGGTGCAGAACATAATCGACTCCATTACAAGCCTGGTGACAGGTTGCGATATCGCGAATATCGCCCTCGATCATACGAAATGCAGACCACTGCTCCGGTGGAACGCTCGCCTTCACCTCGTCCAGGTTATGCTGAAAACCGGTAGAGAAGTTATCCAGTCCGACGACCTGCTGGTTAAGCTTCAGCAGCGTCTCAAGCAGGTTGGAACCGATAAAGCCGGCAACACCTGTTACCAGCCAGGTGCGCGGCTCACTCTGCAATTCATTTTTCAGATTTTCATAGTCAGACATGATCATAATCTCAAGTCCGACTCATCGGCTGAAAAGAGATACTTAAGATCGTAAAGCACATGCTCCGGCTTGCCAAGTTGTCGAACTTTGTCGATGCCCATCTCCACAAATTGGTGATGTCCCACAGCAAGGATAATTGCATCGTAAGTGGCGATATCGGGTTCAACAACAGGCGTAATACCGTACTCATTTTGCGCCTCCTGCACATCAACCCAGGGATCATACACATCGACTTCACACTCGTACTCGGCGAGTTCAGCGACGAGATCAACCACACGGGTATTTCGCAGGTCAGGACAATTTTCTTTGAAGGTAAGACCCATCACCAACACCCGGGCACCTGTGACCTGGATACGGCGCTTCATCATTGTCTTGACCAGCTGGGTAACAACATGACTTCCCATGCTGTCATTGAGGCGGCGCCCGGCAAGAATGATCTCCGGGTGATAGCCAATTGCCTGCGCCTTGTGCGTCAGGTAATAGGGATCAACACCGATACAGTGCCCACCGACTAGCCCTGGGCGAAACGGAAGAAAATTCCACTTGCTTCCAGCTGCTTCCAGAACTGCCTGCGTATCTATACCCATTCTGTTGAAGATAATCGCCAGCTCGTTGATCAACGCAATATTGAGATCCCTCTGCGTATTCTCAATCACCTTGGCGGCCTCGGCAACCATAATCGTGTCGGCTTTGTGGGTACCTGCTGTAATGATCTCGCCGTAGAGTGCATCGACGAGTTCAGCAATCTCCGGTGTCGATCCTGCTGTCACTTTTTTTATCGTGGCAAGTCGGTGTTCCTTGTCACCCGGGTTGATTCGCTCGGGAGAGTAGCCGGCAAAGAAATCCTGATTGAATTTCAGCCCCGAGCAAGACTCGAGTACAGGCACGCAAACTTCCTCGGTCGCACCCGGGTATACTGTCGATTCGTAGATGACGATGTCACCTTTATTCAGCACACTTCCAACAGTCTCGCTAGATTTAACAAGCGGGGTGAGATCTGGCTGATTGTACTCATCGATTGGCGTGGGCACTGTTACAATAAAGCAGTCACAATCACGCAGCTCTTCGACATCGGTTGTGAAACTGAGATGTTTTGCCTCTTGCAACTCGTCACTGCTGGTTTCCAACGTGCTGTCAGTCCCTACAACAAGTTCATCAATACGTTGCTGATTGATATCAAACCCGACCACAGGCCGCGACCTGCCAAACTCGACTGCGAGCGGCAAACCAACATAGCCGAGGCCGATAACGGCAATTTTTCTTTCCGACTGATCCATATTTATTACTGCCTTATATTTTAATTCTGTTTTTCGTCCATGCAGAGCTCAAGCGCTCTTTTCCAGTCCGGAAGAGCAAGTCCGAAACGCTGTTCAAGTCGCCTGCAGTCAAGTCGGGAATTTGCTGGACGAGCTGCCTGTACCGGGTACTCTGAGCTGTTGATTGCTTCCAGTTCAGCAAGTTGTACATTAGCCCCTTCACGTGCAGAAATTATAGCGCGGATGGCGGATGCGAACCCGAACCATGATGTCTCTCCGCTTGATGCCAGGTGCAGCAGTTCCGACTGAAACTCATCTCGACTCTTCTGTTGAAGCGATTGCTGTACAGCGATTGCGGTTGTTTCCGCAATCAATCGAGCCCAGGTAGGTGCACCGACCTGGTCATCGACAATGTTTAATTTATTGTGTTCACGAATAAGGCGTGCCATTGTCAGAAGAAAATTCTGACCGCGCGAAGCATAGACCCATGATGTTCTGAATACCAGGTGATCCGAACTGCTCGCAGTGATCGCCAAGTCAGCCTCCAGCTTTGATTTTCCATACAGGTTAATTGGATCAGGCTGGTCAGTCTCGGTCCAGGCATCCTGCTTGCTGCCATTAAACACATAGTCTGTTGAGTAGTGAACCAGCAAGGCGCCTGACCTGCTAGCCTCCTCTGCCATGATTACAGGCGCAGTCGCATTGACCTGCATCACCAGCTCTGCTTCATCTTCTGCCTTGTCGACAGCAGTGTATGCAGCAGCGTTGACGATAACAGCAGGATTGATGTCACGAATCACGGTACGAACCTGATCACTATCAGCAAGATTCATCTGCTGCTGACCCAGGGCGATCACAGAACCTAACGGCATCAGGGTGCGCTGTAATTCCCAACCAACCTGCCCATCCTTGCCGGTAACAAGTATCACCGGCTTCTCCGGTTTGCTGCTGCTTTTATTCACGCGTAGTACTCCGCATCAGCAAATGGGATACCCGCGCGATCCTTGTCAGACAAGAGGGGTTTCGAAAGAGATGGAATCCGACCCAGCGGCCAGTCAATCGCCAGCTGTTTGTCGTCCCATTGAATACAGCGCTCATGCTCCGGAGCGTAATAGTCGTCAGTTTTGTAGAGAAAATCTGCAGACTCAGACAACACCATGAAACCGTGTGCAAAACCTGAAGGCATCCAGAACATTTTCTTGTTTTCTGCAGAGAGAACTTCAGCTGCCCATTGCCCAAACGTTGGCGATGATTTTCTCAGATCAACCGCAACATCAAATACCTCGCCACTCACCACGCACACCAGTTTCCCCTGCGGTTGCCGGAGCTGGTAATGCAGGCCTCGTAGAACACCCTGTTGCGAACGTGAATGGTTGTCCTGAACAAATTGACCATCAAACCCTGTCAGTTCAGTGAAAATTTTGTGGTTAAAGCTCTCGAAAAAGAAGCCCCGGTCATCACCATACAGAGTGGGCTCGATCACGAAGGCATCCTGAAGTTTTGTCGGTACCAGTTTCATGATGCCACCTGCTAAGTAAGAAGGCTCAGAAGGTATTCGCCGTACCCATTTTTTCTTAGCGGATGCGCCAGCTGTTCCAACTGCTCATTGCTGATATATCCCCTGCTCCATGCAACTTCCTCGGGACAGGCGATCTTGAGGCCCTGTCGACGTTCAATTGTCTCTATAAATTGTGAAGCCTCAAGCAGCGATTCGTGGGTGCCGGTATCGAGCCATGCGTAACCGCGTGTCATCACCGAGACTTCGAGCTCACCAGCGTCGAGGTAGCTCTGATTAATATCGGTGATCTCCAGCTCTCCACGTGACGATGGTGTCAACCCGGCGGCGATATCGACAACCTGGTTATCATAGAAATAGAGCCCGGTAACTGCATACCTCGACTTAGGTTGCGACGGTTTCTCTTCAAGGCTGACCACCCTGCCATCTTCATCAAACTCCACCACACCATAACGTTCGGGATCCTTTACCCTGTATGCAAATACAGTCGCACCCTGCTGTTTTTCTGCGGCCGCCTCCAGAACCTCGGGAAAGCCATGTCCGTAGAAGAGATTATCGCCCAGCACAAGCGCACAGGAAGAATCACCGATAAAGTCACGAGCAATTATAAAGGCCTGGGCCAGGCCATCAGGTGACTCCTGTACAGCATAGGAGAGATTCAGTCCCCACTGGGAACCATCTCCGAGCAGCTGTTCAAAACGGGGGGTATCCTGCGGTGTAGAGATAATCAGGATTTCGCGGATACCGGCAAACATCAGAGTCGTCAGCGGATAGTAAATCATCGGCTTGTCGTAGACGGGAAGCAATTGCTTGGAGACCGCCTGGGTTACCGGGTAAAGACGGCTGCCACTGCCACCAGCAAGAATGATACCTTTCAACAATCAACTCCTTATTCCAGAATGCGTACCTATCTTACCAGAGAGATGTGTTGGAATGCGTCCAGTAATGGTGGACAGGCTAAGGCAATATGATAGTATCTTTCCTGCAATTTTTTGCCATTTACACGATGCCTTATACTGACAACTCACTCTTCTACGCCCTGCCAGTCGCCTTTTTCATTACGGCACTGCTAATTCCGACACTGGCTCCACTTGCAATGCGAATTGGCCTGACCGATGCACCTTGTAATCGCAGGCTCCACGCCAGTGAGACACCGCTTGTCGGCGGTATCACCATCTTCATCGGCTTGATGTTTGCAATCCTGATACTGGACACTTCGCTGTCCGGTTACCGCGCACTCTTTGCCGGTAGCGCCTTGCTGCTGCTGGTTGGAGTACTGGATGACTTTCACGAACTCTCTGCCAGATTTCGTTTTTTCTACCAGGTGTTGGCTGCACTGCTCATGACGCAGTGGGGTGGTATAGCAATCACTGATCTCGGCTCCCTGCTCGGCACCGAGTCACTGCCACTAGGTATCTGGTCGGTTCCCTTTACCGTGTTCTGCGTCGTTGGTGTCATCAATGCTGTCAACATGATCGATGGTATGGATGGTCTTTCAGGCAGTATTATGCTGCTCACCGCACTACTGCTGGCCCTGCTGGCCTTCAGTGTGAACCAAATCGACTCGGCAAGCATACTGTCTCTTTTTGCCGCCTCGTGCGCTGCATTCCTCGTTTTTAACCTGCGGACACACTTAAGAAAACGGATCCATGTCTTCCTTGGTGATGCAGGCAGCATGATGGGGGGATATATCCTCTGCTGGTTTCTGATCGATCTCGGACAAGAGCCTGCACAAGCCTACGCGCCTGTCACCGCACTCTGGTTATTTGCCATACCGATCATTGACACCGTCGCCACCATGATCGGTCGTGTAATGCGTAAGAAATCTCCCTTCTCAGCTGACAGAACCCACCTTCATCACCTGCTTCTGTCGAGTGGGCTCAGTGTAACAACAACACTGCTTGTTATATTGGTTGCTATTGTGTTGCTGGCATCTGTTGGCATACTCGCTGAAAATCATGCAATACCAGAGTGGATCATGACAGTGGCGTTTCTGACCATCTCGTTTATCTACTTGTCAGTTTCAAACAAGCACAAATTAGACTGAGGCAACATGTGAATGCGAATGTCTTGATGGCAGGTAACAGGCAACAAGCCCGGCACCAAGCATGACGTGAAACCAGGCTGCATTTGCCGGTATATGAAAATTAAAATCGAACAGTGCATGAACCAGGAAAGAAAAGATAGCACTCAACGCGGCAAACAGAACGCCACGTACGAGCGGATCGCGCCTGGCAGTGAAACTGCTGAAAAGGTGCCTCAGTAACAGCATCATGGCACCGCCAAGCAATAGGGCGCCCACAATGCCCTGGTTAACCAGCAGTTCCAGGTAGTCATTGTGTGCATACTTATACCAGGCTGATGAAGACTCGACAGTTTCGTAAACGGGAAACAGCCATTGGAATCCCCCTTCACCGATTCCAAAAACCGGATAGTCAGACACCATTTCAAGCGTAGTCTGCCAGATAATCAGGCGCTCCTCTGATTCAGCCTGAAAAAGCAGAAAACGCTCCATCAACCTGCCCGCTCCCATAAAGAGAGCAGCTCCCAGCGACAGCAAGAGTGCCACGGGTAACATCGCCGCCTCTCTCGACTGCCAACCGTGGCGATAGATGCCGAAAGCAATCACCAGCAAGAGCGAAAAAAACAGCGACAGACTCGCACCACGGGAATTACTCAGGTAAAGCGCACCGAACATGGTGACAAGTGCAACGATAAGCACCGCCCTGGGACTGAGTACGACTGAAAGCCAGCGGATTAATATACCGCGCATGCCCTTGCCTTCACGTAGCAGGTTCATCGAAGTGAGCAACAACCCCAGTGTCACACTGATTGATATCGAAAGAAGTGCGCCGAAATGGTTGGGATTGGGATAAGTACCATGCGCCCGACTAGTTCCACCCGTCTCTACCCAAAGTAGAGTTAAACCATTACCGTAATACCCTGCAATACCCAGCAATGCCTCGCCAAGCCCGACGCACAACAGAAGAATCATCAAGGTGCGCAGCCGCTTGCGACTATCAACCAATATCAAGGTCATCACCAGCATCAACAGATAGGCCGTGTTTTTCAAGATCCCTGCAAGAGAAGAACCCGGGTCCATCGATATCGGATGCCAGCCTGTCCCGATCACCGGCTCAGCCGAAGCAATCAGCGCCGCAGTTGACGGGCTGAAAAACTCAAGCATTGCAAGTGGCAGAGGGACCAGCTGCAACCATTGGTAGAGAATCCATGCACCAAGTAGCAGCAGGGGTATTTTCAGGCGAATCAGCGCCTCTGGCAGTGATAATTTTCTGGTCAATATGTAGACAAGCCATACTCCGGCAAGCAGACATATGGCGACTTCAAAAAGCGACCAGGCCCATACACGATTGCTGCCGAGCGGAATCGGCAACCATGCAATCAGGAACAGGTAGAGAATGAATAGCGGCCGGGGGGCATCCCGCCTCAATCTGTCACTATGTTTCTTGTGTTGTTTCACCCTGCCCCGTGTTCCTTTTCAAGCCGTTTCAGAAATCCGCTCCAGCCGGTTCGCCTTGCTGACTGATGAATAATCTGTCTGAATCCTGGATCCTGCATCGCAGAGAGAAAAAAAGCAGACATCTCCTCCTGCTGTTGCCAGGGCAACTGGCCCCAGGCTGTCATTGCAAGCCATGCAACCTGGCTAACAACACCACGCTCCCATGGACCAAGTAGCAGCGCCTTTGACAACGCTACCTGCACCTGGTTATCGAATCCCGAGTGGTTGAAACGCGCAAGCGCAAATTCAGACCAGGCCCTTGCCCAGGCACTTCTCCGTACGACAGCCAACCGGGCATGTTCCGCAGCAGTTTGTGCAGCTTGTCTCTCCCCTGTTGTAGCGGGGGTCTCAGGATATGATTGATAGAGAAGCGCAAGATCAAGTTGATAGTCTGCATTTAATGAGGAGAGGCGGGTTGCATTTTCCTGCATTGCGATTACTCTGCCCAGTTTTTCCCGGCTCATTAGAGTCGTTGAGCTCTTCTCTTCATGCAATAATTTGTGCGCTGCGATAGAATGCAAATCAGCAAACCCTGCAGTAGCAGCAAGAAACGCCTGGACAAGCAGAAAAAGAAGTGCGATCAGTACCCCTGTTCTGGTGACATTATCAGCTTTTCGTGTCATGATCAGCGTGTATTAATATACTAATTTAGAATATGCATGTCCGCAATATCTTCTTGAAATGCTTGTAGTCTGTGCAAAAAGGTCTGATAATTGTCGCACATTATGTACAACAGGGATGTGCGACATGATAAATGGAATATCAAATATGTATGAGTCTGTAGAGACACCATCTACCAGAACTGAAAGTTTCAGGATAAAAACCCTCTTCAGGGCACTACCAAAACTCCTTGCATCAGCAGCCGTACTATTCCCGATCAGCGCTGCAACACTGCATGCAGAATTACCCACCGATCTTGAAATACAGTCATCCAGGCTTTCAATGAATGCCTACGGGGCGAACCTCAACGATCACGAAACAGGCTACATCAAGTCACTGATCGCTAAGGACTACCCTACTCCATCCATCATTTTGCATGGTATTGGTCGCGGTTTACCGATCAACGACATTGTTTATCATCTTGTAAAGTCCGATCCCGAAAGCGGGCTGGAAATCTACCAGCAGGCGATGGATCTTCTTCTCTCACTGCCTGGCTGGGTATGTGAACAGTCAATCGCTTCAAAAAATCGTTTCTACGAACGCTACAGTGCAAGCCAGCTTGGCGCATCAAAATCGATTCAGGCTGTTGCCGGCAAGTATTTCAGCACCAGTGCTCGCTTGAATGGGATGAGTAATAGCAAAGGCGAACTGCAAGTCAATATCGATGAACTCCTCGAAATCGCAAACCGGGAGAAAAAAGGCTCGAATGGCGATGCCTGGTGGTACAAGTCAGCAAAAAATCCTTCTACTCCACAGCTACCCATACTTATCTCTCTCTATCAGAAAGACAAGCATGTCGTTGTGGATGCGGATGTTGAAGCTCTGAAGCAACATAAGGCCTCTGGCACAAACACTTTACCCGTTAAATTCATCTACAACGCTGAAAATTTGCTCCCGACCAGTCATGTTGAGCCTGCTGTTGCCAAGGCAATGCGTAGCAGAATCGGGGGAGTATCACTTGCCAACTATGCCGGCGGACGTTATATCGACACCAACGACAATCGTACCAGCGCGAGTGAAGTGCTCTACATCTATGATGCGCAACGCCTGCGTGTCACCCCACCGCGTGAATGGCGACAACTCGACCACCATGTGAATGCGAAAACCAGTGAGTTAATGGCACTTTTCCCCATACCGGAAAAGTCATCCATCCCTGGTAACAAGTGGAACAAAATTGCCAGGCAACTGAAAAACAACGGTTTCGAAAAGCCGGTAATGATTACCGTATACGGCGACACCATGGAGCGCTGGATCGATGATGCCGAGTGGGTAGCGGTTGCGAACAGCCTTGGTGTTAAATACATACCTGCCGTCTTTTTTTACCATGAGACTGAACGCTATACCTGCGACTCCCCCGCTGCTTGCGGTGCCGGTATCTGTGGTTCTGCGCTGGCGGCCGGAGCCGGGATTGGTACATGTAAGCCTGTTGTCTATCCCCCACCACCATCTTCAAGCCAGGATTGAAGAACTGTATGAGTCAGTTACACGAAAGCAAGGAATGCAGTAACGGGAGGATATACAGGTACCAAGCTATGGCCAAGAAACTATATAAAGCAATGAGAGGAGATCGTGTGCGAGTCACTCGACTGAAACTGAGAGCAGGTGCATTAATCCTATGCGCAGGTGCGTTTGGCAGCAGCAGTGTACTATCGCAATACAGGCTCGAGAAACCAGTTAGAAACATGGTCGCCTACCCTATTCTCAACATTTCTGCCGGTTACAGCAGCGCGCTGTATGACAGCAGCGGAGATG
This sequence comes from Solemya velum gill symbiont, assembly GCF_002020255.1. Classification (NCBI taxonomy): domain Bacteria; kingdom Pseudomonadati; phylum Pseudomonadota; class Gammaproteobacteria; species Solemya velum gill symbiont. The sequence goes on along the minus strand of NZ_MPQG01000005.1, from coordinate 81,530 downwards.
AAAAGGCCGCATCTCCGACGATTGCCGTCATGCTTGGTGCTGGTCTGCAGGGCAAGCGTCGCGGGCACTTCTACGGCCTTGAATATGTAGCAGAGACAAATTACTTTACAGATACAGAGGCTGAAGAACAACAAGTCAACCAGCGATTTGTAGGCTATTGGGGCACTGCATTCACACAACGGCAAAACCTCGATATTGGTTTCGAAATCAGGGATCAGGAATTGCCACGTGGATACGAGAATCCCCTCGACGGGAATCACAATACAATTGGTGATCCATCGGGTGCCAACTGGAAACAGTACCAGGCTGGCGCCCTCTATGTGCTCGGCAATGACGAAACTCGCGGCAAACTGGAATTGGCTGCCTGCCTGACATGCATCCGTAACGATGACGACGATTACGATTATCGAGACAGCAACATCATTGACGCTTCTGCCACCCTGCTGGCTCGCGTATTGCCAAAAACCCACCTCCTGTTCCAGGTAGCCCACAGCAATTTTGAATATACAAACGCAAACACCGGTGACTTCACTGATGGGCTTGATAGCACAGAGACCCGCTACCTGGTCGGCGCAACTTGGCGGGCAACCAGGAAAACGACGAGCACTGCCAAAATCGGTTATGTCGTAAAAGATTTTGAGAGCGGCAGTAGCAGGGAGGGCCATGACAACCTCATCCTCGACCTTGCCGTTGACTGGAATCCGAACAAATACAATGCAGTACGCCTGCACTATATGTATCGCCCCTTTGAGAGCGTCGAGTATGATGACCTCGTCCAGGACGATTATGTCGAGATCAACCAGGTTGACCTGACGTGGAGCAAGGCCTGGTCACCGCGCCTTTTCAGCAACACCAGCGCCTATTACGGCCAGGATGAATACAATGTGTCTGGACGTGCTGATGAACGCTACGGAGCTGAGCTTGGTTTACGCTATAAAACCAATCGCTATGGAAGTATCGGTGTCACGCTCTTCAGCGAGAACCGCACCTCCAGCCTGGCTGGCCATGGCTATGAAGACCAGGGCATCATGATCGACTACAACATTGGTCAGCTGTTTGGATTTGGTGAACAGATCAATTCAGAGGCACGTGCAGCGGATATCTGTAAAATCAGGTAACCGTGCATCGCACGCAAGGAAATTAAACCAATTTGATTCTTCTACTATGATCATCCAATACACGCAGATGTGAAACCCCAGAGGTAATCCTTTCTGGAAGATGCATGGATTGCAACAACCATATGGAAATGCAATGAAATTGAATGAAAAAAAAGTGATATCCTCGATATTGATGAGCAAGCTAAACCCTCAGCCTCGATATTTCAACATACTACTTATTCTGGTGTTAACCTGTCTTGCACCGCTCGCACTTGCTGTGAATGATGATGTGAGCAATTATCGGGTCGACAAGGGCGATAAGTTCGATGTCTATGTCCTCAACGAAGAAGACCTTAGCGTCACGGTTGAAGTCAATGACGAAGGCACAATCTTTTTCCCCCTGCTAGGCGAAGTTCGTGTCCACGGCATGACACCCAACCAGATAGAAAAGGAGATCACCCGAAAACTCAAGGGGCCTTACCTCGTCAAACCTGTTGTCAGTGTCACTATGAACTCCTACAGAGAATTTTTTATCGGGGGTGCAGTCAAGGAGCCTGGCTGGTACGAATATCAACCCGGCATGACATTCCAGCAGGCAGTGCAAAAAGCCGGTGGATTCAGTGACCTGGCTTCACGTAGCAAGCTCTACGTGAATAAAGCCGGTTCAACCAGCGAGAAAGGCGACAAGACGACTCTCAGTCACAAGATAAAACCCAGCGACACACTCTTTGTCGGCGAGAGCTTTTTCTGATGGCTGACAACGAACAGATCGCTGACGACGAGCTCTCATACGAAAGCTACAAGGCACATCGCCAGGCACCGCAGCCCGATCCAACGCACATCCGGAAGGATGAAAAGCGCATCAACATTCATCAGTATGTGAAAGTTGCGCTCAAGCACAAATGGGGCATCGTCAGCCTGACACTGGTTGCAGCTATCATTGCCTATCTCTATGCTGCTTCACTGGAACCGAAGTACAAGGCTCTCGCCATGCTGGAGTTCACGCCGCAAACCCAGGATCAGGGAACAGTCAAAGAGTCCAGCTTCAACGAGTTTGAAAGACGATTCAAGGGTGAACGTATTTTCAACACCCAGAGCGTCATTCTCAAATCACGGGATTTTGCTGAGCGTGTCGTCGACAGACTTGAACTATGGAACCACCCCTACTTCGATCCTGAAAACATGAAAGAGAGCCGTGCGACCCTGCAAATCGATTGGCTCAGCTACCTGCCTGACTGGATGGCAACACTCCTGCGGCCGACAGAACCTGTTACTTCTCTACAAACCAAAGAGACATTGAAAGTACAGGCACTCGCCATGATACAGGGAGGCATTGAATTTGAGCATATCGAAAACACCATGCTCTACAGGTTTGGTTTCAACTCGAATGACCCGGATTTTGCCGCCGAAATGGCGAATAAAATTGCAAACCTCTTCATTGAATTTGATCTCGAGTCACGCCTCGATTCATACAAAAACGCGACCCAGTATCTGACAGATCGTACAATGGATCTGAAAGCATCGATCAACGAGTCTGAAAAGAAGCTGCTGGCGTTCCGTGAAAAAGAGAAAATCGTCAACCTCGAAAGCGGTAGTTCCATTCTTGGCAGACAGATGGAAGACGCCTTCAACAACCTCACCGACGCACAGAAAAACCGTATTACACTCGAAAAAATCGTCAAGGATATCGATCGTCTGCGCGAACTCCCTTTTAATGAGGCAGTCAACCACCCTTCCCTGATCGAATACGAGAATATCAAGGAAGCCAAACGCGAGGAACTGGATTCCGAGCTGGAAATAGCACAGCTTGCAAAGCGATACGGCCCCAAGCACCCCAAAATGATCGCTGCAAAAGCAGGCCACCAGACACGAATCAGCCGCATGAAAAAAGAGGTCGATATCGTACTTAACAATATCGACAAGGAGTTTGAACGTGCACAGTGGCTGGAAACGAAATTGCAGAAGCAGTTTGATGACCTGAAACTGCAGGCACACGCAATCGACAGTAAGCAGGCTGAATACAGGGCACTCGAACGGAATCTCGGGGCTGACCAGAAGCTGTACGATACGTTTCTGACACGCTTCAAGGAGACCAATATCTCCAGCGGCAACAACACACCTAATGCACGAATCATCGATGAAGCAAGAGTACCTGGTGGCCACTACTGGCCAAACCTGGAGCGTATTGTTATTGCGTCGCTGGGCGGACTCTTTCTTGGGCTGTTGCTCGCCTTCCTGCTCGATTACATCAACGATACCCTGAAGAACAGTCAGGATATCGAAGAGAAGATCGGCATTGCCACTCTTGGCAACCTGCAGGTTCTGAAATCGGACAAAAGTGATTTATCGCCAGAAAGAATGTATATCGACGACCAGAAATCACTCTTCTCTGAATCGATTCGTACTATACGGACAGGAGTTCTACTCACCTCCCTCGATTCACCAGACAAGGTTGTTGCTGTCACCTCCTCAGTCCCCGGTGAAGGAAAAACAACCGTCTCGATCAACCTTGCAGTCGCACTTGGGCAACTGGAAAAGATTCTGCTGATCGATGCCGATATGCGCCGTGCAAGTCTTGGCCCGCACTTTGGTATAGAAAAGAACACACCTGGACTCTCTGACCTCGTGGCTGGAACCGAGGAAGAGGCTAATTGCATCCACCACAATGAAGATGCAGGTATCGACATACTACCTGCCGGCATGATCCCGCCAAATCCGCAGGAACTGCTCTCTTCACAACGTTTTTCCGAAGCACTACAGAAACTCGCCTCACACTACGACAGGGTCATCATCGATACCGCACCGACACAGCTTGTCAGTGATGCCATACTGGTTGCCAACCAGGCATCGGGGGTTATCTACGTTATCAAGGCTGAATCAACGCCCTACCACCTCGTTAAGGAAGGTGTGAAGCGCCTGCACCAGGTCGACAGCCATATCATCGGTGGCGTGCTCAACCAGATGCACCAGGGTGCCTCCGGATATGGTGGATATTACAAGTACGGGAAATACAGAAACTACGATTATACCTACTAGGCATTACGGCCCTAGAGATTAGCCAAAAGCGTCACACATGCATGATAATCTGCTGAGCTTCGAGCTGAAAGAGAAATAATTATTACTGCAATTACAAAGGATTATAGATTTTATACGATGTTAATTATCTCTAATCTTTTTTGATGAATTAACCCGGATTCTGGTCATTTCTGCCATCTCACAGTATAATCATATTGCTTTGTATGAACTGTTTTTCATTCTACGAGTCTATAATGGAAATCAGCCAATTTGTAAATTAAAAGGACCAATCAAATGAAAATGACATCAGTAATCTTTGCTGCCCTTGCTCTGCTTCTGACTAGCAACATTGCATTTGCTCAAAAAGAATTCCCAAAAGCTGACGCCAATGGCGATGGTTTTGTAGATGCTACTGAATTTGCTGACAGTGGTATTGATGCAAAATTTGAAGAATCGGATACAAATAAAGACGGCAAACTGGATGTTGATGAGTACCAGGCTGCAGCAGGAGATTGCGCTTAATACAGTAATGTATTCAGACGAATCATACTCTCGAGTATAACGATAAAGCCCCTGTCCTCAGGGGCTTTATTATGTCCGGCTCTCCAGTCTATTACTGACTTTCTTCTGTTCGATTAACAGATTTAATTTTTGTTATTCAGGACAAACCGTTCCTCGTGCTTCAGTCCCATATAGAGCGCAACACACATTGCTAACAGCACGGCTGTAATGGCAGTCCGACTGTAATTGCCGCAGATTGTAATGCGCCCAGGGCATCTGCCCCTCCTCCAAACAACAGTGCTGCTGCAATCAATCCTTCCATTGTTGCCCGGAAGATACGCTGTGGAACTGGCGCATCCAACTTGCCGCCTGCTGTAATACTATCAATGACCAGCGAACCCGAATCAGAGGAACTGATAGCTCAAGCAATCTCCCACAAGTTTACATACTTGAGAAGATCAATCTTGGCCTGCACACCTTTGACAAAGTTTGCATGGAATAAGAATGGTGATAATTCCCCGAAAAGCCCTTCAAAATCTTTTCCCACGAAGGAGCGACTATGGAGTCCATTCGGAAACAAGCTCTCTGGTAACGTCAGAATATCCCTGTACAACTTAGGCGTATTTCCTAAAGTCCGATTGAATACCTCTTGATCGTTATATTCTCCTAGCACATTTTGATTAATTTCCTTGAGCCGCTCAAGAAACGGCTTCGTCGACTTGTTGAAGTACATGAAGCCGGTACAAAAAGCGGGAGGAAACATGGATGATGATTCTGATTGCACGCCAACCGGATAATATCTGACTGCAGATTCAATATATGGCCGAAAATCCTGAACAAACGCAATATCACAATCGGAGAAAACAACGGTATCGTATCCCAAGTCAAGGGTTTGAAGGATTATCTTCCACTTAAGTGATGTGACACGATTAAAATTTTCCGTTCCGAAGTTGCTGTACTCTCTGTTTCCAGTGATGTCTTCAACAGGAATTACACGCACACCAAACTTCTGCGCAACTTGGTCATAGTGGGTATTTGAATCATCCGTATAATAAATGATGACATCTATGTTTTCGCAATGCCTCAATAGTGTTCTTACACTGTTTTCCAGCATCTTTTCCAGGTCTGTTCCATGAACCAGATAAACAACTGACATACTCGATTCCAAGATAGACCTCGTTTTTCCACTGTTAGCAGGAAAGAATCATTCACTTAATCGGGGTAAAAACCATCCATCGAAGTAATCGATAGTTTTCATTAAACCTTCTTCCAGTTTAATTTCTGGTTGCCACCCATCGAGATACGTACGTGCAAGGCTGATGTCGGGTTTGCGCTGCTTGGGGTCATCAGATGGCAAGGGCTGAAAAACAATTTTTGACCTTGAATTGGTGAGTTCAATCACTTTTTCGGCCAGTTGCTGAATAGTAACTTCAACAGGGTCACCAAAGTTAATCGGACCGGGAAAACCGGGGGTTCCATTCTCCCCCTCAGGCAATTCCATGAAACGGACGATGCCTTCTATAAGGTCATCCACATAGCAAAAACAGCGTGTTTGCTGAGCATCACCGTAAAGGGTGAGATCTTCGCCCTTCAGAGCCTGCACAATGAAGTTGCTGACTACTCGCCCATCGTTAGGGTGCATGCGAGGGCCGTAAGTATTGAAGATGCGTGCGACACGGATATCAAGCTTATGCTGACGGTAGTAGTCGAAAAAAAGTGTCTCGGCACAGCGTTTCCCTTCATCGTAGCAACTCCGCATCCCAATTGGATTGACGTTGCCCCAGTAGGATTCGACCTGGGGAGAAGTTGTTGGGTCTCCATAGACCTCACTAGTACTCGCTTGAAAGATACGAGCATTGAGCCGCTTGGCCAGCCCAAGCATGTTTATGGCTCCATGCACACTTGTTTTTGTCGTTTGCACCGGGTCATGCTGGTAATGAACAGGTGATGCCGGGCAGGCCAGATTGTAAATTTCGTCTACCTCTACGTATAGCGGGAAGGTCACATCATGACGAAGGAATTCGAAACACGGGTGGTCACGTAAATGATCAATATTCTGCTTGATACCAGTGAACAGGTTGTCCAGGCAAAGAACTTCGTGGCCCTTCTCCAGTAAATTCTCACACAAATGAGATCCCAGGAAACCGGCTCCACCGGTAACCAGTATCTGTTTACTTAATTCGTACTGGCGCATTAATACTTTTCCACTTAAATGCATTCGTAGTTATGGGCTGATCTCAACCTGATTAGACAGAAGTGTAGATAGCCACTTTATGTCAAAAGGCATCCCTCAAAGGCATAGTCTACAAGAATCATTCTATTTATGTATTTATGAGTTCAAAGCACTAACTCCTTATTTCTACTGCCATCTTTCATCGATTGTTGTAACAGACTGGCCCACCATGAACATTATTCAAGATTACTCAATCAGTTGGAGAGTTTTTACTCTGAACTTAAATATGGAATAAATTGGGAGTGCGATGGCTGAACAACTACCAACGACCCCAAGAGGCAAATACATTACACAAAATAATCAACGACCTTACGTCATGACGATAAGTCCATTCTATTTGCTCATTATATTATCTTGTCTATCCTGAAACATACGCCAGATAGATAACATTCTTACAGGATGAACTATCTGGCGAAATGCAGTTAGATATTCTTTCTGTCAAAGGCAAACCTCTTGAAAGAGAGGGACGCAAAGCCACCGGCCTGACTAACACTCACGTGTTAAAGGTAGCGGGGTTGCACAGATAGTCAGCATGATCATGCTGATTTCAATAGTGCCGCCCCTTTCTATGTATGCCGGTTAATCAAGTACATTAGAGAGGAAAAATGAAAATGAAAAAAACTATAAAGGCTATATGCTTTATTTCAATAATGACACTATTCTGTTTAAGCACAGTATCTGCGGAAGGAAGTCGCTATGATTTACCACGCAGCTACAATTCAGAAATTAGTTCTGCCGGTGCATTTCTTGAAATGCAAACTGGAACTGTTCTTATTGACGTCCGTAGACTCCGGGAATACAGAGCCGGGCATCCAATCAACCCCAATGGGCTAGCAAATAATCAGGAAGCATATAATGTTCCTTTTCCGCATATCGTAGGATATGGTGATCAAGATCCACAATTTTTCTTTGATGCAGTTGTTGCCGTCATTACTGGTTTAGGTGGTGATGAAAACACTCCAATTACTACCTTATGCCGTACAGGATTTCGTAGTGTCCTTGCAGCCAACATTCTTACAGATCCAGGTGCGCATGGTGTTACAGGAACCGCCTTTACCAATGTCCGTAATATCTGGGAAGGATTTGTAGGGCGTGAATTAGAAGCATTTGTTGCTCCTCTGGGTGTCGACTCACTCGAAGCTATTGGACAAACAGATCTCTTGGGAAAAGGTAAAAAAGGCGTTCCACATTCTTTACTCGGCCACGAAGCACTTCATCATAATTACCTTGATCTGAACAACAACGGCGTTATCGATGAGCATACCGCGGATGTTTGTACAGACACACCGGATAATAATCCGGACAAAGATGGCTGGCGTAATCATCAGGCACTCCCATGGGGAACAGGTGTATCTGCTACATATGCCTATTTAGGCGATACTGCTCAATACCCATCCTGTGTATCACCCTAATAATATTATTCTTTATATAGTCTCCTGTCTTTATGGCAGGAGATTACTAAAAACCATGAGAGAGGAGTATTTACTGCGGATTGAATCTCCGCGAAAGTATTGTTAGGGATTAATGTATAAACCTGATTCCGACAGAACGATTGACCCAATGTGTTGCATCGATCAGGTAATTTCATAACCGAAAGCAGTCATTAGCCAGTCTAGTGATATAGTTCACTCATGCCAAAGAAACTCACCAAAGAAATCGTTAATCAACGCCTGTCTGATCGTGAGATAGAGTTGGTTGGTGAGTATTCAAACAAAGCCAAAATCACAACATTCAGATGTCAAAATGGACACGAGTGGCAGGCCTCTCCTGGAAATGTGATGCGTGGGACAGGTTGTCCGCATTGCCCAACCAGATCATCTTTATCAAAAAGTGCAGTCAATGAAAGAATCGCTGACCGCACAATTAAGCTAATCGGTAATTACTCCAACGCTAGAACCAAAACCACTTTTAAGTGCGGCAAGGGTCATGAATGGTTAGCTACTCCAGGGAGTGTTATGCGTGGTAGCAGTTGCCCTGTTTGTGCTGGTAATGCTCCGCTAACGAAAGAAATAGTAAATGATCGAATTGCCAAACGTGGAATAGAGTTGATCAGTGAGTACGTTAATACAGATACACGTGCCACATTCAGATGCAAAAAAGGGCATGAATGGCAAACAAAACCAGGAGATGTGTTATCCGGTAAAGGCTGTAGGGTTTGCGCTGGCCTTGCACCGCTAACCAAAGAAATCGTAAACGAAAGACTTGCTGAGCGTGGTATAGAGTTGATTGGCGATTATAGTGCGAACCATACAAAAACAACGTTCAGGTGCAAGAAAGGACATGAATGGGAAGCGGCTCCTTCATCTATATACAAAAAAGAAGGTAGTGGTTGCCCTTATTGCTCAAACAGATCAACGTTATCGAGAGCAGATGTAAATAGATGTATCGCTAACCGGGGTTTATTTTTGGCTGGTAAATACATTGACGATATTACTCACACAACTTTCAAATGCAAACATGGGCACCTGTGGGAGGCGATACCGGATAAAGTTATCGGAGGGCAGGATTGCCCCGTTTGCGCTGGTAATGCCCCGTTAACGAAAGAAACAGTCAATGAGAGAATTCGAGAACGTGGATTAAAGTTGGTTGGTGATTATATTAGTGCTAACACCAAGACAGTATTTAAATGCCAGAGTAAGCATGAATGGAAAGCGACACCAGGATCTATTTTAGCAGGTACAGGCTGTCCATCATGTGCCGAACATGGTTTCAATCCAGACAAGCCGGCAATCCTCTACTATTTAAAAATAGAAACACGAAATCAGCGTGTTTACAAAATCGGCATCACCAATAGAACTGTCGAGGAAAGGTTCACTGGTGACATGGACAAGATCACTATTCTTAACATAGAGCACTATGAAGTCGGAGCTGATGCTCATGAGAAAGAGCAGCAGTTACTCAAACAATGCGCTGAATACCGATACATTGGTGATGATATTCTAAGTCAGGGTGGCAATACCGAACTTTTCACTAAAGACATTCTTGGCCTGGACTGATGATGCTGAATGCACGGGATTCAACATGTACTAGAGTTGGTAGGCGCGAGTGGATTATCTCGGGCTTCCTGCCCTCATAAAAATAATGATGCACCTAAGTCAAACAGCACATGCACCCAACTCATACCAAAGAAGATTACTGCAACAGGTTAAATATGCACCTAACTCATACCACTACGTATATACCATTACCTACTGGCCGTGATGGGAAAGCTTACGCCATAACTTCTCTATGACTCGACGCTCAGGACAACGCATGACATATTATTCATCAGAGGATTAAGGTACTTTCAAGCACTTTGAGTCACGGGTAATTCGCACCTCTCTGCCTGTCTAGTTAAAGTTTTTTAAGAGCACTCCCTTCCTTTGGACCTAAGGCTTTATATATATAATACGTTATATAGTTGTTTTTTCTGTAATAATACTGGCCATATTAATCACGGACAGCCCTTCCGGGCAGGATATACCCTAGTCAGTCTAAATGACCGCTAACGACCCAAAACGGGCCTACGTTAAACAAAAACGGTACCCGATGGCACCGCTCTGCTTTCATACTGATTATTTGTAACAAATAAAATATGTATCATGCCAATAGAGAAAACCCTTGTATCTACGCCCATATCTATTGGAAGTGATGCATCACCATGCTCTGCATCAATAAATATTTTTATATTTCTAAATTTATAGTATGGAAAACCGGGTGAGAAAACCCAAACTACGATGGTACGATCAAAGTCCACCTGACTCTGATTAGTTGCTTGAAATCGTCTCGCCTGCAACCTATTGCATGCCAATCATTGACCTGAATCAATGAAAACTGACAAATAACAAATATCTGACTTGATCCATACATTTTGAAGTCATCTTTCCAATAGAATGATTAGTTAACCACTAATTTCAGAATCATTAATTCCTGAAAACGAATTGTCAAACCTTTTCATTCTTTGGAGAAAATCATGGAGCTAAACAGTATTCAGGCGATTGAGAACGCCACGAAATCAGGCCGCAAAGAGATGTTTCGTTTCGGATCAGCCCTGGTTTTCATTATTATCACGATGCTCTTCGCTACACGTTTCACCGTTGACGGTGAAATTAGCATCGAGTTGGTTGTTGCTGCCATGATCGGTGCATACATGGCAATGAATATTGGTGCCAACGACGTAGCAAATAATGTCGGCCCTGCTGTGGGTTCGAAAGCACTGACCCTGGTTGGCGCGATTCTGATCGCGGTCATTTTTGAGGCCGCCGGGGCAATTGTCGCTGGTGGTGACGTTGTCAGTACCATCAAGAAAGGCATTATAAATCCGTCATTGATTGAAGATAGCCAGACCTTTATCTGGCTTATGATGGCGGCACTCTTAGCCGGTGCCATCTGGCTGAACTTGGCCACGGCGGTCGGAGCACCAGTATCAACCACACACTCGATCGTTGGCGGTGTGCTCGGCGCTGGTATTGCCGCAGCTGGATGGGCGATTGCTGATTGGGGGAAAATGGCCCAGATTGCCGCAAGCTGGGTTATTTCTCCGGTTCTTGGCGGTGTTATCGCTGCATCCTTTCTCTTTTGGATCAAGCGAAGTATTACTTACAAGAAAGACAAGATTGCTGCAGCCAAGCGCATGGTTCCGTTAATGATTTCTGTCATGGTTTGGGCCTTCAGCACCTACCTTCTACTGAAAGGACTGAAGAAAATCTGGAAACTTGATATTTTCATGGCCGGCGGTATCGGGTTCGGTATTGCGGTTGTTGCCTATTTTCTGATTTCTCCCTACATCGCACGTTTCGCCAATAAAATGGCAAATGAAAAGCAGAGCATCAACAAACTTTTCACGGTTCCATTGATTTTTGCAGCAGCACTGTTGAGTTTTGCCCATGGTGCCAACGATGTCGCCAACGCAGTCGGCCCCCTGGCAGCGATCAACGACGCTATTCTGCATCACGGTATCGCCACAAAGGCAGAAATTCCATTATGGGTCATGCTTGTTGGTGCTCTCGGCATTAGTGTTGGCCTAGCACTTTTCGGTCCCAAGCTAATCAGGACAGTCGGAAGTGAGATCACAGAACTTGACCAGATGCGCGCCTACTGCATCGCTATGGCCGCAGCAATCACTGTCATCATTGCATCGCAGCTTGGATTGCCGGTTAGTTCGACACATATTGCTGTCGGTGGTGTCTTTGGTGTTGGCTTTTTGCGCGAATACCTCAAGTCCAGCTATGCGAAGACAATCCAGGAAATCGAAGACCACCATACAGGTGAGGACAAATCTGTGGTTGAGGAGTTCATGGAGAGATTCGAATCAGCCCCGTTTGAAGAAAAACGCCAAATGCTCGCCCAGTTGAAAGCGCACAAGGCTGATATCGAACTTCCAAAAAAAGAGCGCAAGGAGTTAAAGGCTGTTTATCGAGAGGAGTTGGTAAAGCGTACCGCCCTGTTTCGTATTGCTGCGGCATGGGTCATTACCGTTCCGGCTTCAGCAATCCTCGCTGCGATGCTGTTTTTCACAATCCGTGGAATGATGCTTCCTTGATAATTACCAGTAGAAGTCCCGCACAGGGGCTTCTATTGACTGCTGATTGTCCGTACTGCAAATACGATGTGTATACATTGTACTGTCAGTCGCATGTTATATAAGGTATTATTGACCTCCTATTCATCAGCACAGGGATATATTCTTTGATGCCACTGCAAACGAAAATCACCATAACGGACAGAAGGCTTCAATGATTCGCAAAATCCTGCTCCCTACGATTCTCGGCATACTTGCTTACGGATTCTGGATCAGTCCTGACTTTAAACAGATAGCTGCTGGTGTTGCGATCTTTCTGTTCGGCATGCTTGCACTGGAAGAGGGATTCAAGGCGTTTACTGGCGGCCTGTTGGAAAATCTTCTGCGTCGCACGACGAATAAACTCTGGAAGAGCCTCAGTTTCGGAATCGTATCAACAACCATCATGCAGTCGAGTTCGCTCGTTTCGGTGATTACAATCTCTTTTCTCTCGGCAGGCTTGATTCCGCTTGCAGCCGGAATTGGTATTATTTTCGGAGCCAACCTTGGTACGACAACAGGTGCCTGGCTGGTTGCGGGTTTCGGTCTCAAGGTGAAGATTTCTGCCTATGCGATGCCAATGCTGGTATTCGGCATCATTCTGGTCTTTCAGAAGAGCCGTGAACTGAAAGGCATCGGTTATGTACTCGCCGGACTCGGCTTTCTGTTCCTCGGCATTCACCATATGAAAGAGGGTTTTGATGCATTTAAGGATAGTATCGACCTTGCCCAATACGCAGTCGCTGGTTATCCGGGCATATTCCTCTTTGCACTGCTGGGACTGATAGCCACTGTTGTCATGCAGTCCAGTCACGCGACACTGGTATTAATTATCACGGCCCTGGCTGCTCAACAGATTACTTATGAAAATGCGTTGGCACTTGCAATAGGTGCCAATATCGGCACCACGATTACGGCAATTATCGGGGCGTTGAGCGCCAATGTTGAGGGACGACGACTTGCAGCTGCACACCTTATTTTCAATGTGGTCACGGCGTTTGTTGCAATTGCCCTTATCTACAAGCTCGCTATAGCGGTCGATAGTATCAGCGCCTGGCTTGGTATTGCCGAGACTGATTACACGCTAAAGCTGGCTGTTTTCCACACCTTGTTCAATGCACTGGGTATCGTGCTGATGCTGCCGCTGATCGGCAAGATGGTGGTGTTTCTTGAAAAAACATTCCAACGACGTGCGAGAACCGCTGCGGAACCACGCTTCCTGAATGACGCTGCATTCGAACTGGGGGATACGGCAATCGAGGCAGTGCGTAAAGAGACTTTGCATCTCTATGATAACGCCTTTGAAATTATTGCTTCAGGTCTCAGCCTTCATGGTGATGAGATACTATCTGACAGGCCGTTAAAAGATATTGTTGCCACATCACGTAAACCGATAACAATCGATATCGATAAAGAATATAACGACACGGTCAAAAACCTCTATGCTGAAATTGTCGGATTCATTGGTGAGGCGCAAACCAGCATGACGTCAGAGCAGGCCGAAGAGCTGTTCGAGTTGCGTGCTGCCGGCCGTGATATTGTTGAAGCAATTAAGGACACCAAGCATCTGCAGAAGAACCTGTCGAATTATCTCAACGCTGATAATGCGGAAGTGAGACAGGAATATGATGCTATTCGGTGCCAGGTTGCGCGAGTCATGCGACAACTCGACGATGTACGTAAAGAGGGAGAAGATTCCGCAGCAATTCTCTCTATTGATACGCTGAAACTGGAGATCAAGGAGTCCGATAACCAGTTTGACCATAACCTGGACGGCCTGGTACGCAAACAGCTGATCACGCCACAAATGGCAACATCGTTGATGAATGATGGAAGCTATGCGTATGATGTTTCCAAACACCTGATCAAGATGGGTGAGATCCTTTTTTCAACCGGCAGCATGGCGATTCGCGAAGCTGAACGCAGCTTGGCACTCGATGATGAGGAAATGGCGCTATTAATGGAAGACGATATAAATAACCAGGCAGGTGCAAACCGATGAAATTAATGAAAATAATCGATAAGGCAGAACGCTATATCAATACCGACGAGCGTAAGCGCAAGGAGAAGCGCAAGTGCCTAAAACACGTGTTGAAGAAAATCCGTCGTCACGAAAAAAAGCTCGAACAGGAACTTGAGAACGAACAGGATGCAGACAAGCAAAAGCGTATTAAAAAACGAATCAAGCTTACACACGCCCAACGCAAGAAAGGATTGGCGATGCTGGACCAACTCAAGAAAAAACAGAAAAAAGGCGAGGTGAAGGGGAAGTAGATGTGGGCTGAAGTGTAATAAACCTCTGCGGCAACTTCGGCATTATTTATATTTGGCTGTGAAGGCCATTCATTGAAGACAATTTGGAGAATCCTATGTCAAAGAAAACATCAAAAAAAGCACGTTCTATTAAAAAAGAAATCAAGAAGCGTAAGGCCAAGGTTTCCAAGCAGGAATCAAAAGTGAAAAAGCTGAAGAAGAAGCTGAAAAAGATTTCCTGAAAAATGTCACTTATGACAGGCAGGTCTGCCAGTGCAGTCCTGCCTTCGTATCTGAATGTCCGTTTCTGGCCGTAAGCAGGCATTAATTAATACCCCGCGATGAGCCTCAAAGCATACTCATCAACAATCCTGAATGCCGTCCTTACCTGCCACCTTATCGCTGAAGAATGATGCCTTTTTGTTCGGTTTCTCTCTGGAGAATGATTCCTTTCTCTTCCACTGGAGTAGATTGAGGATCAGCTACTTTTGGTATAGGCACTGGTAATCCCGCCTCTGGAGGGGTCGTTTCCGGTATGGGTATCGGCATACCTCCCACAGGTGATCCTGGCGGACTCTGAGGTTCAGCGACTTTTGGAATTTCTATAGGAGTAGCACCAAACGCTGAAGATGTAGCAAACAGTAATGCGATTGCCATAAGAAACACGGTTAATTTGGAAAATTGTCTTGCCTTCATCATAGCAGTAACCTCCTTGACCTTTATTTATGATCTCTAATAGAAGATTAGTATGAAGTGCCTTAGTTGTCTTGATAGGAAGGAAACAGACGATTTTATGTTGTGAATACCCGCTTCTGACCGATAGCAGACAATTGGGAGGATTTCCTACTTCAACTTAGCTGAACGACCGCTACCGACCCAAAGCGGACATTCAGATTCACATCACCATGGCTGAGAACAGGCATAGATTGTCTACAATTGTTCATACTTTAAGAATTTTCTCTCTCAATAGCCTGAGCTTGTGCATTAGCTTTTAATATATCAAGCGCCACTGCTATAGTCGCTAAACTGATAAACATTTCAAAAACCTGCCCAACATTGAAAAGCGCATAATCGATAAATATAAACATGATGGCGTGCACAACAAAAAATAACATAAATCCTGTTGATGGCGATGGCATTGCGTTGATTATTGAAAATCCTGATATCCACCTTTTTATTGCTGGAAGAAAAACCCAAAAAAATGCCAGTACAAGATAAAATAACGGCGTTAGTAAATTACCCAAGTTTTTTAAATAGGCGTCCATGACACCGTCTTTCTCCAAACTCAGTAAATTAGAAAGATTAATATTGTGCAGGTTTGTTTCTTTTTGCGCATTGATTTTTATTATTTCCAAATCATGTGAGTAATCAAACAAGTGATCGCCCCAACTTATTTCCTCACCAAATGCAAAAAAACTAAGCAGCATATAAAACGCAAACCAATAGGCTTTTTTCCCCAAGCCCTCTAATTTAACTTGCTTTCTTAGAAGGTTAAAAAAGAGGTATGTTGCAATAACCCAAGCAACTGCGGATAAGATTTCAAAAAATGAACTTTCATCATTGGTGAGCATTTCGGTATGAATAAAGGTATTGAGGTACTGGTTTGATACCCATTCGTATTGATCAAGCACACACGCGACATAAATCAATACAATGAAAGCAATGATAATCTTGATATGGTCGAGATTAACGATGAATCGCACAGTAGGAGTCACGCCAATAACCAGAATTTATTGAAACCGCAAGTTTATCACTACGCGTTGATTTAGGGATAGGAATGTGCTTTTAGCAGGCGCGGTACCTTGCGCCAGCAGCAGGCCCTTACCACCCTGCTACGGCTCGCCTGGGGTGGGGTCAAATGTCCGGAGTTGGCCGATAGCAGACCTTCGTGTGATTGAATCGGTTTAGCCCGGCTAAATGACCGCTTCCGACCCACAGCGGACATTAACCAAGGCAACGATATGACAGTTGCGACTGTTTAATGAGCCAAATGTTATACATGACTGCTGATGTCTAAATGAATAGCATCACCCATGAGCTTTCCGAAATCATCTCGTTGCATATGAATAAGATGCTCATGGTCTCCGGCTTCAAAATAGATCTCTGGCTGAGATAACAAGGCTTCATCAACGATCGTATCAATGTCATACAACAGACCAGTCGGTGGAATCGCTCCCACTTGGCAATCACTGAATACCTGAGCCACCTCTTCTTCGGTTGCCAGGCCAACATGGCGGTCTAATTTTCTGTGTAATTGACCTAAATCCAGCATATGCGTCGCTGGCAACACAACAAGCATGTAATTATCACCATCTTTCAGAAGTACTGATTTTGCGACAATATCTCCAGGTAAATGCGCGGCTTCTGCGTTACGCATACCGGTCTCGGCATGTTCATGAGCATTAATGTCATAGCTCAAAGAGTTTGAATCAAGAAACTCTTCTAGGCGAGTAGCTATAGCCATGAGACTACCTCCTTTTCAAAAAGTGCGCTTCTAACTTCAACATAGACCAACGAACGTCAGTTAGCTAGCAACTGCCGGTAATGAATGCCCGCTTCTGGCCGAAAGCAGACATTCGCTCCTTCTTAGTTTCTTGTTAACCTGATTGTTAACCTCAGGCAATAAAAAAGCACCTACGATTTCTCATAAGTGCTTGATTATATTGGTAGGCGCGAGTGGATTCGAACCACCGACCCCCACCATGTCAAGGTGGTGCTCTAACCAACTGAGCTACGCGCCTGGAGTCGATATCAGTAGCTTTGGCTACTGAGGAAAGATGCGCATTTTAGCCGCCAAAGGGGCGAATGACAAGCTCCAAATGTGCTTATAAGCCACTTTTCAGGCTCGCCTCGATAAATTGGTCGAGCGCGCCGTCAAGAACAGCACCTGTATTGCCCGTCTCAACATTTGTACGCAGATCCTTGATACGCGACTGATCGAGTACATAAGAACGGATCTGGCTGCCCCAACCGATGTCGGATTTGGTCTCTTCAAGAGCCTGCTGGGATTCGCTTCGCTTCTGCATCTCAAGCTCATAGAGCTTCGCCTTGAGCTGCTTCATCGCCTGATCCTTGTTCTGATGCTGCGACCGTCCATTCTGACACTGAACGACTACGCCAGAGGGATTATGCGTGATACGCACAGCCGATTCTGTCTTGTTTACATGTTGTCCACCAGCGCCGGAAGCCCTGTAGACATCGATGCGCAGGTCACTTGGGTCAATCTCCACCTCGAATGAATCATCGATCTCGGGAGAGACAAATACTGATGAGAAGGATGTGTGGCGACGGTTGCCTGAATCAAATGGTGACTTGCGTACCAGGCGGTGTACACCAATCTCGGTTCGCAGCCAGCCAAAAGCATAGGGGCCGTCAACTTTTACGGTTGCCGACTTTATGCCTGCAACATCGCCGGCACTCGCTTCCATCAATTCCGTCTTGAATCCGTGCGATTCAGCCCAACGCAGATACATACGCAGCAACATCTCGGCCCAGTCCTGCGCCTCGGTGCCACCGGAACCCGCCTGTATATCAAGGAAAGCGTTATTGGCATCCATTTCACCAGAGAACATACGCTGGAATTCGAGATCGGCAACTTTTTTGTCGCAAGTCTCGACATCAGAGGCGATCACATCGACAGTCTCCTCATCACCCTCCTCTACTGCCATTTCCAGCAGGTCACCGGCATCTGCGATGATCGCATCAATCGAATCAATATTTTCTACTACGCCCTCAAGCAGTGCTCGCTCCTTACCTAGCGCTTGCGCATGCTCCGGGTCGTTCCAGACATCCGGGTCTTCGAGTTCCCGCATGACTTCATCGAGTTTTTCACGTTTGCCATCATAGTCAAAGATACCCCCTGAGCGATACGAGTCGCGTCTTGATATCGTTGATGGAATTGGTAATTGGATTGATGTCCTGCATTGTGTACCCCGCTCGTATAAGAGCACCATTTTAATTGATAGAGAAAACGATGTAAAAACAGATGGTTGCTATTTCAGTTCGTCATGGCGAAATCAGCATTGCATCACCATAGCTGAAAAAGCGATAGCGTTGATCGATCGCATGCTGATAGGCGTGCCGAATATTATCGACTCCACCCAGTGCACTGACCAGCATCAGAAGTGTCGACTCCGACAAGTGAAAATTCGTTACCAGTGCATCGATTACGTTGAACTGGTAGCCAGGCGTAATAAAGAGCTCGGTGTCACCCACGTAAGGCTTTAATTGACCACTGGTTGCAGCCGACTCCAAGGCACGCACACTGGTTGTTCCAACTGCTACAACACGTCTACCTTCCTCCTTGCACGCCCTCACCTGTTCACAGGTCAACTCAGCCACCTCGAGCCACTCGCTGTGCATGACATGATCGGACAGGTTATCGACTCGTACCGGCTGAAAGGTGCCGGCACCAACATGCAAGGTAACACGTGCAGAATGAATCCCTTTCGCATCTAGACGTTCAAGCAGTTCATGTGTGAAATGCAAACCGGCTGTGGGCGCAGCAACAGCACCCACTTTCTCACCGTAGACAGTCTGGTATCGCTCCAGGTCTTCAACCTCATCATCACGTTCGATGTAGGGCGGCAAGGGTACGTGACCCTTGTTTTCCATCAGGCTGGCAAACCCCGGGTGCGTACAAGTGAGTTCGAAGAGATCACCCTCACGCCCGCGCACCTCGATAATACCGTCATCGATCAGGAGTCGTGTGCCCGGTTTCGGGGACTTGCTTGCCCTGACATGTGCCAGTGCGTATGAATCATCCAGCAGGCGCTCCACGAGAATCTCAACCTGCCCCCCCGTCTCCTTGACACCATGCAGGCGTGCTTTCATGACACGCGTATCGTTGAATACCAGCAGATCACCCTCGTCGAGCATATCGGGCAAATCACTGAAGTGCTTGTCATCAACCGTCCCATTCGACGAATTCAGACTCAGCAAGCGGCTGTCTCCACGTTTTTCCGGCGGAAACTGGGCAATCAACTCCTCTGGTAGTTCAAATTGGAAATCTGTTCGTTTCATAGCGGCAATATCATATCACGCAAGGCCGTGATCTCCCTTACAGAAATGACTTTTTCAGGTATACTACGCCGCTTCAGCACTTTTGCCGGGGTGGTGGAATTGGTAGACACAGGGGATTCAAAATCCCCCGGCTTCACGGCCTTGTCGGTTCGAGTCCGACCCTCGGTACCATCTTTAAAGTCAAAGGGTTAGCTATTCTGTAGCTAACCCTTTTTCTTTCCCACGTTCTTTCCCTGGAACCGCAGAATACGATTGAACCATATTCAGCCCGGTATCGCTCAATACGCCACCATACCCCCCTTCCAGCTACGAGTTAAATCACCGTTTTCCCAGGTAGTGGGTGATGAACGGATCAGCATCGCAACTTGAATAACATATACTGTGAATAAGATTTGTATGAATCCAGATTGGGATACCGGCAATGAAAGTTATTCTGTGGCTGATTATGATCGCAATACCTTCTATTGGCGTATGCGATGACCGGGTAAGAACAGAGTCGATTGCCACATTTAATACAAATTGTGCACGATGCCACGAAGGTGAATGCAGCGGAAGAATGACCTTCCATATGTCGAAGGATGTTGCCGATCAGCATATCCAAAGGCATACCGGCAAATTATCTCAAGAGATCTATCAAGAGCTACACGAACTCCTGCACTACATGAAAGTGGAATGTAGTTATTATCCACTTGATTTGGCACTCTCTGATGACGGATTCTGGAGTGAAAACCAGCTATCTCCTCTTCGCTCACATACCGGCAAAGCTTATTTCATCCCTTTAGGTACTCTTCAGCCGAATTCATACAACTTATCATTCAGCGAGCCACATGACAGCGCCAGACTTTGTGTAGAAATTATTAACGATGAGTTTGATTTCATCGAAAAAATGACATTGAAAAGCGATGATGATAATACGGTACTGAATTACCAGGTTGATGAAAGTGGTAAATACTATTTACGCATATCAGCACAGATTTCATTTAATATCAATAATATAGAGATTAATCTTAAGGATAATACTTCATTAACTGACTAGTGTCCGATTTGGTTTACCAGCGGAAGCGGGCACCACTTATTTGTGCAATAATTTAATATCAGCGTTGATACAGGATTGGTCATGCCAAATTCTTATAGCATTGCAGAAGAAGTTGCTCACTCAATAACGCATGGGCTGGGAGTGCTGCTCAGCATCAGTGGACTAGCGGTTCTGGTTGCCTTTTCCTCCCTGAACGGGGATGCGTGGCATATCGCAAGCACAAGCATTTATGGCGCAACTTTGATATTGCTCTATACAGCTTCGACTCTCTATCACAGCATTACCCATGAGAAAGCAAAAGAGATTCTACAGCGCCTTGATCATGCTGCGATATTTCTACTGATAGCAGGCACATATACGCCCTTCACCCTGGTTAACTTGCGTGGCGAATGGGGTTGGACTCTGTTCGGATTAGTCTGGGCTGTTGCAATCGCCGGCGTTGTGCTCGAAGTTCTGGTCAAAAAGCGCATGAAGCGCCTCTCAATCACTCTTTACCTGGGGCTTGGCTGGATTGTCATCGTTGCAATAAAGCCCATGATCGCCTCTATTGAAACAGGTGGACTGATTTTATTACTCGCTGGTGGACTCTGCTATTCGTTTGGCGTGATTTTTTATCTATGGAAGAGTCTGACATACCATCATGCTATCTGGCATCTCTTCGTTCTTGCTGGAAGTGTGCTGCATTTCTTTTCAGTTCTTTTCTATGTGATTCCACCCGGCATCTAGCGACACACTTACTGGATTATTATTGTCTGCATATAGACATTGAAAAGCCGTTACATAACCACTCAAGTTAACTAACCTCTACGTCGTTTTCGTTCCGAATCAAGCAGTGCTCGCTTGCGTTCCATCCCCCAACGCCAACCACCGTGACCTCCATCTCCTCTTATTACACGGTGACAAGGTATAAGCACACCAACGCGATTCGCAGCACAAGCAGATGCGACGGCACGGAAGGCTTTGGGCTTGCCTATCTGTGCCGCCACTTCACTATAACTAAGGACATCCCCTTCACGTATGCCAAGAAGGAATTGCCAAACCCGCATTTGAAATGCAGTTCCACGGAGATCAAGAGGCAGGTCTGGCCTCGGAGTCCCTTGGCTGATGTTCATACCGAGGAGATTCATCCAGGCATCAAGTTCAGGCGAGTTTTGAGAGGATGATGCTTCGAATTCCGCTTTCGGGAACTCCTCTTGCAGTTTTGTCAGAAGAGTCTCTTCATTTTCTCCAAATTGCACAGAACAGATCCCCTTGACTGTAGCGGCCATTAACATCAACCCTAGTGCTGTCTCCCGGCAGGCATAGGTAATGGTCTCACCACTACCGCCAGCTCTATAAGCTTTCGGTGTCATACCTATATTACGTGTCGCTTCACCATAGACTCGACTGATGGAACCGAAGCCGGATGAGTATATTGCGTCGGTAACAGTGGCGCCTTCTTTCAGTGATTTTTTGAATTTCCGCATACGAATCGCATCTTGATAGGCTTTAGGGGAAACCCCAAAAGCCTGTTTGAATATTCGCTGGAGTCGTGAGGGTGAAAGCTCTGCCTGATCTGCTAATTGTGCAAGTGTCAGGCGTTCTTCAGCGTGAGATTCTATATATCGGGCAATATCTACAAGCCTGGTTAGTTGTGGGTTGTCTGCCGTTGGCCGACATCTTTTACATGGCCTGAAACCTGCAACAATCGCAGACTCGGCACTTGGAAAGAAACGCAGATTCTCAGGCAGAGCCGGGCGGGAGGTACAGGAAGGCTTGCAGAAAACCCCGGTAGTAATGACTCCGTAGAAAAAACCCCCGTCACTGGCTTTGTCCCGTGTTGATACTGCTGTCCGCATCTCTTCTTCAGATGGCATTGACATCTCTTTTCTCCAACGACTACAGATTGATTCTATATGATCGTATTGACTGCTGTATTTCCATCCGTTTCTTGCCGGGTAATTTCAAAGTGGTGCTCATGCTTCAAGATAATCCAGACACATCAGGAGTGTAAATCTCCTATTTACGAATTAGACAGCAAAAATCAGATGGTTTCAGATACAGGGAGTGGCTATATTGAACCTGAAATGGCCTGACGCAAGCGTGCGAACACAATGAAATCATCTATCAATACTTCCATGGGGGGCTTTGAATGGGCCATGCTCCTCATATTATCGGTTCTGTGGGGCGGGTCATTTTTCTTTATCGGTGTGGCTGTCGCTGATCTTCCACCTCTGACGATTGTCACCCTGAGGGTTGGCCTGGCAGCAATCGCATTGTGGGGTATTGCACTCTTCATGGGACTTCGCCCCCCGAAAAGTAAAGCTGTTTGGACCGCTTTCCTGGGAATGGGATTGCTGAACAATGTTATTCCGTTTGTCCTTATTGTCTGGGGGCAAACACATATCGCATCTGGCCTGGCATCCATCTTGAATGCAACAACGCCCTTATTCACTGTTGTCGTTGCAGGGATGCTGTTACCTGACGAACGTGCCACGCCATTGAAGTTTGCAGGTGTTGCAGTCGGTTTTATCGGTGTCGTTGTGATGATCGGGCTACCAGCGATAGGTAAAGGTGATAACACACTTGCACAAGTGGCAATAATCGCAGCTGCCTTATCTTATGCATTTGCAGGTGTATATGGCCGCCGGTTTAAAGCTATGGCGATTAATCCGATTGTGACGGCAGCTGGCCAGGTCACTGCATCGGCACTCGTCATGGCTCCAATTGCACTGACTATAGACGGCCCCCTTGACATTACCGCCCCCGGTATGGGGACATGGGCAGCTATCGTTGGGCTTGCTATTCTGTCTACGGCAGTCGCTTACGTTCTCTATTTCAAAATACTTGAATCTGCAGGCGCAACTAACTTGCTGTTGGTCACCCTGCTAATACCTGTTTCGGCGATTCTACTCGGCTCACTCTTTCTTGATGAAAGCCTGGAGGCTGTCCATTACATAGGGATGGTATTAATTGCGTTGGGGCTGTCCGCTATCGACGGAAGAGTCTGGAAGCGGTGAGAAAAGTCAGCTGGTTAAGTTTTGAGATATCGCTCCTACTTCTGTGAGCCTCATTCACATCTATTGTCAGTATACCCCTTTCATTTTCGGGGAATGGTTTCCAGATAAGGAAGCTTTCTATACTGCAGTACAATATAATTACAGTAGTTAGGGGTACGACCAGATTGAAATCAACGTCCAGTGTGCTTTTGACTGGATTAATATCAGCATACATAACGAAATGGGAATAGATCTGTCATGAGACAAATAACACTGCTCGTTCTTATGATGTTAGCCACCCCACTGGTTCATGCCGAAGCTGTGCCAGTCAGGGCAATGCAACTCGATAAGCTTTTACGAGTGTCAGAATTCAGTGTTCCTGCTACTACCCTCTCGCTCAATGCCCCGGAGATTCCCGCTGAAATAACCGGACGAGTTGAACGCATTCCTGTCCAGGTGGGAGATCAAGTAAAAAAAGGCGATCAGCTAGTCATTCTTGACTGCCGTGATCACAAATCCCGGCTTGAGTCGGCAAAAGCGATTTTACGTAAAAATGAGGCGCTGCGCTCATTTGCATCTACACAACTGGAACGTGCCAGCGGGCTGAAAAACACCAGGAGTATCAGTGAGGAAGTTCTTGAGCAGCGCAATGCTGACCTGCTCGCAGCAACGGCTGATCATCAAAATCAGCTGGAACAGGTGAGACAGGCAGAGATCAATGTTGAACGCTGCATTATCAAAGCGCCTGTTCATGCGGTCGTTGTAAAACGTCTGGCAAATGTCGGTGAACTCGCAAATCCTGGCTCGCCATTGGTGAACCTGGTGCAACTGGACCACTCAGAAGTAAGTGCCGAACTTCGTTCTGCTGATGCAGTCAGCCTGCAACAGGCAAAAGCTGTTGATTTCCACCATGCAGGTAATAGTTACCCGCTGGAGCTGCGTACTATCATCCCGATCTATGATAATAAAACCCGAACGCAAGAGGCTCGCCTTGTCTTTAAAGATATATCTGCTTCTCCGGGAACGACAGGACGCCTTGTCTGGCAAGGTGGCGCAAATCAACTCCCTGCAAATTATCTTGTACGACGAAATGGTCTTCTGGGTGTTTTTCTTGTGGATAATAGCACTGCCAGGTTCCATGCATTGCCCAATGCGCAGGAGGGGCAGCCAGCCGAGTTCAATGCCTCCCCTGAACAACTGATTGTGACCGAGGGCCGTCAGAGATTACAGGACGGCGATAACATCGAGGTCCTCGTGGAGGAGAATTAAGTCGTGGGTGCATTCTACCGGTCACTCCTGCAAAACCATGTTCTTGCCAACCTGGTTTTTGTGCTTGTACTGGTCATTGGCCTGCTCTCTTATATGAACCTGCCGCGCCAGCAAGATCCGACGATCAACTTTAACTGGATCGTCATTACCACTGTACTTCCCGGCGCATCGGCACTGGATGTCGAAAAAAAGGTCACGGACCCGATTGAAGACGCAGTTCGTAAAATCCAGAACATCAACTTCATGTCCTCCACAAGCAGAGAGTCGGTTTCCAGTATCCTTGTACGATTTCAGGATATTGATGAACGCACCTTCGATAAAAGCGTTGCTGACTTAAGGCGCGAAATCCAGAACAAGGAGAGTGAACTGCCAGACGCAGCAGAAGACCCCCAGATACTGGAAATCACCACTGCTAATGCCTTCCCTTCTGCGACAGTTGCTGTTGTCGGTCAATCTCTTGATGAAGAGCTACGCATCCAGGCACGCAATATCCAGAAAGGGCTTGAGAGGGTCAAGGGAGTTGATCGTGTCGATCCAATTGGACTGCCAGAACCTGAATTACAGGTCAATTTTGATACTGCCTTGCTGGAAGAGTTGAACCTGTCACCCGGACAGGTAGCAGATACTGTCTCCGCATTTTTTCAGGATATCGCAGCCGGCGACACACGTCTTGGGGAACAGAACTGGCTGGTGCGACTGGTCGGTTCAAGTAACGACCCAGGTCAGCTTGCATCACGCACAATCGTCGGAGCACAGGGCGAAGTCACACTCGGCACCGTTGCACGGGTTGAACGTGGCCGTGCTGAGCCCTCCCAATTAACCAGTTTCAATGAACGTCCGGCAGTTCTTCTGGCAGTGATGAAGCAGGCAAATGCCAACACGATAGAGCTTGTCGATCGTATCAAGGCCTATATGCAAGGCAGGAACATCTATTCAGACCAGACCGGTATAGAGCTGATTCTTGTCGATGACCAGACTGTTGTCACCAAGAGTGCTATTTCACTGATGCAGAGAAATGCCCTGATCGGACTTGTTCTCGTTTTGATTGTTGCCTGGTTCTTTCTCGGTTCACGCATTGCACTTCTGACTGCAATCGGCATCCCTTTTATACTTGCAGGTACCTTCTGGATACTGTCGGGGGTTGGTGAAACCCTGAATGTCATGGTTCTGCTTGGCGTTGTCATCGTGCTCGGTATGCTTGTGGATGATGCCGTTGTTGTCGTTGAGGGCATCTATTACCGCGTGAGGCATGGCATGAAACCCATGGAGGCCTCCATGGAAGCACTCAACGAAGTGGCTGCTCCTGTGACAGCTGCCGTGTTCACAACCATAGCTGCATTCGGGCCATTGATTCTGTTACCGGGAATCCTCGGGGACTTTATGAGAGTCGTTCCGATTGTTGTCGTTGTTGCACTCTCCCTTTCATTAATCGAGGCCTTCTGGATGCTGCCAGCCCATGTTACTGCAGCGAAAGTCAGCTTCGAGAAGCCCTCAAGAATCCATAAGTACCGGGTCAAACTGACTCACGCAATTCAAATTAAATATGTACGTCTGCTGGTAAAGTTTCTGCGTCACCGCTGGCTGACATTCTCATTTGTCATACTGCTGTTTGTCAGCGCCTTCGGAGCCATGGCTGCCGGCATGGTGCGTATGGATTTCTTCGCTGCTGACACCATACGCCTCTTCTATGTCAACGTTGAAATGCCACCTGAAACCACCTTGCATTCCACATTGAAGAAAGTAGAAGAGATTGAAAGAAAGGTTCAATCACATTTGCGTGATGGAGAGGCGCGTGCTGTTCTGAGTTATTCGGGGAATATGTTCACAGAAACTGCACCACGGTTGGGAGAGCACGTCGGCCAGATCATGGTCGGTTTGAATCCGAAAACACCGGATCTGAGAACTGTAGAAGCAATGATTGAGGAGATGCGTAGTGACATCATGGCAACACCCGGTCCGGTACAAATCTCTTTTTTGAGGCTGGCTGGCGGCCCGCCGACCGAAAAACCGATCAGCATCAAGGTGCGTGGTGATTCCTACCCCGAGATACGGGAGGCAGCAGATGCATTACGAGACCTGTTGTCCGGCATTGAAGGTGTTAAGGATATCGATGATGATGCAAGTAAAGGCCGCAGCGAACTCATCCTCTCACTCGACGAAGACGCCATTAATCGCACCGGAATTAACCCGCTGGAAGTGACCCGTACAATCCAGTTACTGGTTGATGGATTGGTGGTGACAGATATGCGCGATGCCGGTGAGAAGGTGGACATACGGGTAAAAGGATCCGATCGCAATATTAAGAATATCAATGAATTGCTCCAGTTCCGACTGCCGTTAGCTGATGGTGGCAGTGTACCGCTTATCGAGTTGGTCAAAGAGCAGCGGGAAACCGGACTTGGAAACATACGCCATTACAATTTCAGGCGTGCAATTACAGTGGAAGCAGATCTTGAAGAGACGCTTATCGATACGGTCACTGCCAATCAACTGATCCAGAAAGGCTGGAATGATATACAGAATAACTACCCTGACATAGATCTCGATTTTTCAGGTGAACTCGATGACATCTATGAAGCCATGGATTCGATTCTCATCCTGTTCCTGTTTGGCGTCGGAGTCATGTACGCCATTCTTGGAACCCAGTTCAGAAGTTACTGGCAGCCATTCATGATCCTCTCTACCCTTTTCATGGCTTTCACAGGCGTCACCTTTGGCCTGTTGATTTCAGGCAACCCGATGAGCCTCTACACCCTGTATGGCATAGTCGCACTCGCCGGTATCGCTGTTAATGCAGCGATTGTCCTGATATCTGCGGGCAACATGCGCCTCAAGGCGGGAATGAGTGTGCTTCATGCAACCATCTATGCAGCAAGACGGCGTGTTATTCCGATTCTGATCACATCACTGACCACGGTCGCAGGCCTCTTCTCACTGGCGACCGGGCTGGGTGGTAAATCACTCATCTGGGGGCCGGTAGCAACAGCCATTGTCTGGGGACTGGTTTTTTCAACATCGCTGACCCTGGTGATTGTGCCGCTGCTGTATCGTCAATTCATGACGAAAAGTCATCTGCTGCAACCGCCTGAGTAGTTACTGATTCAACCAGCCTCCGGTAGCCTGGACAGGTGCTTGCCTGTTTTCAGTTGCAACCCAGGCAGCAACGCCTCTCTTTCCCCGGGATGCTGTATTCAACCAGGGAAGCTGTATATCCCAGTTTGAGTCATGCGAAAGTTGGCTGGCTTGATCCAGTACAACAAACTCCTCTTTCAGAGTACGGCCTTCATTTTCTCCATCTGTTACCCGCGAACTCAAATCAAAACCGAGTAACACAACAGTTAAACGATAACGCTCATCACTCTTTTCAACAGGAATAAACTTCGCTTGAAGTCTCTGACCATCAATCTTAACTTCCAGATTGCCCGGACTGTTTTCATCTTGCGGTATCTTGCTGTTACGGCGCCAATCTCGCCACTCTTTACCATTTACAACAAAACCGGGCGTGTATACAACCTTGACTCCTTTCTGCTGCTTGTATCGATATTGTCTATTCGAGTTAGACCTGCTGGCATAGGGATCTTTCCAACCGATGTAGTCCCAGTAGTCCACGTGAAAAGAGACGGGTATAAATTTTCTCCACAGGCCGGGCCTGTCGATTAATTGATTAACCCACTTATCGGCAGGTGGACAGCTACTACAGCCCTGGGAAGTAAAGAGTTCCAGTAGAGCGACCTGTTGTTCACCGCTGGAATATGTTTTCTCTGAAGCTTCTGCTTGTGCAAACAGGAAAAGAGCAATCAGTGAAATCAAGATTCGGGACAACTTCATTTCTCAATCGATTCAAACAGGGAAACAAATTCTGGATAGCCTTCATCGATTAAAGCACTCTTGGGTATAAATCGCAGTGAAGCCGAGTTAATACAGTATCGAAGACCGGTAGGATCCGGGCCGTCATTAAAGACGTGACCCAGATGGGAGTCTCCAAATTTTGAGCGTACCTCGGTTCGCCTCATTCCCCACATCCTGTCCGTTTTTTCCACGACATGATTGTTGACCAGGGGACGTGTAAAACTTGGCCATCCGGTTCCTGACTTGAACTTGTCACTGGAGCTAAATAGCGGTTCACCACTGACGATATCCACGTAGATACCCTCTTCTCTGTTATTCCAGTAGATATTATTGAATGGGCGTTCCGTACCTTCGTGCTGTGTCACCTTGTACTGCAAGGGCGTCAGTCGGCTTTTTAACACTTCGTCGGGGGGCTTACTCCATTTCGAATCAGTACCGGCAAGAGGGTTCTCCAGAGCCTGGTTCGTATTCTGATCTTCGGCTGTTGCTGTGTGGCTGCCGGTGAAATACCAGCCGGAAATAATCACAATCGCCAGGCTGAAGATGAGTAATAGATTTCGATCTCTCATGACGTCCATATAAATCCCTGAAAAATGTCTCATTTAATTTTGAGCTCTTCTGCTACAGTAAGTTCATACGAATAACAGTACGGATAAAGGTCTTATTGTGAAACAGGTAATTCTTTTAGTGGCAGGTTTTCTCTGTTGTACAAATGTAGCTGTTGC
Source organism: Solemya velum gill symbiont (assembly GCF_002020255.1). NCBI lineage: Bacteria > Pseudomonadati > Pseudomonadota > Gammaproteobacteria > Solemya velum gill symbiont. The sequence continues at coordinate 52,013 of NZ_MPQG01000005.1, read as the reverse complement.
CGATAAGGCAACATTTGCGGGCGGTTGTTTCTGGTGCATGGAGTCTGACTTTGAAAAAGTGGAAGGTGTAACCGATGTCATCTCAGGCTTCACCGGGGGCACAGTGGACAATCCAACCTATGAAGGTGATCATACGGGACATTATGAGGCAGTTGAGATCACCTATGATCCGGACAAGGTCAGCTACGAACAGTTATTGGAATACTACTGGGTCAGTATCGACCCCTTCGATGCCAAAGGACAGTTTTGCGACAAGGGACATAGCTACCTGAGTGCAATTTTCGTTGCCAATGAAAACGAACGCGCACTGGCTGAAACATCCAGAAAGAGAGTCGTTTCACAATTTCCAGGTAAAACTGTTGTCACACCCATTCTGGATGCATCTACTTTTTATCCCATCAAGGGAAAAGAGAGTTATCACCAGGACTATTACAAAAACAACCCGATCAGATATAAATTCTATCGTTACAGTTGTGGGCGAGACCAACGCCTGAAAGAGATATGGGGCGACAAGGCCAGGCATTGATCAGGTAAGTTACTGGTCCAATGCTGCCTCTTAAGGTGATTTCAGGGGAGTGTGCTACCTCGCCACTCTTCTGATATCAGCCAGTAGTTGCCCATAGATTGACTCCAACGCCCTTGTCATAGCCTCAACCGCATCGTTGACGGTATCGCCCGCCACCTCGACCTCAACGTCGTAGTCCTTGACCAGCAAGGCTTTTCTGCTGTGATTGTGCATAAGCCGAAATTCCATATCCACTGCAACACGCGAACCACTGCCATCCATGATGCGCTCAAAACGGCGCAGCTTGCCTGACAACAAGTGACTCCAGTCTACCTCGCCCCTGTCGTTCACGACTGTGTTTGCTACAGAAGCCTTGCGCAGGTAGACGGCAAGATGGTCCTGTATCAGGCGTGGTGGAGCGTCGGTCCAGAAGTGATAGTGGTAAACGCTGCAATTTGGCAGGTTCAGTTGACTCGCTGTAGAGAATAGCCCGTTCATTGTAAACACCGGCATTCTCGATCGTACCTATCGCCAGTACCCCGCCAAGAGAGGCCCTCCCCGACGATTTTCCCGCCACCTCGGAAAGACGGTAATAGCGATCTTCCGGTACCGGTGAGAGTGAAGAAACACAGGCCGTCAGAAACGATGCCAGCAGCATATATAACAAGACTCTTTTCATTGGTGGCTCCTGTAATTATCCGAAGCGGTGAGTGTCGGAAATCATGTCCGGTTTACCTTAGCGAGCTGCATCACGCGGTGATGTGCCACGGATCAGGTGTCCAGGATTCTGCCGTATCTGGCGGCTGAACTCCGCCAGGTTGCGACTGGTTATATCGAGGTTGTGGGTGATAGCACCGATCGACTGGCTGATTATCTTGATACTCGCCTGCAAATCCTTGATGGTGCGGTTGACATCACCTTTGTTATTCCCGACCAGGTCGCGTGAATCTTCCAGCAACGCATCCAGTTTGCCGCGACTCCCTTGCAGTTGCATGGAAAGCTCCTCAAAGTTCTGGCCGCCCTTTTCCATCGCTTCCAGAAAAGATGAAATCGATTCACGGTTGGCCGTACCAACCACTTCACGCATATCCTGAATTCCCGCCTTCAATTCGGAAGACATGCTTTTCACGTCAGTGACAATATCCACAATGCCCTTGTCCAGGGAGGTACTACCGCTCTTGACCAGGGCAATAATCGCAGGCGTCTCCTCATCGATAATGCGCGAGGTGTTATCAAGGCGGCTGATAATATTGCGAAAATCATCCTTATAGCTCTCGATTTCATCGCCGATGCTATTCAGTGTCTGCATCAGGTCGCGCTTCCTGGTTCCCTGGATTACCAGTTCTGTATTGGGTTCCAGCGCGGTGTTGGATTCACCCCGTTCGATTTCTACCGTTATGGTGGAAAGCAAACCAGATGAGACCTGTCGGAACTTGCTGTCATCCGGTATAGGCCAACTCACCTCGTTCTGCTTGTCAATTTCCAGGTTGACCTTGTAGGTCGTCGTATTCTTTTCGTCGTGCTCCGGAACAATGCTGGCAACGCGCCCGATCTGAAATCCCTCGAAGGTAACCGGGGCTCCACGGGATAGTCCCGTTACGTTGTCGTAACGAACCGTATAGTAGTCAGCATGCCAGACATAACCGGTAATCATGACCAGCATCGCCATGAGACCGATGAGCATGACCAGTACAAAGGAGCCGACTGTTATATAGGAGACATTTTGGTATTTCATTGTTATCGAGTTTCCGTTCCGGCTATTAAATCATAGTAAAAAATCACTCTTCCCGTCCCACCAGGCGCCTGATGTATTCATCGGCATCCAACTGTTCCTCTTCCGGTACCCTGTTCAACAGGTTCTGGATACGCTTGTTATCCGAATTGCGTACCTCATCAACAGTACCACTCATGAGCAGTTTGCCGCGGTCGAGAAATGTAATTCGGTCAGCGATCTTGAAGGCTGATTCGAGTTCGTGGGTCACCACCACGATGGTCATGCCCATGGCAGTCTTCAGCTTCAGGATCAGGTCATCGAGTTCTGCCGATACCACCGGATCAAGACCAGCCGAAGGCTCGTCAAAAAACAGCAGCTTGGGATCCATGATAATTGCCCTGGCTACTGCCGCTCTCTTGATCATACCGCCCGAAAGCTGAGCAGGCATCAAGTTTTCGAAACCTGCCAGGTTGACCACTTCCAACTTCATGCGTGCCATGATCTGCATGGTCTGCTCATTCAGATCCACGTGTTCGCGTAGCGGCAGCATGACATTTTCACCCACGGTCATAGAGTTGAACAGCGCCCCTCCCTGGAAGGCAACCCCCATCTCCTTGCGCATCTGGTACATCTCTTGGCCCGTAAGGGTGGTGATATCCTTACCCAGCAACTTGATTGAGCCGCCATAGGGTTTTTCCAGCCCCAGCAGCTGGCGCAAAAAGGTCGACTTACCAGAACCCGACCCTCCCATGATCACCATCACCTCACCGCGTTCCACGGTGAGATTGACATCCTGCAGAATATCGACGTCGCCATAGCGTACGTGCAGGTTGGATATTTCTATTGCCGGGTCAGTAGCCATGATGATTATTGATTCATGAAGTAGGTAAACAGCATATCGGTCACAAGGATGGCGGCAATAGACATTACCACGGCCCGGGTGGTTGCTCGTCCAACACCCTCGGCACCCCCGCTGACTGAAAAGCCATTGGCTGCACTAATGAGTGAAATCATCACGGCAAAAAGGACGCTCTTGACCAACCCCTGCATCAGGTCTTCCGGATCAAGCACATCAAGGGTGCGCTCCCAGTAGACATCCAGCCCTATTCCCAACTCAGCGGCGCTGTAGAGCCCGCCACCCAGCAACCCGACGAGATCGGCAAAAAAAGTCACCGTGGGAACCATCACCAGCATCGCGAGCAGTGCCGGGGCGAGCAGGTAACGCACCGGGTTGATGCCCATTACCTTGAGGGCATCCAGTTCCTGAGAGATTTTCATTGTACCGATGCGGGCGGCAAAGGCTGAGCCTGAACGGCCGGCGACAAGGATCGCCACAATCAGGGGTGCAAATTCACGTGTGACGGAAAGCGCTATACCCAGTACGACCTGGTTCTGCGCACCAAATGTCTTGAGAGTATGGATTCCCTGGATGGCCAGCATGATGCCAATACTGAAAGAGAGTACTGTTATGATCGGAAGCGCATTGATGCCCACCGACACCATCTCCTTGACCACATGGTTGTTGCGTACCGGTTGACCTATGCGTTTACCCCAGACCAACCAGTAGATGCTCTCGGCAAACAGGGCCGCATGATAGCCCAACTCTTCAATACCGCGTACAGTGCGTCTGCCCAAGCCTTCCAGAAACGTGAGCATGCTGTGGCCGTTAGCCTTGATCTACGGCGTCTTGAACGCTCGTGTAAATAGAAAAAACCTTGTCCAGACGGGCCAACTGTAGGACCATCAATGCAGCCTCGCTGACGCCAATCAATCCAAAACTACGCCCTTTATCCTTGGCTGACTGGTATCCTTCAACCAGGCTTGCCACACCGGAACTGTCGATATATTCGACATTGGACAGATCGACCAGAACATTGCTCTTGGCGAGACCGCCAAGAATGGCATCACGCGCTTCTGGGGAACTGGCGAGATCCACGTCTCCTCCCAAGGCGACGACCTGAAATCCTTCTTGCTCGCTAATTTCACATTTCACAGCAGTTCTATCCTCTTGCGCATTTCCAGCAGATTTCCACTACCAGCAGGTGGTGGCATGAATTCAACGCTGTCCATCAGTTCCCGTATAAAGTGGGTACCCAGACCTCCGGGGCGGATGTCATCAAGATCACGAGGGGTGACCTCGGCAGGGTCCATCGACGGAGCGTTATCCATCAACCGAAACAGCAGACCGTCCCTTTCTTTACATACCTCAAGGGTAATTCTACCCTCTGCTCCCCCTTCGTCAAAGCCGTGTTGCACCACGTTCATCACAGCCTCTCCAACCGCAAGGACCAGCTTCTCCACCAGGGCCTTGTCGATTTCATTCTCGACCAGCACCTCGCGCAGGCCATCCCGCAGTCCCTTGAGATTAGTTGGCAATGCTGAAACCTCTATCTTGGCCAGCACCTGTATGGGCTGATGTTCAACGACCAGCAGGGTTATGTCATCACGAAGTTGCGTATCTGTATCTGTCAGGGGTTCCACCATCGCCTGGATACGTGCCTGTGGATTCAAATTCTGATGTTGCTCAATAGCTGCCTTCACCCCTGCTACACCCAGTGCTTGGCCTTCACTGTCGAAGCCTTCAGTCATTCCATCGGTGAAAAGATAGAGTGCCCCACCCTCCAGCATGATCTCCACTTCTTCAAAAACCAGGTCAGGAAGGATACCGAGGGGCGGAGCATCTGCTGGATAGGCAACATACTCTCCGTCGATGTTTCGGAACAGCGGGGGCTCATGACCCGCATTGGTCATGCACACCTTGCCGCTAGCCGGATCAAAGGTACCGGCAGCCAGGGTGATGAACATACCACGGCTGGCCGTCTCTCTGATTTCATCATTGAGCCGGGCAAAGAGCTTTCCAGGGCTGTGCTCCAGCTTTGCCAGCGCGCGAATCAGGCTGACGGTCTTGGCCATGAAGAGAGCCGCGTGTATCCCTTTTCCAGAAACATCACCCAGGGCAAAGAAGAGACGCCCGTTCGAAAGAGGGAAAAACAGGTAAAGATCACCAGATACTCCACGTGCAGGGATATTCAGGCCGTGGATCGGTGCATCTTGTGGTGGCATCGGCGGTAACAAGGAGTTCTGAATCTCGCGTGCCATCTCCAGCTCCTTGCGTACCTTCTCCTGTTCAACCAGGTCTGCAGCCATACGAGCATTGAGCATCGCCAGGGCCGCAGATGATGCCAGGGCACTAAGAAAACTGCGATCCCTGTCACTGAACAGACCATCGCTGCCCTGCTTGTTGATCAGTTCCAGTGCACCTAGGCGTTCGCCACGAACCGTCAGGGGAGCGCAAAGAATGGAACGGGTCTGAAAGCCTGTATCCTCATCCACTGCCACGTTAAAGCTCTTGCTTTTGGAGACATCACGAATGATCAGGGTGTCGTTTTCCTGTACTGTCTGCCCCACAATGCCCTGTCCTGCCGGTAATCTCAGCCCGGTGATATCAACCGGTCCTTCCGATGCGCGGCATTCAAGAATCTCATCATTATCAACCAGCAAGAAGACAGAACCTGCCTCTGCATCGAGGTATTGCATGGTTTTTCTGAGGGCGGTACGAAGGGTATCGTCAATGTCGAGAGATTCGGCAAAGCTCTGCGCCATGTCGGCCAGCACTTCGATATGAGCCTGGCCGAGGCCGCCAATTTTGTCAGCGAGAAGTTCTTTTTGTTCTTTTTCCATGATTCCGGGCTAATCAGGCGAGAAGCCCGGGATTCAACATCCAGATTATCTGCCAACTATCATGGCTATACTCAAGACAAACGACGCTGCCCGGGTCGTAATCTGTGATATCTCTCTCCATATCCCCTGTAACAAGGTGAGCAACCAGCTTTTCCATAAAGGGAAGGTGGCCAACAACGAGTATATCCTGTTTCGGACCACCTCTTTCCCAGTGAAAAGATGCCGGATCGTCATTTGGATTGATGAAACCACTGGTCTCAACCGGGACACCTGGCGCAATAGACCGGGCCAGTATGCTGGCGGTCTGCTGTGCACGCAATTTACCACTGTGAATCACACGATCGACGCGTACTCCAGCCTTGGTGAGGAAATCAGCCATTTTACTGACATCTTCCTTCCCTTTTCCTGACAGGGGGCGCTCGGGGTCGATCATTTTCCCCACCGCATCACCATGTTGTGCAAGATAGAGCTTCAATTATTATTCTCCCAAAGAGCGCGGCACTCGATCTCGAGTCCGCGCACGACACGTTGACCAATCATAGCACCGTGCGTCTCTGTGACCACTGTGTGCTGACCCTCTTCCTGGTGATCATTGTAATGATAAATCACCACCCAGTCATGAGTATGCCCAAGTTCATGCGCCCTGGCTGTATTTGAAAACAGAGCGGTAAACGTTCAGTATGCAGAATCGGCAACCAGGCCTCACCGTTTGGATTAAAGCGCCGCGGGGCGATGGTGGGCAGTTCCCCTGCCGATGACTTCTCGCGATATTCACGATCAACATCGAGCAGCATTTCAACTGACGGGCCATTTTCATCCTGGTTGTGACGGCTGCTGCGCACACGATCCAGCATATTCTCTACCGTTGCGCTGATTGAGGTGGCACGTCTCACTCCGACACCCTCCAACTCTTCCAGGCGTCCATCATGTGCTGCGAGCTCCAGACCCTCTAGTGTATCGATATGGAGCTCATCATGTATGCGTTGCGCCAGCTTGGGTCCGATACCCGCAACAGATTGCAATCGCTTCACCGGATCCAGTGAACCGCGCAGCCGTTCCAGCTGTGCCCAACGGCCAGTAGCCAGAATTTCTGCAATCGCCGTGGCAATACCACGACCGATGTTCGGAAGTTCGATCAGGGCATCGATACCACCCTGCTCGAGCAGGTCCGGTAAATCCGCTTCAAGATGAGTAACAGTTTCAGCAGCACGTCGATAAGCGCGAATACGAAACGGGTTTGCGCCCTGCTGTTCGAGAATATCCGCCACTTCCCGTAATTTCGTTGCAACATCGTGATTGATCGAATTATCCAACATTCGTTAATGTCCAAATATTGTCTCTACCTATCATTATCGAACTTCTCAAGCGGAAAAACAGTCTCTCACAACACGCTTAGAACTTATGTAGTACAATTATCATATGTGTGGAGGCGTGACATTCAATCATTCTGGACAGGACTACCGGGTTTTCTTTCCGAACCCGAATGCAGTCCTGCCTGTGCGTATGAAAAACGGCAGTCATCTGTTGCTTCCATGGGGACGCCGCAGGGAACAGTCCGGCAGCTTGCCGGTTGGCGGCTGGGCACGACTCGACTCTGTCTATTCAGGCGTTTGGGACAAGTACTTCCCTACCCCTGTCAAAATCGATGTCAGCAGTTTCATGGAAAAAGATTACGAAGGAAAATCCCGCTGGTTCGACCTGCTACCAGGCAAGTACATCCAGGGTCTCGTGGCTAAAAACAGGAATGAGCAGCGTATCTATGTTGTCACCATGGAGCCCGATTCAACCATGGCCGAGTTCCATGACCGCATGCCTAGGATCATGTTCGGATAGCAACTGATTTCAGCCTGAGATCCGTCGCATGTAGAGCATGATCGCCGCGGCAAGCAAGAGCACGGGCACCCAGGCTACTGCGATTGGCGAAACGGCATAGATAAGTGCTAAAAATGAGGCGCTTTTGTTCACTAGGTAGATCAATACACCGAGTAGCGCACCGGCAACCAGGTTTCGTCCTATATCGACATTGCGCATGTTGTTAATAGTAAAAGGCAGTGCCAGCAGCAACATCAACATGCTCAATGCAGGAATTGCCAGTTTACTCCAGAAAGCAATCTCGTATTCGGGTACGCTCTGTTCATTCTTGTGCAAAAACCTGTTGTATTCGTAAAGATCGATAATCGACAGAATTTGCGGGTCTGTTCCAAGCTTGCTCATCATGTCTGCATCGAGATGCGCTTCCATCTGCGTCTTCATCAAGGTTTGCGAAACAACGCTATCACCCTCAAAGCGCGTCTCCTTGACATTGCGTAAAACCCAGCCGCTCTCATCATCATATTCAGCTCGCAGTGCATTACGCATGGTATTCAATGAACCATCATCATTAAAACGATAAGTCTTGATACTGCGCAGCTCTCCATTCGGCTTGATCCGCTGAATATTCACGAAAGAATCACCATCCCTGACCCAGACACCATATTTGGTCTGCAGAATCGACGGGAATTTGAGCCACTGCGCTCGTAGCTGCTCCGATTCCTGGCGCATGCCCGGGGCAAGCCCCTCACCGATGAGAAGTGCAACCAATGTAATCAGCACACCACTCTTGAGCAAGGCACGAAACAGCCGCCACACCGAGACACCAGCAGCGCGCATCGCTGTAATTTCCTGGTTTCTTGCCATGCCTCCAAGCGCCATAAGACCACCTATCAGCAGCGACATGGGGAACACCTCGTACATGTATCCCGGAGTTCGCAACAGCACAACATAGAGTATTTCTAACGTCTGGTAGTCGCCACGCAGTGAACCCAGCTCTTCGACAAGCACATTGAAACTGCGAAACGAGACCAGCACAAGGAGGGCAATTGCTGTCCAGATTGCGATCTGTTTGGTGATATACCAGTCGAGTCTATACATAGCGCTTCCACCACTTTCTGCTTGCCGGATGGTCTAACGCAAGCAACAGGCCAACGACCAGCATCATCAAGGCCGGTACCCACCATACCCCCATCCATAAGGGCGTCACTCCCTTCTCTACCCATTTCTCTGCTGAATTTGTCAGCATGGTGAACAGCACGTAAACAACAACTGCCAGTAACACACGCAGGTAAGCACTTTGACGCACCCTTGAACGACTCAGGGGAACAGCAAGAAAACCGAACGCAACCACGGAGAGAGGGAAAACCAGCCGCGTCTCGAACTCGATCCTGGCGTCCCTGTCAGGCATTTGCAGCAACTCTGTAGTATCAACTGACCTGAGGCGAATGCGCCGCTCTTTCGGTGGTGGCCTGTTGACCGTAATAATGAATTCATCGAAATCGACCTGGTAGGTTTCTATCGCACCCGGTACTGCCTGGTACTGGTGACCATCTTTCAGAATGACACGGCGCAGCCCGGTTTCTTCATCTACCTGATGAGTTCCCTTTTCCGAGACGGTCACGGTGATCGTGCCATCATCCTTGCGCTGATGCAGAAAGACATTGGCGAGTTCTCCGGTATCGATATCCGAGGTCTCGGCATAAAAAACCAGGCTGCCCTTATTCGACTCGTAAAAGCGCCCGCCCTCCATGGATGACAGCAGCAACTGGTCACGAAATTGCGTTGTAATGTGTTCAGATACACGCCCGGTCGAAGGGTAAATCACCATGACTAGCCAGGCCGTTGCAATCACCATGGGAATCGCAACGATGCCAACGATTTTGAACAGGCGGTAGGGGCTGACTCCACTGGAGAACAGCGCCGTCATCTCCTGCTCCTGGTACATTCGCCCAAGTGCCATGACGGTCGCAAAAAAGAAGGCTACCGGAACAAGACGCCCGGAAAGGCGCAAAAGCTCAAGAGACATCAGGGTGAGTACCGAGTCCGGCGAGATACTTCCAGATGCAGCCGTACGCAGCATCCGGATGAGGCTGCTGCCCACCAGGATTAACGTCAGAATAACGAGAATCGCAGCAAAAATCCTCAGGATTTCATAACCGACATAGCGATCGAGTCGCGACAGTAGCTGCATTGAAAAGGTTTCCACTGGACTTAACTATTACATAACTGGCATCCTAACAGAATTTCCCGTTACTTAGACGACCTGACATGCAAATTACACTATCAAAAATTGACCTCGCCAAGACAAAAACCCGCTGCCTGATACTATTCTCAACAACTCAGCAAGAGATGTGCAAGGAGGCAGAGGCTATAGACAAGGCAAGCAATGGCCTGGTCAAAAGACAACTGGTTAATAGCGGCTTCAACGGCAAGGCCGGCGAAACCGCCCTGCTCTGCGAGACTGGTGACATGCCGTGTGAATGCCTGCTTGTCGTCGGTCTAGGTGATGAGGATGAATTCAATATCAGCCAGTTGCAGAAAGGTGTCTCTGCCGCAATGAAGAACTTGCTGTCGATGAAAGTCGGCGAAGCGATTATCGGCATGCCTGCAAAAAGCTCGCTGACTACAAGCACACTGCTTCGCGAAACAGCACAGGCCCTGGTCAATGCGACCTACAACTTTAGCGAATGCAAGTCAGACGACGACAAGCCACACAAAATTCGTAAGATCCGTCTCTCGGTTTCCAATTCAAAACAACTTGCCGGGGGGCGCAAGTCTGTCCAACAGGGAGAGGCGATCGCGCTGGGCATGGAGATGGCGAAGAATCTTGCCGACCTGCCGGGGAACATCTGCACACCTGCTTACCTGGCACGCAAGGCCGGAAGCCTGGGACGAAAGTACAAATCCATTTCCACAAAGGTCATTAACGAGAAGGAGATGGAAAAGCTCAAGATGGGTGCATTGCTCTCTGTCTCACGTGGCAGCCGCCAACCTGCAAAACTGATCATCATGGAGTACAAGGGTGGCAAGAAAGGAGATAAACCCGTTGTTCTCGTCGGCAAGGGTCTGACTTTTGATGCCGGTGGTATCTCCATCAAGCCATCGGCCCGTATGGACGAGATGAAATATGACATGTGCGGCGGTGCTTCCGTTATAGGTACCATCAAGGCAGTTGCAGAGATGGAACTGCCAATTAACATTGTTGGCGTTGTTCCCTCCTCCGAAAATCTGCCAGACGGTGATGCCAACAAACCGGGCGACATTGTCACATCGATGGCCGGTAAAACGATCGAGATTCTCAATACGGATGCAGAGGGGCGTTTGATTCTGTGTGATGCACTCACCTACAGCAAACGCTTCAAGCCCGACACTGTCATCGACATTGCCACCCTCACAGGTGCCTGCATCGTGGCACTGGGCAACCATGCCTCTGGACTGATGGCAAACAGTGAAGAGGTTGCCAGTGACCTGATTAGCGCAGGCGAATCTTGTAACGACCGTACTTGGCGCCTGCCGCTGTGGGATGAGTACCAGCCGCAGCTGGACAGCAATTTCGCAGATATCGCCAACATTGGCGGCCCTGCGGCCGGCACGATCACAGCCGGCTGTTTCCTGTCGCGCTTCACCGAGGATTTCAACTGGGCGCACCTGGACATCGCAGGTACTGCCTGGAAAAGCGGCGCGGAAAAAGGTGCCACAGGTCGTCCTGTACCCCTGCTGGTTAACTACCTGATCAACAAGGCCGGGTAAGATCGATGACACGCGTGGAGTTCTACATTCTTTCTGCCGACAGCACGCAGGATCGTTTTTTCCTCGGTTGCCGTATTGCAGAGAAGGCGTGGAAATCCGGTCACAGGGTCGTTATCCAGACAGGTTCGCGCGAAGAGGCCCTGCACATGAACCAACTGCTGTGGACATTCCGGGAACAGAGCTTCATTCCCCATGACCTGCTGCCGGATGCCGATCCCGAAAGCAATCCGGTTCTTGTCAACTGGGGTGAAGATGCACGTGGCGAGCACGATGTGCTGATCAACCTGTCCGGGGACATACCGGCATTCTTCAGCAGTTTTGAACGCGTGATAGAACCGGTGGATAATGATGAGAGACAGAAGACGACAAGCCGTGAGCATTATCGATTTTACCGCGATCGCGGCTACCCGCTGACAAACCAGGAGATTAAGGCATGAGCGACGGACAAGAGAAGGAACTGGTGGAACTCTCACTTGAAGATATGTTGATGTGTGATGATGCATCTGACATTGAAGAGAGCGACTTCATCGTCGAGGAGACACCCGCACCTGAATCTGAAGAGGAAACAACGCCAGCGCCCCTGTTTGAAGAAGAGATCACACCACCCGCAGCACCTGATAAAGAAGACACACTCTCGTTTTCAAAGCTTGAGCAATTTAAATCAGTGACCGAGCTGGATGAAACTGACCTGGTTGAACCTGAACAGGAGGCACCTGAACAAGAGGCGCCCGGGGTAGATCTTGCGCAGCAACTGGTCGATGAAGTCAGGCAAGAGCTGCTTAATGCCCTGCCAGGCATCATTGATGAAAAAATCATGCCGCTGATCGAAGAGAAAATCCGGCAGAAAATAGACAGCTAATCACATCGATTTGTGATTCTTTTATCCACTCAGGCTTTGACGTGTGCTACCTGGTTGCGCAGGTAAACAGGCATCGCCTGCTCTGCAGGCACGCCACCATCTTCACGCAAGAGTGTCGCCGCCAGCATCGCGATATCCTTTGCATGACAGTGCGGCTCTTCGTCATACTGTCCCAGCTGCCCGTCACAGGCCTTCTTGAGGTCAGTTGAATAGGCTTCCCAGCCACTACCGCAGGCACTCCAGTCACTCTCATCAAGATTAACTTCTGCAGGCGCACAACAGCGCTCTTCGCCGCTCAGTCGCATGACACCATTGTCATCAGACCGGTAGGCACCCCAGTAGACCTCCTGCATGCGTGCATCCAGGGCAACTGCGACTCGCGCTGATTGCAGACGACGATAGCAACCCTGTGCGAGACCTGCGAGTGTTGATACAGGCACAAGTGGGCAATCGAGTGCGAACCCGAGCCCCTGTGCAACGCCGGTAGCAATTCGTACGCCGGTGAAGGAGCCGGGACCTCGGCTGAATGCAATGGCGTCAAGCTGGCTTTTTACCACCCCGGTATCAGCAAGCACCTCGTCGATCATCGGTAGTAGCAGTTCACTGTGGCGACGCGGCACCAGATCGAATCGCTCACTCACCTCGCCATTCATCCACAGGGCGGCAGAGCAGGCGATTTCGGATGTTTCTATTGCAAGCAGTTTCAAGCAGATTCTCCACTGAAAAATTGTTCAACATCTTGTTGCTGGCGTGTACGTGAAAATGATGGCATGGCATCGATAAAAATCTTGCCATAAGGACGGTTCAGCATACGCATATCTCCCGTCACCAGGACACCCCTGTCTTCAACACCACGTATCAGGCGTCCGGCACCCTGTTTGAGCGAGATGACTGCCTGTGGCAACTGGTACTGCATAAAGGGATTGAGCCCGCGCTTTTTTATTGCATCGAGTCGCGCCTGCATGACCGGATCGCCGGGTGATGCAAACGGAAGCTTGTCGATCACCACCAGTGACAATGCCTCGCCCTGCACATCGACTCCTTCCCAGAAACTGCTGGTAGCAAGCAGAACCGCATTGCCGAGTTCACGAAAACGATCGAGAAGCTCCCCCTTGGGAGCGGAGCCCTGCACCAGCAATGGATAGTCTATCTTTTCCTCGAGCATTTCGCTCGCCCTGTAGAGCGCCCGATAGCTGGTAAAGAGCAAAAAGGCTCTGCCCTTGCTCGCCTCAAGCAGAGGGATCACGGATTCAACCAGCTTCTCGACAAAGCTTTCATGACTTGGTTCAGGCAGTCCCTCGGGTACATACCAGAGTGCCTGTTTGCGATAATCAAACGGGCTGTCCCAGCAAGCAGTCTCGGATTCCTTGATCCCCAGCTGTGAGCAGAAGTGACTGAAATCTCCGCCCACGGCAAGTGTTGCAGAGGTAAAGATCCAGGCATTGGCATGGCTCTGCATCTGCTTTTGAAAAGCCTCTGCAATCTCCAGCGGAGTTTGTGCAAGACGAAAACCGAGACGCGTGGTTTCAAACCAGCGCACGTTTGAATCAGCATCCTCGTCACTGGTAATAAGATCAAGATGCCTGGAGAGTTGACCTGCACGTTCACAACAGGCATCAAGCGACTCGTCCGTACCCTTGAGAGCCTCCAGAACCTCGATAACATCAGCGAGTTTCTCATGCAGCTGTTCAAGTGCTTTCAGGTGATGGCTATCTGCAGCCAGTTCTTCCCAGGCACCACGGCGTTCGTCAAGTCCAAGTAACAGGCGGAAATCACGCACTGACTTGTCGAGTGCATTTGCCACTTCCTGCACTTCAGACTGCTTCATTTTCATCTGGCTGTAGATGGTGAGGATATCGCGACACAACTCCTGTAACTGGCGAGCGCTGACACTGGTGCCGAAGAAGTTGTTCGCTACCGCTGGCAACTGGTGCGCCTCGTCTATGATAAAGGCATCCGCCATTGGCAAGAGCTCACCAAAACCCTCGTCCTTGAGTGAGAAATCAGCGCACAGCAGATGGTGATTGATTATCACCACATCCGCTTCCTGTGCATTGCGGCGAGCCTCGACTAGGAAACATTTTGAGTAATCGGGACACGCCTGCCCGAGGCAGTTGTCGATTGTCGATGTCACCAGCGGCCAGATTGGTGCATTTTCCGGGATCATCGTCAGCTCGGCAATATCCCCGCGCCTGGTTTTACGTCCCCATTCGCGCACTTGCGCCAGGAGCTCCATCGTCTTTGGTGACGCTGCACGTCTGTCGAACTCCGCGCTGTCCATGCGATGCAGACACAGGTAGTTTGCACGCCCTTTAAGAAGCGCTGCCGAAACGCTCTGCCCCAAGCTATCGCGAATACGCGGTAAATCGCGGTTGAACAGTTGGTCCTGCAGGTTTTTTGTCCCGGTCGAGATAATCACCTTGAGTCCGGATAGCAAAGCTGGCACAAGGTATGCGAAGGTCTTGCCCGTACCCGTGCCTGCCTCGCACACAAGGGTGCCTGCGGACTTCAACGCATCATCGACAGCATGAGCCATCTCCAGCTGCTGGCTGCGTACGCGAAATCCGGCAATCCTCTGTTCGAGTTCACCACCTTCACCAAGGATATCGTCGATCGGGGACAAGCGATTCTTTACCGACTGTGATCAATCGGCCTTAGGCGTCCAGATACCAAACGCATTGGCTGCCTGCGTCTGGCGCTGCTGTTGTACCCTGCCATCGGCATCGCGCATAACGTGACGTGCAAAATCTGATAGCTCTTCCATGAATTCCTCCTTGGTTTGGGAAGGCATCTCCTGTTGCGAGCCAAGAATGTAGCCCATCAGAGCTGCCAAGTACTGCATCATGACGCCTGAATCCTGCTGTGCCTCTGGTTCCTGTTCAATGATCGCCTGCTGAATGCGCTGGAAAAGTTCTGGTGAAAGTTGGATGTCGCTCATGTTCTGTTTCCGAAAAAATATTTGTAATTGGATGATTTTATCACTGCATGAGGCAGGACAAGTGCACAAATAACGGTAGAATGTTCAATTCGGACGCCAACAGGCCAAATCCTTGCTCACGGACCCTGCACTCTCATTACCACTGCTGTTCTTTGTCGGAATCGCTGCCGGGTTCGTTGACGCCATAGCTGGCGGTGGCGGGCTCTTGTCGGTACCTGCGCTGATGTGGACAGGTATGACACCGATACAGGCTCTCGCAACCAATAAATTGCAGGCCACTTTTGGCACCTTTACGGCAACCACGAATTACATTCGTAACGGCATAGTGCCACTGAAAGAACTACGTCTTGCTGTCATCCTGACTTTCATCGGTTCTGCCGCCGGTGCTATCATGATCCAGCAACTGCCCAACCAACTGCTTGAGGATTTCATCCCCTTCCTGTTGATCTGCTTCGCTCTCTATTTTCTTTTCGCCCACAAGGTTGGCGAACAGGATCGTCACAAGCGCATTACTCCTGCAGTGTTCGGTCTTCTTTTCGGTACCTCGCTGGGATTCTATGACGGCTTCTTCGGACCAGGCACGGGCTCTTTTTTCATGTTCGCCTTCGTCTCTCTGCTCGGCTATTCACTGCAGAAAGCCGTCGGTGGCACCAAGCTGCTCAACTTCACAAGTAATTTTGCAGCCTTGCTGGTATTCCTGTTCAGCGGCCAGATTCTCTGGCTGATCGGATTCGTAATGGGGGCGGGCCAGGTGATTGGTGGATATCTCGGTTCACACGTCACACTCAGGCATGGGTCACAAATTATTCGTCCGCTGCTTGTGATTGTTTCGGTGAGCATGGCGCTGAAGCTTCTGCTTGGCTGATTTTAGCTCTTTGCGTAATCAATACACCCGTGACAACCAGGACACCACCACTCAAGGTCAACAGCGAGATACGCTCGTCAAGGATGAAGTAACCGAATAACGCAGCCGAGAAAGGAACAAGATTGATGAACTGGGCCGAGAAACCTGCACCGATCTGTCGAATCGCATCGTAATACCAGACAAAGGCCAGTACCGTTGCAATCGCCGAGAGATAAAAAACAGAGAACAGGGAGATGCCACTGACCGGTGGTAAGGATGAACCCGATAGATAGAGATGCAGCAGCAGGATCACTGCACCGATCCACACGGATACACTGATCAGCTGTCCTGGTGAGTAACGCTTCATCATCGCCTTGCCGAAAAGACTGTAGATTGACCAGCTGATGACACATCCAAGAATCAGAATAATGCCAAGCCAGCTGCTGGCTTCACCGCCCTGCGGTACCTGCCTGCCCAGCACTACGACAATCGCCCCCGTAATTGAAATGACAACACCAGCAAACATCTTTGGCGTCAGTCGCTCCTTGAAAAAATAGACAGAGAGCAGCAGTATGACAATCGGGTTGAGAGCTATGATCATGCCGGCAAGACTCGACTTGATCAGCTGAAGACCATGGAAGAAAAAGAGGTTATAGAAATAGATACCGCTCAGGCCAAGTACCAGGAATAGCAACATTTCCCTTGCTGTTGGTTTCGGAAACCTGGTACGAAACAGCAGCGGCGTGAGCAAGAGTGCACTGACGAGGAAACGCCATGAGGCCGCCTCGACCTCACCGATATCAGCACCCGCCATTTTGGCGAATACAAATGCGCCACCCCAGGAGACGACAGCAAACACCAGCTTGAGATAGGTAGTGAACAAGCGCGTTAATCCGAATGGACTTTTTTGCGGTTCTGCTTGATCTTGCCACGCCGTTTTTTATCATCGATTCGTCGTTGCTTGGCTGCCCGTGTCGGCTTGGTCGGCTTACGGCTCTTTTGTACGGTGGCAACACTGCGCACAATAGCTGTGAGCCGCTTGAGCGCATCATCAATGTTCTTTTCCCGTGAACGGTACTTCTGCGCCTTGATGACGATGACGCCATCCTTGTTGATACGCTTATCGCGCAGCTGAAGCAGGCGTTCCTTGTAGAAAGGAGGCAATGAAGAGGCATTGATATCAAAACGCAGATGAATGGCCGTGGAGACCTTGTTGACATTCTGCCCGCCCGCACCCTGCGCACGAATGCCCTCCATCTCGATTTCAGAATCGGGCAGAGTGACATTATTGGAGATACGCAGCATCTGTTATTACTCAGCGATACTGCTTCAGGTACCACCACTCAAAACCACGCTTCATCCAGTGGAACATCCTGCATGCAGGCAGTGTCAGCGCACGTTTCTCATTACGCGAGACCAACATACCCTTGCTGTTTGAATCGACAATACAGACCAGTTCCACCTTGAAAGTTTCAGATGGAGTACTGCCATCAAGCTCGGTGAGCAGGTTCTTTGCTGCCGCAGTAGCCTGCAGATCAGCCATGTGTGCCTGTTTAGGCATCCAGTCAGGCCCCGGAAAACTGCCGGAATCACCGGCAACATAGACATTTTTCATACCCTCGACACGGCACTGGGCATCTGCCTTGATCAGGCCTCCCTCAGAGCGAGGTAGTTCTGAATTGTCAAACCACTTGTTGCCGGTCATACCGGGCATAAAAAGAATCAGGTCAGCAGGAAACTCTCCGCCCTCGGTTGTTACGCCGGTTTCGCTAAAGCCCTTCATCTTGTGACCGAGATGGGTATCGATATTGCGTTTCTTCATCTCCTCCAACAGCCCCTTAACCGCCTTCGGGCCGAGGCGATTTCCCGGTTGAGGCGCAGGGCTGAAGAAAGTCAGCTTGAAGTTGTCGCGTCGCCCTTCCTGGCGAAGTTGTGTATCGAGCCCGAATAGAAACTCGAACATGGGGCCGCCACGCATTGCGCTTGGCTCTTTCGGATTACCGGCAAAACCGATGGCGATATTTCCACCCTGCATCTCTTTGAGGCGATCACGAATCTTCTCGGCAGCGGTAATACCTTCACAAGGTGTGATGGCACGTTCAATTCCAGGCAGCTTCTTGATGAATCGGCCACCGGAACCAATAATCAGGCCATCATTCGTAATTTCGCCATTGTCTGTCTCGACAACGCGGCCACCATCACGCAATCCGGTCACATTCCCCTGGTGAAATTTGACCTTCATACGTGAGAAATAGTTATCCAGTGAAATAACCAGGTCCTCACGTTGACGCCTGCCACTCGGTATCCAGATGATGCCCGGCAGGTAGTGCAGTTCTGCAACTGGCGAGATAAGCGTAATCTCAACAGACTTGTCCAGTTTTCTGAGTTCACGGACCGCGGTCAATCCTGCAAATCCCGCTCCGATAATTGTGATTTTCTTCATTTTCTGCCTTGTTAACAGGGGTAACTATATGCGTTCAAGTGCATCTGTCAGTTTCTCTTCACTGACAGGGAAAGGGATCGCATCATGCAGGGGAAAGCGCTCCTGCAGCAACGCCAGTTTATGTTCAGTCTGTGTGTCATAGAAGGCGATGACCTTGCTGCTTCCATATTTCTCGAGCACTGCCATCAGGGTTTCAAGGTTTGATGTTCGATCGCGAAACTGGCTCTGGAAATTATACTCGGCAACAATGACATCCGGTGTTGTTTTCTTTAGCCAGCTACGTGCCTTACGCACGGAATTCTCGACATGGACTTCAAATCCCAGCGACCGGTAAAGCGGAATGAAATTGGGATAGCCTCCCATCTCAATAATCGCCAACAGCTGTTTCAACGAAACAGAACCCAGGTGGTTGCGATATATTTGGCACCGCTGAGCATTTCGGCTGCACGATGCTCATGCGTCCAGAATGGAGGAAACAGCACCAGCTTGCCCTTCTCGGGACGTACACTGATGTCCTGGAACAGAAACTGGGTTTCACCACCTGCACCCTCGGGCACATCATTCAGATACCAGAGTGCGACCAGCTGGCGATCGGCAAACTGATGACTGCCCCCGTCAATGTGCCAATGATAATAGTCGCCCGGGAGGTAACGCTGAACCTGGTAGCCCAGGTCTTTGAAGTGGCCCTTGAAATAGGGAAAACTTTCACGAAACTCATTCATTGCCGCTGCCATGCCACGGAAGAACATCTGGTCGATATCCTTCCAGTCATCCTTGTCGCTTACGACGAGGTCCATGGTGCTTTTGATGCCGCTATCCTCTTCGCCAAGCTGGCCAATGACGCCCTTGCGCTGATAGGACTCGCTGGCCTCGAAGCGACGCACAACTTCATCGCAGAAATCGGCCGGCAATGCATTTTCGCGGCTGAAGATAAAACTGCCGGGCTTCACCTCGAAAATGGTGCGAAGAGGCGTTACCTGTTTGTCAAAAGCTGTCGTCATGAGCACAAACCAGTTATTGCAATGAGTTGATTATGTGTCGCAATACTTATCCTGGTCAACAACCTGCTCAGGCAAGCTTGTCGTCGGCCACCTTGTAGTTCGGATCCTCTTCGTAGTTGACCTCAACCAGGTCCCCCGCCTTGTTGAGCAGGTTGGTACAGTCAACACTGAGATGACGCAGATGCAGATTCTTGCCGCGTTTTGTATAACGTTCCGCGAGTGAGTCGATCGCCTCAACCGCTGAGTGATCGACAACACGTGAGTTGATGAAATCAACAATTACCTCGTCAGGATCATCATCAGGGGTGAAGAGATCAGAAAACACCTTGGCAGAACCGAAAAAAAGTGGTCCGTTGATTACATAGATTTTGGCACCCTCTTCATTGACAGATATATCTGCCACAACACGAATCGCACTTGTCCAGGAGAAGACCAGTGCGGAGATAATCACGCCGATCCCGACAGCAAGCGCCAGGTTGTCAGTTATAACTGTGATGACAGAAACCACAATCAGAACGAAAGCATCGTGTTTCGGTACTTTTCTGAGAATACGGAAACTCGACCATTCAAAAGTCGCGAGTACCACGATGAACATGACACCAACCAGCGCGGCAACCGGAATCACCTCGATCAGGGAGGAACCAAACAGGATGAAAAGCGCCAGTGAAACTGCTGCCATGATGCCAGAGAGGCGTCCGAAACCGCCCGAGTTAATGTTGATCATGCTCTGTCCGATCATGGCGCAACCACCCATGGTTCCGGCAGAACCAGCGACGATGTTGGCAATACCCTGGCCGACACACTCATTGTTACCGCATCCACGTGTACCTGTCATTTCGTCGATAACACCCAGTGTCAGCAGTGACTCAACCAGGCCAATGGCAGCAAATGCAAAAGAGTATGGAAATATAATCATGAATGTATCAACAATCTGATCCCAGCTGCCCATCGTCTGGCTGAAGTCCGGCAGTGTTGGCAGGCCACCGATAGGCGCGACATCACCAACAGTTTTGATGCCAAAGTCAAAACCGACCTGTGTCGCAAACAGTGTCAGCAGCGTGGTGCTCACAATCGCCACCAGTGCAGCAGGCACTGCCATGGTGAATTTTGGCAGAAAATGGATGATCGCCATCGTCATCAGGACAACACCAAGTGTTGCCATCAATATGGGCGTTTCGAGAAGCGTTTTCTCCCCTGTCACCGGGTCGATATCGAAAAACTGCTGTAGCTGGGCAAGAAAAATCACCACTGCAAGACCGTTAACAAATCCGAGCATCACCGGGTAAGGCACAATGCGCATGTACTTGCCGAGCCTGAGTACCCCCACTGAGATCTGGATCAGTCCCATCAGGATAACTGCGGGAAACAGGTAGTCCACTCCGTGCTGGATCACAAGACCCGCCATGATCACAGCCAGCGCACCGGTTGCACCCGAGATCATTCCGGGACGACCACCGATGGCCGCGGCCAGAAAACCGACGATAACTGCGGCCCACAGGCCAACTTCGGGAGAAACATGGGCGACAAAGGCGAACGCGACAGCCTCGGGCACAAGTGCCAGTGCAACAGTCAGTCCTGACAGCGTATCGTCTTTGATGCTGCCGATCTGGGCAGGTGTAATCGTGAACATGGGAAAATGGCCAATGGCTGAATCAGCAGACTATTTTAGCATATTAGCGATCATTAATGCAGAATAAACACGGACTGCTTCTCTTTATACTCGCCCCAGGCAGATGGTCATCCCGAAAAAAATAAAACCACTAAATGCTTGGTTATTCATGCAAATGCAACAGGCACAATGAGAATCAGTGACGTTGATAAGGTTTTCGATCCACGTCAATATAGTGAGAGTGGATCAATACTATCCCCGGGCATTAAAAGGATCTAACAGAAATATGTCTCTACTTCTCAGAACCGGCCGTCATGACACACACCGCATATTCGCAGGACTTTTGCCTCTCCTGTTCCTGATCATTGTGAGCTCATCCCCGACCTGGGCCCAGAGCGGTTATGAGGACCCGAACGATCCCAAGCTGTTTACACCCTCGCAAAAAACGAACAAAAGCTGGTTGGATATTCTCGGTCCCGGACATGGACCTGTGCGTCAGAACTCAACTCAATCGGACGCACACGAGGATGTAAAATCTTTCTACCACGCACGTTACTGCCTCAGCTGCCACGAGGGTCAACAGAACAATCTGCATTACGCTCGCACTACCCTGGTCTGCCGGGACTGCCATATCTTGAAACCAGTCGCAGGTATACACAACCCCAAGGCGGCGGCTTTTGCCGAGCATCGCCACGAAAAGGTGTGTGCCAAGTGTCACGAAGGAGCTGGCCCCGGAATGGGAAGCTATGTCATTCACGAAAAACGCCCATGGTCACAACAGACCCGGGAAGATTTTCCTGCTCTTTACTGGTCTACTGTTTTTTTCTCGCACTGGCCGGAGGTGTTTTCATCTTCTTTATGCCCTATACGACTGTATGGGCATGGCGCGAGGCGAGACAACACTGGGAAAACAGGCATGAAAAGAGGAAAGAACCTGAAAAGAGAGTTCTGGTAGAGCGTTTTACCCGCAGTGAACGCTGGATGCACACGGTCCTTGTTATCAGTTTCATGGCACTTTCGGTAACAGGTGTGGCCTGGATGTACATTGAAACAGGATTGGGAAAAACCCTCGCATTGCCCTTTGGCGGGGGTGATGGTGCTGTTTGGGTACACCGCATGTTCGGCCTCTTCCTGATGACCATTTTTACCGCCCATGTTGTCTACCTGATCCGTTCAGCGCTTGTCGGTAAGAAAGGCTACCTCAGCGGCCCGGACAGCCTGGTCTGGACCTGGAGTGATTTCAAAGCCGTACACCAGCATATGTCCTGGTTGTTTGGACGCAGGGAGCACCCGGTGTTTGACCGGTGGTCCTGGTGGCAGAAATTCGATTACTGGGCAGTCTGGTGGGGACTGCTTATCGTGGGAACGACCGGCCTGTTGATGTTCGATTCAGTACTGACCACTTCAGTCTTGCCTGGCTGGATGATGAACGTGGCCCGCTGGGTACACAAGATTGAAGCGATATTGGCCATGGCGCATATCTTCGTCGTCCACTTTTTCATCGAAAGCTACCGACCCAGTGCCTTTCCATTAAACGCCCACATATTCCACGGCGCTGCTGAGCTAGAGGCATTGGAAAAAGAACACCCGGCCTGGATTGAGCGTATGCGAGCAGAGGGAAAACTTGAGGAACGCATCGTCACCCAGCCACCCAGGGCAGTACAGATTGCCTTCTTTGGTTTTGGCCTCTCCATGGTCGCCCTGGGCCTGCTGCTGTAACTGGGAATGCTGTTCTTTGCAGTGGATTTGAGTTTTTAGAATTGACGTTGTTGATGCTATAGCCCAATTCCAAAGCAGAGGAAATCAGGCCTTCATAATCGCATTGTTGACAGCTTCCTCAACCTGGTGACGCAAATGGGGGTCGCCCTCGTCAAATACGAGCAGTGATTCGGCAAGCTGCTGCCAGTGATCCTGACCGCGCTTCGACAACTCGAGCAAACCACGCCTGTCACCTGATTCGCGCCACTTCTCATACTCCACCCTGAGAGACGGAAACAGCTGTGCCCGCATTCCGGAGAGATTACCAAGCAGAAAATGGATGGATGACTCCCTGCCATCTTCCACCAGGTACGGGATGGTTGCCAGACAGTCAGCCAGATGATCACGCAAGCCACGCATCATCAGCTCTGCTGGTGTTCCCGATACTGCCATCAAGAGATGATTCCACTTATCGCCCAGCATCTGTCCTGCTAGATATTCACCGATTTCGTGCTGGCGCACACTCTCCAGTTCGTGATCAGCGATCAGGCTCAGCGCCTCCTCGATATCTGTCTCGAGGTCATAACACGCGAAAGCGCGGCCCATGGGATTATCGAGGCTGTTCCAGCGCCAGGTCTCAAGACCGGCACTGTAAACGAGGCCATGGGGGTTGAGCCAGCTGTTGATCAGCTCTGCATCGAATGGGTCTGCCTGGCGGCCATCAACCTCGATAGAGGAAAAATCAGCCTCTTCCAATTCATTGAAGCGACCCTCTCGCGACTCGAGCCAATCACCAAGTTCATCTGCGGGTATTCGGTCGCTAAATCCATAACCACCAACCCAGCGAAAATACTCGCGCATCTTCATCAAATAGGTGCACATGGTGTAATCACCGCCATGCTGTGCATCGGCAATATCACAGTTATGCTGTACAGTCTCGATCAGCTTTTCGATACCCACACTCATTTCAGGCTCGTTTCAGATTCCATCTCAACGTAAAATACGCCCATATCAGTTTTGAAACAACGAAAAGCAGGATAGATTAACCCTGCAACATCAGGAGTATTCATGGCCCTTCGAATCAAGGCGCACTGGCACGATGAGGACGCAGAACGTTCAATCGACGAAATAGGCAGCGCAATTGCTTTTAATGCCTGGCGCATTGCCAAGGAGAAAGCAATCAACCTGCACGGCGAGGATTTCATCTACGAAGATGATCATCAGCGCTTTGCCGTGATGATCGAATACCTCATTTTTCAGCTTGCGCTTGTCGACCGTATTGTCACCGAGCGTCTTGAAATTGAGGGCGACCACCGCCGTGATCTGATCATGAAAAGTGCCAAGCACATGTCAAAGCATGTACAAGACAACATGGCGGACATCTTTGGCGCTGGCGACTATATCCAGCCCTTTATCGCCAAGCTCAATCAACGCGGCGCCGAATATTCCGATTTCAACTTTACAGATGAAGGCCCTACCTACCCCTTTATGCGCCATCTCGGCTATGAGATTCAGCAGGTCATGGGAGCCGGACAGGAAAACCGCTGGGTCATCGATCAGGTGATGGATAAAGATGGAATCGATATCTACAACCAGATCTCGTGTGTCGTGATGGGGATGTTTGAATAGCTGATGTCATGCCGGCCCTGGGCCGGCAACTACTGCGCATCAGGGCACGGAGTCAAACCAGATGACCCCGGCCCCTTTACTACCCAAACTTACTCTTTTTCAACTTCTTGGAGTGCTTCCAGTCCAGCTGAAAGCAGAGGATCATTATCAACAGCCTCTTCCCAGCCTTCCGGCAAAGAGTGCGCAATACCTTTATGACAGTCAATACAGGTCAATGAAGGCTCTATACCATCCTCGACTTCCCAGACATGAGGATCATGGCGTTCAGCACTACGCTCATCCTGCTTGTCCAGGTCCATTGAAGCAAAGTCATGGCAGTTGCGACATTCACGCGAGTTTGTCGACTTCATGCGTTTCCACTCATTCATGGCCATGGTCAGCCTGTAGTCCTCAAATTTCTCAGGCGTGTCGATTGTGCCCAGGAACTTGTGGTAGAGCTCGTTAGAGGCCCGAATTTTACGGTAGACCTTGTGGGTCCACTCTTTAGGTACATGACAGTCAGGACAGGTTGCGCGAACACCCGTACGATTTGACCAATGAATGGTCTCCTGCAACTCCTGGTAAACAGTCGACTCCATTTCATGGCATGAAATACAGAACTCTTCTGTATTCGTCAGTTCCAGAGACCAGTTAAAACCGCCCCAGAGCAGAACACCTACACCGATGCCAACAAATACCATTGAAGAGCACCATTTTTTTAATTTACCCATCGTTACATTTCCCAAATTTAGTATTTAACCATGCACTAAAGTGCATAGGTCCAAAAAAGGGAGGCGAGAGTTCGCCTCCCCTGTTGTTACAGGCAGAAGCGCTTAAATCATTTAGCCCCAACAAAGTCATTTTCAACCAGTTGGTCTGCATCGACCTGTGTCGCATGGCACTGGGTGCAAAAGTAGCGGCGAGAAGAGAGATCACTCAACTTGTTGCCGTCACGATCGATGTAATGGCTATCACCAATTCTTGGCGCTTTCTCTTTCTCGTGATTCTTTTCGCTGTGGCATTTCATGCAACTATTGTTTTTCAGGCTGATTCTGTCCTTTTCCGTTGTGTGTGGAATCATTGGCGGCTGAATCTTGTAGCTGCGTTCAAAGCCGTCTTTCTGCTTAATCTGCTTGCGCTTGTCTAAAGTTTCAGACGGTTTGTCGAGTGCGTGTGCACCACGTAAAGACTGGATTTCAGCCATGGTAGACATAGATGCCGTGACCAGAGCCAGACCGGTGATAAATGTCATAATAATTTTCTTCATGTTATACCCCACTATCTGATGGATCAGTAGTAAATCATTAATAAATGCACAGGCATTAAACCTTCTGTGCAGAACCTATTTCACTTCCGAGTTTTTCATATTTGTTAAAGCGTGTTCCGAAGCTGAAAACATCTTCTGAACATACATCGATACAACGACCACAGTTTGTGCATTCACTGGCCAGGATTACCGGGCTTAAACCTTTCTTTGCACCCTTCAGTGCAGGCTTGATGACCTGCGGTTCAGGACAGACAATGAAGCAATCCATGCAGTCATTGCATGCTTCGCGCTTGTCTGCAGCAATTTTCAACAGGCTATAGCGGCCAATCACACTGTACAAACCGCCCATAGGGCAAAGGTGAGTACACCAGCCACGTTTAGCTACCAGAAAATCAAACAGGAAAATCGCAATCACGACTGACCAGGCCAGGCCAACACCGAAAATAATTCCTCGATGAAGAATCGATACCGGGTTGAACATTTCGTATGCCATGGTTCCTGTGACAGCACTGAGCAGCAGTACCATCCCCAGCATCCAGTAACGCAGGTTTCTGCTGAAACGCGCGCCTCCACGGATACCAAGGCGTTCCCTTAACCAGTGCGCAGCATCAGTGATCATGTTCACGGGACAAACCCATGAGCAGAACACCCGGCCACCAACCAGAAAATAGAAACCTGCAACAATGGCAACACCAATAATGGCATCGGTAGCAGGAACCAGTCCTGTAGCCAGCATCTGTAAAAAGACGACCGGCTCTGTCATTGGCACTGTGTCAAACAACAGGCTTGATGACAGGTTGCCCTTGATTATCCAGATACCAGCCAACGGCCCGAGCAGGAACAAGGCTAGTACGCCTAGCTGGCTAACTCTTCTCAAAATCAGCCATTTATGCGCAGCAAGCCAGCCCTTGGATTGAATTGCATCGTTTCCGATTTCGCTGAAAGGTTTAGCCATCATTAATCTCCAAAACCACGATTGAGAATATTGATTGCATCACTCTTTGATGCATCGGCATCATCCATGATCAACCCCTCGCCAGCATGTTCGTAACGCATGCCTTCCGGCAGGTTATAGCGGTGTTCAGTGTCCGGTGTGACCAGTGCCTCTCCGGCCTTGGCTTTTTCCTCCCACCCTTTGCGGTAATGGGCTTGTAACTTGCCCTGCACCAGGTGGTTAGGTAAAACGCGAATCGCTGCTTCGTCCAGAATGCAGGCTTCTTCGCACTTGCCGCAGCCAGTACAGGCTTCGGAATGGACAGTCGGAATAAACAGGCTATGTTTGCCGGTGCGCTCGTTATGCTTTTTATCCAGCGTAATCGCTTCGCCCCGGATAGGACAGATGTTGAAACAGACCTCGCAACGAAGACCCAGGAAGGCGATACAGGTTTCCTCGTCGGAAACCACCGCCAGGCCCATGCGGGAATCATTGATGTTAGTCAGGTCGTGATCCAGCGCACCGGTTGGACAAACAGGTACACAAGGAATGTCTTCACACATTTCACAACCCGCCTCCCGGGCAAAAAAGTAAGGTGTACCCAAAGGCACATCATCACCCATCTTGCCGAGATGCAGCATGTCGTAAGGACAATCACGAACACACAAGCCACAACGCGTACAGGCCACAAGGAAATCCTCTTCCGGCTTGGCGCCGGGCGGTCTTAACGCGTTTGCAGGCAGGGCACCGGCGCGATCTGAATAGACGCCGATACCCAGGCCAAGCAAGCCAACGCCACAGGCCGTTCTGGCAGTGTCTGCCAGAAACTGTCTGCGCGACATCGTCCTGGCGGCATTTGTTGGCTTGTTTTCCGTTGCTTCACTCATGACTGCATCATTTGCCGATAGTCTGTTTCTTCACTCTGAACCGTCTTTACGCCTTAACGACCTTGACCGCGCACTTCTTGTAATCCGTCTCTTTCGAAAGCGGATCGGTCTGGTCAAGCGTGACCTTGTTGATCAAGCGGCTTGCATCGAACCAGGGCACGTATACCAGCCCTTGTGGCGGCTTGTTACGGCCACGGGTGTCAACACGCGTCTCGATCTCGCCACGGCGTGAAACAACTTTCACCTTGGCACCGTCACGCAGTCTCAGCTTCTTGGCATCTTTCGGATGCATGTAGCACAAGGCGTCAGGGACAGCCCTGCGAAGCTCAGGTACGCGCATGGTCATGGAACCTGAGTGCCAGTGTTCCAGAACACGACCGGTACAGAGCCACAGTGGGTACTCATCATCCGGTGGCTCAGCTGCTGGTTCATAAGGAGCGGTAATGATGTTGGCTTTGCCATCCGGCTTGCCATAGAACTTAACGCCCTCACCCTTGGCGACATGTGGATCGTAACCTTCACGGAAACGCCACAGAGTCTCTTTTCCATCTACAACTGGCCAGCGAATACCGCGGGCTTTGTGGTAGGCGCCGAATTCAGCCATCTCATGACCTTTCTTGGGAATACCCTCTGCCGAGTTAAACAGGCGGTACTCTTCAAACAGGCCTTTCTGTGCATAGAAGCCAAAGTGAGAAGACTCGTGGTTGTCATACTTGTTGCCACGATCATCAGTCACCTGCTCAGCAGGGAACTTGTCAACCTGTCCGTTGGCATAAAGTACTTCATACAGGGTCTTTCCCTTGAAGTCAGGGTTGGCATCCAGCAGTGCGGCGTCCCATACATCGTCAGTTTTGACGTACTTGGAAAACTCCATCACTTGCCAAAGATCAGACTTCGCATCTCCAGGAGCGGCAACCTGCTCACGCCAGAACTGGGTACGACGCTCTGCGTTACCGTAGGCTCCCTCTTTTTCAATCCACATCGCAGTAGGCAGTACCAGGTCGGCACCCATGGCTGAAACCGTTGGGTACGGGTCACTGACTGTGATGAAGTTGTCAGGATTGCGCCAGCCGGGATAGGACTCATCATTAAAGTTGGCTGCAGCCTGCAGGTTGTTGTTACACATTACCCAGAAGGTATTCATCTTGCCGTCATTCAATGCACGATGCATGGCAACAGCATGAATCAGGGTTTTACCCATTGGCTTACCGCTGATGTCGGTCTGATCCTTATCATCGGTTTTACCGTTAGCACGCGGGATAGTACCGGCAGGAATCTTCCATGTTTTTTCAGCAAATTTACAGTGAGCGTCTTTCTTGACCACCAGATCTGCTGGCAGTCGGTGGGTAAAAGTACCCACTTCACGAGCAGTACCACAAGCCGAAGGCTGGCCAGTCAGAGAGAACGGGCTGTTGCCAGGCTCTGAGATCTTGCCCATCAACAGGTGAATGTTGTAAACCAGGCCGTTAACCCATACGCCACGTGTATGCTGGTTCATTCCCATGGTCCAGTAAGAAGATACCTTCTTGTTTGGATCCGCATAGACTTTAGCCAGGCGTTCCAGGTTTTTCGCAGGTACCTTGGAGAGCTTGGCCGTATATTCCAGCGTGTATGGCTCTACTGACTTGGCATACTCTTCAAAACTGATTTTACTCAGCTTGCCCTTACCGGCGTTCTTCGCAGCTTTCTCGCGAGGATCAGTCGGACGCAGGCCATAACCGATATCAGTCGGTGTCTTGGTGAAGTTAACATTCTTATCCAGGAAGTCCTGATTGTAGGCCTTGTTCTGAATAATGTAGTTGGCAATGTAGTTGGCAATCGCCAGGTCTGTCTGCGGCTCAAAAATAATGTCATTGTCAGACAGTTCAAAACTGCGATGCGTGTAAGTCGACATGACATGAACTTCGCAGCCTTTCTTGGTCAGACGGGTATCAGTCAGACGAGACCACAGAATCGGGTGCATTTCTGCCATATTCGCACCCCAGAGTACGAAAGCGTCAGCATGTTCCAGGTCGTCATAGCAGCCCATGGGTTCGTCGATACCAAAACCGCGCATGAAAGCGCCTACCGCTGAAGCCATACAGTGACGGGCATTCGGCTCAAGACTATTTGAGCGGAAACCGGCCTTGAGCAGCTTCTGGGCGGCATAACCTTCCCATACAGTCCACTGGCCGGAACCGAACATACCGATACCCTTGGGACCTTTTTTACGCGCTTCAATCCATTTTTCCGCCATGGTCTTGAAGGCTTCATCCCAGGAAACAGCCTCAAACTGGCCATTCTTGTCGTATTTGCCATTGGTCTTACGCAGCAATGGCTGGGTCAGACGATCCTTTCCGTATAGAATCTTCGGCAGGAAGTAACCCTTGATACAGTTCAATCCACGGTTAACCGGTGCATCCGGATCGCCCTGTGAGGCAACCACTTTACCGTCTTTAACACCCATCAATACGCTACAACCGGTTCCACAGTAACGACAAGCTGCCTTGTCCCAGCGGATGCCGTCATCACCTTCAGCGGCAATGGTGACACCCGGTATCGTGATACCGGCAGCCGCTGCTGTCGCAGCGATTGCGTTGTTCTTGATAAACTCTCGCCTTGTTTGTTTCATCGTCTCTTTCTCCTAAGAAGATAGCTTCTTATACTTCGTCTTCGTTATGGTGATAAATCATTGATGCAGAAATAACGCCTTCAAGTGTCTGTACCTTGTGCAATGCATCAGACATTGCATCTTCATCATCCTCTTCAAGGGTGATGACAACACGGCCTTCATCACTCATGCCATGGATTTCAATACCATCCACTGACAGCAGGCGTTCTCTGACCGCATCAAAGCTCGTCGGTTTTGCGTGAACCAATATTCCGCAAATATTCATGCACATACCTCTAATAGTGATTCCTGTTCCGATAACCAACTTTCAGAAACAGGGATTAATTTGACTGCTTGCACTGGACACGGGGCAATGCAGGCGCCGCACCCGGTACACATTTCATAATCCAGTTGTAACTTCTGTTTTCCACCAATTTGTGGTCGAAACCGAATTGCTCGTTCAGCACAACGGTCACCACAACTGCGGCAGACAACGCCTGTAAAGTTCAGACATTTATCCGAGACCTGCACTTTGAGCATCCAGGGTGCCGCATCGGCTTCGTATCTGCTTTTCTGCAAGGCACCGGTTTGACATTGTTCAACACAGTCGCCACAGAACAGACATTCGCCCTGTTGGAAATTGATTTGCGGGAAGCCGCCACGGCCTTTTTCAATGATGTTTTCTTTACAGGCAGAGAAGCAGTCTGAGCAACGGTTACAAAGCTCGGTAAACCGATCTTCGTCAATAGCCCATGGCGGACGATATTCTGTCTTGTTGCCACGAAGGAACTGCTTCCTGTTCATCGTAAAAAAATCAGACCTCTTGATTGGTCAAAAATACCTAACTCCAGGCATTTCATTAGCCGGCGACAGGCTATTAATAGCGCATAGCAAAAGAAAAGGCGTTACCAAATAGGGAGTAAGAAAGGCGTACCACAAAGGTGGTAGTAGGGAGTGTATCTTATTGTTTTTATTGTTCTTTAATGAGTTATTGTTTTCTAATATAGCTACTACCCTGCCAGATTAATTAACATTTAATTGATCTGGATCAGCTAAGTTGAGCAGCCAGACTGCGGCCTCGACCCGCGAGCGTAAATTCAGCTTCTTCAAGATGTGTTTGACGTGGACTTTTACTGTCGCTGCAGATATATCCAGATTGTCTGCTATGACCTTGTTGCTCTCACCCTTTGCGATATGTTTCAGAATCTCAAGTTCACGGTTGGTCAGGCCTGCCGAGGCGAGATCGTCAATGGAGTCATCGTCAGAACGAAGTGCATATGCCAGCATCTGCGTCAGCTGCTTACTGATGGCTATTTTCCCGTCTATCGCTTCATGAATTGCTGCCAGCATATCTTCAGGCTCCATATCTTTAAGAAGATATCCGTCTGCACCACTGCGCAACGCAGCGACAATATCATCTTCATTGTCGGATACGGTCAGCATCAGGACGAGTGTTTCAACATTGGAGGATTTGATCGCTTTCAGAGTCTCGATACCATTGGTACCTTTCATATCGATATCCAGCAAGACAATATCCGGATCTGTTTCCAACACCAGTTCCAGCACCTGCATGCCGTCAGCTGCCTCGCCAATCATTTGCAGGTTCTCATCCATATCAAGCAGATCGGCTATTCCTTTACGGTACAAAGGGTGGTCATCAATGCTGACAACTAAATATGTTTCGTCCTGTTTCACTCTATCAGCCCTAGTTTGAATGGAATAAGTATCTGCCGGAGCTGTTCATTCTAGCAAATAGAAGTGCCAGGCACATATCAAAGGAATTTCCGGAGAGTGCCCGGATCAAGCCCGGTGGCGAAACAAACAAAAAAGCCGGCTGAATAGCCGGCTTTTCTGATTCGGCACTAATGTGCCGGAGACTCAAGTATCGTGATTAACCGAGACCGTTGAAGATCTGGTCACGAATATCGTCAACACCGCCAACACCGTTGACCTTGACGTAGTTGAGGTCTTCCTTCGTATAGAAAGCAATCAGGGGCTCTGTCTGGTCATGATAGATCTTCAGACGCTCCTTGACCGTTGCTTCCGAATCATCGTCACGCTGGATCAGGTCTTCACCAGTCTCGTCATCCTTGCCTTCAACCTTAGGTGGGTTGTAGATGACGTGATAAGTACGACCAGAAGCCAGATGCACGCGGCGGCCTGACATACGCTTGACGATTTCTGCATCAGGCACGTCGATCTCGACAACTGCATCAACACTGACGCCAGCTGCTTTCAGCGCTTCAGCCTGTGGAATGGTACGTGGGAAACCGTCAAACAGGTAACCATTTGCACAATCGTCTTCAGTGATGCGCTCTTTGACCATACCCATGATGATATCGTCAGAAACCAGGCCGCCTTCATCCATGATCTTCTTTGCAGCTGCACCCAGCTCGGTGCCTGCCTTGACGTGTGCACGCAGCATATCGCCAGTTGAAATTTGAGGAATGTTGTATTTTTCCTTGATGTAATTGGCCTGTGTGCCCTTACCGGCACCTGGGCCGCCTAAAAGTATGACTCTCATTGATGACTCCTTAAGTCGATTTAACCTGACAAGTGTGCCACAGTTTTCTGATTTCTCCCCATTGACACCCCGAATCGGGGAATTTATCCAACTTATTGGGCGCTGCAACATTATTAGTGCAGAATATTGCCTTTCAGTGAAAAGCATTTCAACATAAGGGGCAGGCGAAATTGACAAAAATACGTGTAAAATGATGGCTGGCCAGGTCATAAATAACGAGGCACCAAACAGGCAGCGAAACCAATGAAAGGAATTATCAGCCTGTTCATCACCCTCAGTGTCATCTGGCTATTGCTGTCTGGTCACACGAACCCGCTACTGCTGTCGCTGGGTCTTGCATCTGTGATTCTCACCGTTATCATCGATCACCGCATGGATGTTGTTGACCAGGAAGGCAATCGAATCAGCTACCCTCCGCGTCTCATCACCTACATCCCCTGGCTGGCATGGGAAACGATCAAGTCGAACATTACAGTCGCAAAATTGATCCTCGACCCGAAAATGCCGATCCGTCCGAACATCTTTACTGTCAAGGCAAGCCAGCCCGGTGAACTCGGGAAAACCATCTACGCCAACTCGATTACATTGACACCGGGTACAGTCTCAATGAGTGTTGACGGAGACGAAATACTAGTCCACGCGATCGACCAGGGTACTGCCGATGATCTCTTGACAGGTGAAATGGATCGTCGTGTCACCCGTATCTCGGGAGAGCACTGACAATGTTTACCGCTGCGCTCTTTGCTGTCGCCGTTGCCATGATCCTTTGTCTTTTACGCATGTTGCTTGGGCCAACTGTCTACGACCGTATCCTCGCACTCAACAGCTTCGGTACCAAAACAGTACTGACAATTGCGATTGCCGGATTTCTGATGGGACGTCCCGATTTTCTTGATATCGCTCTCGTTTACGCACTGATCAACTTCATTGGCACCATCGCAATTTTGAAATTTTTTGAATACGGCACCCTCGGCGATGAAAGCCTGGAGGAGTCGGAATAATGCATTTGCTTACCGACACTCTCAGCTGGTTTTTTCTTCTCAGCGGCGGCCTTGCAGTCATGATCGGCAGTCTCGGCTTACTACGTTTTCCCGATTTCTATACACGTTTGCATGCAGCCGGCATTACTGACAGCTTTGGAACTGCCGCAATACTGGTCGGGCTTGCTTTCCAGGCCGGCCTGACACTGGTGACCGTCAAACTGTTACTGATCACCGTGTTTATCCTGCTGACCAGCCCGACCTCAACACATGCCCTGGCGAAGTCTGCCCTCCATGGCCAACTGAAGCCCCTACTGAAAGAGGATGGAGGTGCGTCATCGAACACGTGATCACCTACATGCTGTTGGCCTTCCTGGTGGTGATTGCATTTGCGGTTATCCATCTGAGGGATTTGGTTGCGATAATCATGCTGGCCGGCCTGTACAGTCTCGTCACGGCAATCATATTCGTTGTCATGGATGCGGTCGACGTCGCCTTTACCGAGGCAGCAGTCGGTGCTGGAATCTCAACTGTGCTGATGCTGGCGACACTGAGTCTGACAGGCAGACTGCGGCGTGAGCCGAGGCGACCGCGTGCATTGATACCGATCATCGTGGTCATCCTGACAGGCGTGACACTCATCTATGGCACATTCGACATGCCGCATTACGGTGACCCGGATGCGCCCGTACAACAGCACGTGGCTCCCAGGTACATCAATGACTCACCAAACGAAGTCGGTGTACCCAACATGGTCACCTCGGTGCTTGCAAGCTATCGTGGCTTTGACACCCTGGGTGAAGTCGCGGTCATTTTTACGGCCGGAATCGCTGTCATGGTTCTGCTGATGAACCGCAGGCGTCGAAGTCCGGACGAGGATAAAGAACAGTCATGAGATATCACCTTGTTCTACGTACTGTCGCCAAGATCCTGATCCCCCTGATCATGCTGTTTGCCTTCTATGTTCAGTTCCACGGCGATTACGGACCCGGCGGAGGCTTTCAGGCCGGTGTGATCTTTTCTGCCTCCCTGATTCTATACGGTCTGATCTTCGGTCTGGCAGCACTCAAGCAGGTTATCCGGCCATGGGTGGTACGTGTCATGCTGGCTTCCGGTGTATTGATCTACGGTGGCGTAGGCGTCGCCAGCCTGTTGCTCGGAGGCAACTTCCTCGACTACGGTGTACTTGCGCATGATCCTGTACATGGTCAGCATCTGGGTATATTGCTAATTGAACTGGGTGTCGGCATCACGGTAGCGGCTGCAATGATTACCATCTACTTCTTCTTTGCCGGACGGAAAACAACAAAACAATGAACGATCTCCTTGGACTCTACAGCTACTGGATTGTTATCGTTCTGATGATGGCGGGATTCTACGTGGTTATCTCATCCAGTAACCTGATCAAGAAAATTGCCGGCCTGAATATTTTTCAGACTTCCGTATTTATTCTCTATATCAGCATGGGCAAGGTTGATGGTGGTACAGCACCGATTGTCGTCGAGGGAAGCAGCAATGCTATCTATTCCAATCCACTGCCACACGTTTTGATACTGACCGCGATTGTTGTTGGTGTTGCCACCACAGCGCTGGCTCTCGCCCTGGTGGTACGGATAAAAGAGGCCTATGGCACAGTTGATGAGGAAGCGATCAGCGAGTCGGATAACGAACTATGACACTGGCCACCCATTACCCGATTCTGCAGGTCGTTATTCCGCTGCTGGCGGCACCAGCCTGTGTGCTGCTGAAAAATCCAAGGGCATGCTGGCTGCTCACAATGCTGGTCATGCTGGTCTCGCTTGGCATAGCCGGTCAACTTGTATGGCAAACCAGCGAAAGTGGCGTCATCAGTTATGCAATCGGTGGCTGGGCAGCTCCCTGGGGTATCGAGTACCGGGTTGATGCGCTAAGCAGCTACGTCTTGCTCATCATTACAACCATTGGTGCCCTTGTACTGCCTTTCGCTGCGCGCAGTGTAGCTGACGAAATTAACATCAAGATGCAGTATCTTTTCTATGCTGCTTTCCTGCTCTGTTATACCGGCATGCTCGGCATCACCATCACCGGTGACGCCTTCAACCTGTTTGTATTCCTCGAAATCTCTTCACTATCCAGTTATGCACTAGTGAGCCTGGGCAAGGATCGTCGTGCGCTGTCTGCCGCTTTCCAGTACCTCATCATGGGCACCCTCGGTGCAACCTTCTACCTGATCGGTATCGGCCTGCTCTACATGATGACCGGCACACTCAACATGGCCGATCTTGCCGAACGTCTGCCGGCCGTCAATGAATCACGTACCGTGCTCACCGCACTTGCATTCCTGACAGTCGGCATCAGCCTCAAGCTGGCACTCTTTCCACTGCACAGCTGGCTGCCAAACGCCTACACCTACGCACCATCAGCTGTCTCTGCATTGCTGGCAGGAACCGCAACCAAGGTCGCAGCCTACGTTCTGCTGCGCGTGCTGTTTACCATTTTCGGTGTCGATTTCGTGCTTGGCACCATGCCGGTCGCGGAGATTCTGATCATCCTGGGGATGGCCGCCATACTCATCGGCTCGATGGTGGCTATCTTCCAGGAGAATCTCAAACGCCTGTTGGCCTACTCTAGTATTGCGCAGATCGGTTATATCGTCGTTGGCATCAGCCTTGGAACGGTCACCGGCCTGACCGCCGGCCTGGTTCACCTGTTCAACCATGCGAT
The DNA here is from genome assembly GCF_002020255.1 of Solemya velum gill symbiont. NCBI lineage: Bacteria > Pseudomonadati > Pseudomonadota > Gammaproteobacteria > Solemya velum gill symbiont. The sequence continues at coordinate 15,666 of NZ_MPQG01000005.1, read as the reverse complement.
CATCAAGTCCGCCCTGTTCATGGCTATAGGCTGCATTATCTATCGCCTCAACTCTGTCCTCATCGGAGACATTGCAGGCCTGGGCAAGCGTATGCCATGGACAATGGCTGCATTTGTTGCCGGGGGTGTCAGCCTGATAGGCGTTCCACTGACCGCTGGTTTCATCAGTAAGTGGTACCTGGTGCTTGCAGCACTTGATAAGGGATACTGGCCCATCGTCGTTGTCGTACTCGCAGGCTCGCTGATGGCCGTTGTCTATATCTGGCGTATTGTCGAAACAGCCTATTTCAAGCCCTACAATGGACCCGCTTCAATCAGCGAGGCTCCGCTGACCATGCTGATACCGACCTGGTTACTGATCATGGTCAACTTCTATGTCGGTATCGACAGTAGCCTGACAGCAGGTATTGCATCCAAAGCAGCTGCTCAGCTTCTGGGAGTCTCACCATGATGCTGTCACCTGAAACGGCTATTCTTGCATCGCTGTTCCTGCCATTAGCTGGTGGTGTAGGCGTCCTCTTGACCAGTAACAGACCCAATCTGCGTGAAGCAGTGACCATCGTTACATCACTGTTGTTGCTGATCAGCGTTTTCTCCCTGCTGCCGACAATTCTGGATGGAGGACGTCCTGCAGTCACCCTGGTCGAGATGCTGCCTGGACTCTCCATCGCATTCAAGGTCGAGCCGCTGGGCATGCTATTCGCAGGCATTGCTTCACTGCTATGGCCAATCAACTCGCTCTACTCAATTGGCTACATGCGCGCCAATAACGAGAAGCACCAGACGCGTTTCTACATCTGCTTCACGATTGCATTGAGTGCGGCTGTCGGCATTGCGTTTTCGGCAAACCTGCTGACCCTGTTTATCTTTTATGAAATGCTGACCCTGTCGACTTACCCGCTGGTTACTCACAAGGGTACAGACGATGCCATGACTGCAGGACGCACCTACCTGGGCATTCTGATCGGTACCTCTATCGGCCTGCTGATGCCGGCAATCATCTGGACCTGGTCTGTTGCCGGTACCACCGACTTTACTGCCGGCGGTATTCTCGACGGTAAACTGCAAGATGCCCTACTCGGCCTGATGCTGTTGCTCTACATGTTCGGTATCGGCAAGGCGGCATTGATGCCGTTTCACCGCTGGCTTCCGGCTGCCATGGTCGCACCCACACCTGTCAGTGCATTGCTGCACGCGGTTGCCGTGGTCAAGGCAGGTGTGTTCAGCGTGGTTAAAATTGCCGTCTACATTTTCGGTATCGACCTGTTGCAGGCGCAGCCATGGACCCACTGGCTGCTCTACGCGGCCGGTTTTACCATAATCACGGCCTCGCTGATCGCACTCAGGCAGGACAATCTCAAACGCCGTCTCGCCTACTCGACTATCAGTCAGCTCTCCTACGTAATTCTTGGCGTTGCGATACTGGCGCCCATCTCTGCAATGGGTGCGGCTCTGCATATTGCTGCCCATGCGTTCGGCAAAATCACACTCTTCTTTGCTGCCGGTTCAATCTATACGGCTGCACACAAAACAGAGATAAGCCAGCTCGATGGCATTGGCAAGCGTATGCCATGGACCATGGGTGCTTTTGCCATTGGCGCTCTCTCAATGATTGGTGTGCCTCCTGCTGCCGGCTTTATCTCCAAGTGGTACATGCTGATGGGAGCCTTCGAGGCGGATCAAATTGTTGCCATTGGCGTTATCATCCTCTCTACCCTGTTGAATGCGGCCTATTTCATTCCTATTATCTATGCCGCCTTTTTCAAGCAGGAGTCGACAGAGAGCGCCCAACATCCGCATGGTGAAGCACCGCTGCCTATTGTCCTGGCACTGTCAGCAACAGCCGCTCTTACCCTGCTGTTATTCCTTTTCCCACAAGTGCCACTGGAACTGGCACGTGAGGTAGTACAGCCATGAGTGAAAAGAAACACTGGCTCTATCGTGAAGAGAACCGCATCAAGCTGTGGCTCATCCAGCTGCTGATCCTGGCTCTCGCCCTGCTCCCCGAGTTCTTTATGCATCATCATCCCCATTTTGAAGACCAGGGAATGTCGATTGATGCGAGCTGGGGATTCTTTGCCTGGTACGGCTTTCTGACATGTGCAGCGATGGTTGCCGCTGCAAAGATTCTCGGTATCTTCCTCAAGCGAAAGGATACTTACTACGATGAGTGAGTTTGCCTTTCCACCAGGATTGATCATGATCCTCGGCGCTTTCCTGATTCCTTTCGTCAGCGATGCAAGGAGATCACTGCTGGTAATGTCACTTCCAATCCTGACACTGGCATTGGTATGGCTGCTGCCGGATGGAAGTAACCTGCAAATCGGCTTTCTCGATTACAGTCTTGATCCTGTTCGCTCAAGTACCGAAGGACGCCTGTTTGCCACCATCTTCAGCATCATGGCTTTTGCTGGTGGGCTATATGCACTCAAGCAGGCACGAACAATTGAACTGACGGCTGCATTTGTCTATGCAGGCGCTGCGGTTGGCGTTACTTTTGCTGGCGACCTGATCACACTCTTCATCTTCTGGGAGATCATGGCTCTCGGCTCTACCCTTGTTATCTGGGCTGCGGGCACGCATAGCGCCTACAGGGCGAGCATGCGCTACCTGTTGGTACACCTGCTTGGCGGCGTCATCCTGATGTCAGGTATTGTTGCCTACGTGATCGAAACCGGCTCAACACAATTCGTCGCCATGACGGCTGATTCAACTGCGACCTGGCTGATTCTTGCAGGCTTCCTGGTCAATGCCGGTGCCCCGCCACTGTCGGCGTGGATTGCAGATGCCTATCCTGAAGCGAGCCCCAGTGGTACCGTATTTCTCTCTGCCTTCACCACCAAAACCGCTGTCTTCGCCCTGCTGGTCGGCTTTCCCGGAACTGAAATCCTGATCTGGATTGGTCTCTACATGGTGTTCTACGGCATCATCTACGCCCTGCTTGAAAATGACATGCGACGCATTCTTGCCTACAGCATTGTTAACCAGGTTGGTTTCATGGTGACAGCAATCGGTATCGGTACCGAGATGGCTCTCAATGGCGCAGCCGCCCATGCCTTTGCACACATTATCTACAAAGCGCTGCTGCTCATGTCGGCCGGCAGCGTATTGATGATGACAGGCAAACGCAAATGCACCGATCTCGGTGGACTGTTCCAGAGTATGCCGCTGACAGCATTCCACGGCATCGTCGGTGCATTGGCGATCTCTGCATTTCCATTTACATCGGGTTTTGTTACCAAGTCACTGGAGACCTCGGCTGCTGCACATGAAGGCCTCGCACTGGTGTGGATGCTGCTGCTCGCAGCATCGGCAGGCGTCTTCCTGCACGCAGGAATCAAGTTCCCCTGGTTTGTCTTTTTTCAGAAAGATTCGGGATTGAGACCACCGGAGCCTCCGGTCAACCTGCGTATGGCAATGTGGATTTTCTCTTTCTTGTGTATCGCCATAGGCATCTATCCGGATCCGCTGTATGCCATCTTACCCTACGCGGTTGACTATCAACCCTACACAATCGACCACCTGGTGACACAACTGCAACTCCTGTTGTTTGCCGGTTTCGCTTTCTTCGTGATGCTCAAGATGATGAAACGCACCTTAACCATCAGCCTCGATTTCGACTGGTTCTATCGCAAGTTCTTCAAGGAACTGACAGAGGAATTCAGTATTCATGCCTCGGTCGCCCAGAAGAGCATGGAGCGACGCATGAAAAACAGGGTCGAGAGCATCATATCCAATCTCTACCGGCATCATGGTCCGACTGGCATATTGTCACGTGTTCTCTCGACCGGCAGCATGGTGATGTGGGTTGCAATCCTGCTGTGCCTCTACCTGCTCTCCTACTATTTCTAGTCTTTGGTCGAAAACGGACATTCGTCAATGTAGAAATTGAGTGGCCTGATTCCCTATGAAGATGGGCGACTCATCGTTATGCAATTGTTCTACTAATATAATTCTGGATGCGTTCTCTAAACCAGAGATGTGATGGAGAAGGCATTACAACACCAAACGACCACATAGCTCGCTGGATCATCAACCTCCAGCACAGGAATCCATCGTTCCATTGGAGATAAAACCGGCGATGAACTAACATTCAAGCTGGACAACTCGTTTTGGGCAGCTCAAATGGTGTCTGGTAGTTGGCTCATGAATAGGATTATGAGCTATGTTTACGATGTATATATGGCACGGGAAAAGAATGAATAGACGGCATTTCCTCCAGGCAATAGCTGCGTGTCTCGGCTTGGCACAGCTTGACCGACTCGCTGCAAGTGTTCATGCAGACCCACTGCTCAAGGTCATTCCTTCGAGCGGTGAAAAGCTGCCTGCAATTGGTATGGGCAGCTTTGTCTCTTTCAATGTCGGTCATGACGTCGAAGTGTTACAACAACGCACCGAGTTACTACGGATTTTTTTCCAACTCGGTGGCGGTATTATCGATTCTTCCCCGATGTATGGTTCTTCTGAAAGAAACCTGGGTTACTGTCTGGAAAATCTCAAATACGTAGATGGATTGTTTTCTGCGACAAAAGTCTGGACCACTTCGGTTGAGGATGGGGCAGCTGAAATCCAAGCGTCGAGAAACCTCTGGAAAGTCGATCAGTTCGATCTATTACAGGTGCACAACCTGCTGTCATGGCAAGGGCACCTGGAAACCCTGTTTGAAATGAAACAGCTGGGTCGATTGCGTTATGTCGGTGTAACGACATCGCATGGGCGACGACATGCAGAGTTGGAAAAAATCATGCTTACCCAGCCGATCGATTTTGTCCAGGCGACATACAATGCGATTGACCGTGAAGTGGAACAGCGCATTCTTCCGATCGCCAGGGAGCGTGGTATAGCCTTTATCGCCAACCGTCCTTTCCAGCGTGGAAGCCTGGTCGATTGGGCCAAGAAACATCCCCTGCCTGGTTTTGCACGAGAGTTCGAGTGTGATAACTGGGCCTCGTTGCTGCTAAAGTTTATTGTTTCACATCCTGCGGTCACTTGTGCTATTCCGGCAACAACGCGTTTAGATCACCTGTTTGAAAATATGAGCGCAATGAGGGGGATTGTTCCTGAACAGAAGATGCGCGAGACGCTCGTCAAATATATTGCCGCCTTGTGATGGATCACTGGCTTTCGTATTCACTCAATGATTTCCTGATTTTTTCTCCCGAGACCTATTTCAGGCTGTTCGAGCAGTCAAACTCTGCGCTGTGGCCATACCAGGCCCCGCTGCTCCTGTCTGCCATGGTTGCCATTTGGCTGATTCGCTCACGACATCAAGTGGCTCAAAAGGCAGTCCTCTTGTGGCTGGCCCTGATCTGGGTGTTTGTCGGTTTATGGATGTTGAGGGGCTTTTATGCGCAAATAAACCCGCTGGTGGAGGCGTTGGCTTACCTCTTTTATGGGGAATCTCTCCTGTTGGTTATTTCAGCCGCGATGACAGAAAATACCCCGAACAGGGCGCATGGCTCTACTGCAAGGGCAATTAGCGGATGGCTGATTATCATCTATGCATACATGATTCACCCGGTCGTACTGCTGCTTGCTGGAAGAAGCTTTAGAGGAATCGAACTCGTCACCATCGCACCGGATCCGACAGCAATAGCGACAATTGGGATATTGCTACTATTGAGAAACCGGGGTTACCTGCTACTAATGATCATTCCTTGTGCCTGGATTATCTTCACCATTCTCACCTACATGGCTTTACGATAAGTACGGCCGCTAGAAGAGCGGTTTCGGAGCTGTTGAAGAAAAGTGGTGAAGTGCTTGAGAAATTGTAGTCGTGGAATGACTGCTTTCGGCCAGAAGTGGACATTCAATGTTTCGGATGTAATGGACTGTTGAGTACGGCGACCAAACGGCACAGCAAGGCTAAGACACTGTGGGCGAGAATCTTCAGACTTTTGGCACCATCATTATATTCAACGGCATGGTGAGACCGACCTTTCCCTCTGAAGGATTGCACGGCGTGCAGACCTTCAGGTACTGCGTAGCTGATGTCTGAGGGAATTTAGGCTAAATACAAGCCCAATTGTCAGGCTGGCTTGGTAGGATCGGCATCCTCTTTAGCCCGTTTTATATCAATCTTGGCATAATTGATCGCATCTGTAAGCCTTTCGTACTTGTGGTCCTTATAAAAATACACTGCCTTAGATGAGCTTGAAATACCATATTTGTCCATCGTAATTTTGTCTTGTTCAGTCATTTAAATATCCTCATTTCATTGGAATTCGGATAGCCCGATATCATTTGGGCTCATTCCCTCTAGACTCTTAATGTTGGACGATAACTTCATTGTTTAGAGCCCTCACACAATGATCCGTAAACCCGCTGATTTAATGCTAACTACTGCCCAAAACGGACAGAAGTTCTACTGCACTTTTATATTACTTTAGTAACTGCCAGCTATAAAAAATAGTCAAAATGAGAGTGTAAGTAACAATGCCGTAATACCATGCTCCACTACTCAATTTTGGAGTTTTAACCGGTGACACGTTTAAAGCTGCCAATGTCAGTATTAAAATGTATAGCACTGCGGTAAACACAGACGAACTGATGAGGCCATGAAATACAAAAAGCAGTGCCAGAAGAATCCCGTTATTATCAATAGCCAAACCCTGATAGCTGGTTTTGCTAACCAGGCCATAGACATTGAAATAACTTAATCTAAGAACACCTGCCGCAACAATAATAAAAGCGCCTGGTAAGAACCAGGGATTAAAGTCACCGTAACTTAATAAAACCACAGCAGGACAAACACCAAAACTGACAATATCAATCAGTGAGTCAAGTTGCCCACCAAACATTCTCTGATTATCAGTTCTGTTCTTCATGCGCCGTGCGATATTGCCATCGCTCCAGTCAAAGAATACGGCCCAAACCAACCCAATCATTGCGGCAGGAAAATTGTTCGTGATGGCGAAATAGATTGCCAGAACTGCAGAAAAAAGCCCCGCCAGAGAACAGAGGTTGGCCAGGTCTTTTGCAAATGACAGTATTGTTGGCGGCGCCACTGATGACTCTTGTACAGCCGTCATGGTTTTTCTCCAGGTGCCAGCTTGCCGATATGAACAATTTTATCTGAACGCAATCGTTTGTTTTCTAGTTTAGGAATATTGGTGCTTTTTGCCGGGCTAAGGCAGGATGTATGTCCCAAGTGAGCAGTCTCTGAAATTGTATCCAAAGGTACGCGAGGAAACATCAGCTCTGCTTCATGCAAATCTTTCACGCAATCAATCTCATACCATTTATTCTTATCAAAGAATACCGCATCAAACTCAAGCGACCCATCTCTTACCATATCTGCGAATACTGTCTCATAATATTCATTCACTTGATTATCAGCCACATACTGGTCTAATCGTTTTGTTATTCTCTGCCAACTCTGTGAGGACAAGCTGTAAATATTAACGGTTTTATAACGTTTCGCATCATTAACGTCATGACTAACATGAAATGCTGCAACACTATTATTTGAGTTGAGCTCAACAACGGTACCATTCATCCATGGCAAAATTTTCGAAATCGCAATTTTGTCAGGCACAAGCATGCGCTCCAGCATTGATTCCTCAAAAACAAGATCGCTCTCTATCAACACAAAGGATTCTTCAATGGCTTTGCGTGCTAGCCAGAGAGAATAGATGTTGTTGGTTGTTCTGTAGACTGGATTGAATATGTAGTCGACCTGTAGATCAGGCGCATTTTTTCCGAGAAATTCACGGATACACTCATCAAGGTAGCCAGTGACAACCACCAGGCGTTTAATGCCTTGCAAGCGTAAATTATCAATCAACCGACCCAGAATCGGTTCACCGCTCACTTCCGTAAGACATTTTGGCGCATCAAGGGTTAATGGGCGCAGGCGAGATCCAGTGCCTGCAGCTAGAAGCAGTGCAGTTCTTATGTGTTTAGACATAGTCATTTCTCCTAAGAATATTATTGTCGAGTATTGATGCTGCTCATCTGGATAAGTCAGGCAGACAAGCTGTCAGCACGAATAACTGACTTGCCATGGAGAAGAGTCCGATAGAATAGAAAATCTATTGCTATACCTGATATTGATATCAGCTAATCGCTTGTATCCATGGGTCGTTTTGCATCACGAACACAAAGTGGGGACAACGACATTCAGAATGCAGTTATTCGCATACAGAGTATTCGAAATAATCGTATCTGCTGAGTTCCGAATACTCAGCTGACTCACAAATGGCGAGCCATTGTTCTAAGACGGCTTAATCGATTTCTTGAAAGGTATAGATCATCTGAAAAACCAGACAAGAGCTTAAGGTTTGCTAAAGGAAAGCTAAAGATGGGCCCAGTAACGGCCAAAGGAGAGCTAAAGGAAAGCATGTTCATCATACAGTAAACGGGGCATGGATGTCGGTGAGTTCAAAAATTGGCATAAAAGTGCATAACAGCACTGGTATGCAGTAGCATTTGTGTGTCTGACAGAACTCGCCCTGAGTTCCCGGGCAACCTCTGTTAACCTGAACCCAACGCCTTCAAACCATTACCCAGTGCATTGAGGCCGTTTCTTAACACATCTTCTGAGCAGGCATAGCCAAGCCTGATATGGCCATCCATATTAAAATATTCTCCGGGATTTACCATAACGCCGTGATCATCAAGCAACATATTGCAAAGTTCTATTGAAGACATATTGACTCTGTATTTCGGGAAGCACATTATCCCGCCGTGAGGCCGCACCCATTCCACGATATCCTGATTGGCCTCCATCCATTCATCAAGCACCAGGAGGTTGGAAGTTGAAAGCTTATGAAATCTTTGCACAAGAAGTTTTCTGGCTTTGCGCAGAGCGTGGGCATTCATCAATTCCCCGACATAGGAAGAAGAACCATTGGTATGAGCTTTGGCATGCTGACACTTGGCAGCAATTATTTTTAGTGCGATTATCCAGCCCGTCCTCTGGCCTCCCAGACCGTAAACCTTGGTCATACTGCTGGTAATGATGACGTTAGGCAGTCCATAGGCAGATACCTGTTGTTTGTCCGCACCATCGAGGAAAATCTCATCGATCAGAACATAAGTGCCTTTAGCCTTTGCGATCTCGGCGATCTTTCTGATTTCAGATTCCCTGTCTGCCACCACCCCGGTTGGATTATTCGGATTGGTCAGCACGATGAGCTTCGTCCTGTCGGTGATCAGTTCTTCCAGCGCGTCAATATCCAGACGAAATCCATCTTCAAATCGCCTGGGCCACAGAATTTTTCGAGCACCCATCATCTTTGGTGTTAGCCACATCGGTTGGTAACCGGGCTGCTCTACGATGAATTCATCTTTTTTTTTCAGTGTCGACAGAAATACGAGAAAATTGGCCTGGGTGCCACCTGAGGCAGAAACGATGTTCTCCATCCCGCAATCATAAATCTCCATCAGAATTTGTTTGAATTCGTTAGCGCCACGGGGTCGCCCCGTCCAAGATCAAGTTCTGGTTCAAGATTGTATTGCACCAGTTCGTCATATTCTTGTTTGGATAGGCCTTTCATTTTGCTTGAGGCCAGAACGTACTGAGCGCGTTCGTGATTATTTTGGAGCCATTCAAAGAGCTCAATGCGTGGGATTATCATGAGATGAGACGATTTGAACTATCGGATCCGGTGTCGTGTACCCGGTATTTGGCGGAGGGAGCAGGTCAATCTTATCGGCAACTTGTCTATGTCTGGCCCGGCTTTGAATCTGTGAAGTCGCAAGCGCGAATTAGAACAGAGCCATCCTTTTCAAAGACACTGTTCTCTATAAGCTTTCTTGCAGCGTCTTGTATTTCCGTTCGATGCTGTACAACGAATTGCATGGGCTTCTTCTCTGAGGCACCGAATTGATCTCTCAATATCTTCAGCGAGATCCGGCAAAGCACACGATTTTTGTCTACATCGGCCGCAACGGTCGCCACGTTGGTAGTGGGATTCCAACACTCAAGCCTGGGGAATGAAATCATTATATCTCCTGGAAGGTATGTTCAAAGTCGGCGTGGCTGCATGCCGAGTCCTGCTCATTGGTGCAACGCAACTCACTTGAGATTAGAGCAGCCATGTAAAACAGGCTCTATTCAAGTCGTGCGGAATCGATATTGATGCAATAACCAGAGCAGACGAGAATAAATCCTGTCTGCCTGGAAAAGGCTTACCGCGCCCGGTCATTCTTAAATAAATTTGAGGATTCCTTCTTTGACTTCTTCGCTGCGCGTTTCTCTTGCAGCGTCATGGCCGGTTTCTTCTTGGCCTCTTTATTTCCTTTTTGTTCTCTACCCATGATCTTGCTCCCTAAATTAATGAGAAAAAATCGTCGCGCCATTCACTACAGCCCGGTCCAGCCAGGCATGCCTGATAACGCGTTACAACGGAATGATCAACAAGGGGCAAACAGTTCCTCCTACGAACCATTTGAAATCCTGCTGCCTGGCAAGGAAGTTGCCAGAGATGGTATGTGTACAGTACACAGTAACATCAATTGGATGGCCGGGTATTAATCAATTTGAGTAACTTAACTTTTTCCTGGGGGAATAAAAAAAGAGCAAGCCGTTTCGGGCGTACTCTTTTTTTGTTGTATAGCATCTATAGAGATACTGATACGTCGCAGCGGTTTACACGGCGATGATATTCTCGGCCTGAGGTCCTTTTGGACCTTGAGTTACCGTGAACTCAACTTTCTGGCCTTCTACCAGAGTTTTGAAGCCTGAACTGGCAATTGCACTAAAGTGAGCGAAAACATCCGGACCAGATTGCTGCTCAATAAATCCGAAGCCTTTTGCTTCATTGAACCATTTAACAGTTCCATTAACTGTATTTGACATAATAATTTCCTGAAATTTAAGAATAAGTACCTCTTCAAGAGGCTTGAATAGCGGGAAGATAGGCTGGAACTTAAGAAACTACAGGACGAGGAATTACGAATAAGACTGCGAAATGGAGAATGTAAACAAAAGACTAACTTTCTAGCTAAACTCTAAGGTATGGGCTTGGGCCTATGAAGTCAAGGGTATTCGCAAGTATATTTTCAGAACATATAACTCTATGGCCACTCCATTGAGCCTCACTCGGGACTGACTCCACTGATGTGCGTGTTTGGCATTTGACCATTCAGCTTTTCTAGAGTCTATGTACTCAAGAGCGCAAATTTTGAAAGTCTTGATCTGTGCTTTATCAAGTTGCTCCTTGGCTATCTTTTTTCTTCCAGTTGCTTTGCGTAATCGATAGGGTCAAGCCCTTGCTGTCTCAACAGGCGACATTCATGCGCGGCAGTACGTGCTTTTTCAAGGGTGATTGTTGGGTAGGCACCCAATCCCTTTTTACGTCCTTTCCCGCCAACTTCATAGCGGTAAAACCAAGACTTGGCCCCAGTCTTAGTAATTTGAAGATAGAGTCCTTCGCCATCAGGGTATGAGCCTATAATTACTGGTATTTGTAGATTCCTGTGAATTTTACTGGACTTTAGTATGGGGGACTCTCTCTCCTCCATAAACCAAACCAGCCTCCCACCCCAAAAAACAGACTACATTGCCTTTTTTCAATGTCATCCACAGAGAACTCTCTAAAATACGCATTATAGAAAATATGCAGCCCCTGTTGAGACCACCCGACTACAGACCATCACTTTCTCTAAACCACGTCATGAGATATCGAGGTATCAATCCATGACCATTCAGCTGAGCTTAAGGCAGATACTTCTTACAGCGGCATTTGTCGTCGTAACGGCTGTCATTTCTGCCAACTGGTGGATCGGGCTTCACTATCCGGCCAAGCCACTCTATGTCGTAATTTTAAATATGACTGAGCACATCTTACCTTCAGTAACCATTGAACACGGAAACATGGATTTGCAGGAAAAAATCATGGCCGTTCAAATCAAGCCGGGTGAAAGAAGAGTGATTACCCTGAACCACGAGCCTGCACAGGGTTTCAATATCGACGTGAACTTTCAGGATGGTGAAAAAACGAGTGCATGCATCGGTAAGTTTTCACAGAAATGGCACTTGAGAGTCTCTGTACTCCCCGGAAGCATCGAGGTTGCTGAAGTGCGTTGATTGCCACTCGGACCTTCAAGAGTGATTAAGTATATACAGTGCTCTCGCCAAGGAAATAAACAGTGTTTCTCAATCAAAGATGCAACGGCGATAATGCATTATCAATATTGATGATTTCAATATTCTTGGATTTTTTCTGGATAACTCCCTGCCGCTGCATCTTTTTTAATGCACGACAGACAGACTCATGGCGCACTCCCAAGTAGCTGGCGATATCATATTGAGACATTGGCAGAGAGAACCTGCGATCTTCAGAGAAAGACTCACAGCATCGCTTGGTCAGGTCATGCAAAAATATCAACAACTACTTCTCAACATCGAGATACCTGTCAATCAATCGCTTCTCAATCAGACGCAATTCACTGCTGATTAACTGACTAATCATCTTTTGTACTTGTGGATTTGTTGCACTGAGCAACTCAAATTGGCTACGTTCGATCGCACAAATCTGCGTATCATCAAGTGCGGTTGCATCATTACAATAGCTTTGATGACAAAATGATTCGATGCCGAATACATCCCCACTATGATAAAAGCCATGCACATAGTGACGACCGTCACCCAGAATTCTCTCCACTTTCACGGTGCCAGACTGGACAACGTAAAATGACTGCGATGGATTTCCTCTCCTGTATATTTTTCGGCCCGCAGAAAAGACCTTCCTTTTCATGATCCGTTCCATAGCATCGACCGCATTCTTATCAAGCCACGAATTCATGCAAAATTTTATCGTTTTGCATGATTCACAACCTTTATTCTTGGCCCGGCCTGGATTGGGGTTCATCCTGTCATCGATCGACTGATTCATATTCTCTACATCCCTATACCAGACTGGCGTAAGTGTGAGCTATTATCCTGTAAGGCTATTTCAACCGAAATCAAGAAAAATTGACTTGACCAATGTCAAGAGGGGCTCTCTGGATTCTGATTTCTATATGAAGAAACAGACAATGTATCTATAGGGACCTGCTTTTGATTGTGGCTTAACCGGTCGATGTTAACCATGAAACAACGACCAGAGCAGAACAACTTGGCCTGTTAAGAAGAAGAGGCACTTTCACCAACATCTGGCAAATAAGCCTCCAGGGTTTCTGATAACTTGTTGAGATCTACAGGTTTTGAGATGTAAGAATCCATGCCCAGTGAAAGACAGCGCTCTTCCTCATCCTGAAGTACATTGGTGGTCAGTGCCGCGATAGGAATACGAAACTAAATACGATTGAATTAACAACATTACTTGTAAACACGAAAGAATTGCGACGACAATTCCTGAAATGGAAGAAATACATGAACCGTGTAGTGCTTATTATTAGCGCATCTTCTGTAGCTGTTGTGCAGGCGATTTTGGAAGCGGGATTTTTATAACAGTCACGCACCCCTTATCACAGGTACTTGTACAGCCTAGCTTCCCTCCAGAGCTACTCAGAGTACAGGCGCCTTGTCCTGCACAAGGGTCACAACTCACCGTACCAGTTACGCTTCCATCTCTTTTCATTACCTGGACATTGACACCAGAAATTCGCTTGATGCTGTAGCCCTTATGAATCTGGAGCTTATTTCCCACGATATTGGTACCTTCGGGAGCGCCTTGTGGAGCTTTAACTCTGTCCATAGACTGTATTTCAATCCATTTATCGTGAGCATCGTCAGTTGATTCTCCATCGATACCCAGGTTCAGACGATTACCTGCGGCCTGGACACCAACCGCCATGCTAAAAAGAAATAGACCAATGATGATACCGAGGAGTGATGATCTTGATTTCATAGCATTCACCATTAATGGCTGCAATCAGGTCTTTCATGGCCTTACGGGCATTATCAACAATAAATATGTCATGCCCTAATAACAGAATAGATCCGGTATCTATGTTGTGCAATCTTTGTTGAGTGAAAAAGCCTGCTATTGGTCTAGTAGAAATATCAAATATTCAATCAATATAACTATTTGCACTAAATTCTTATTCTCTGCATGATTAGCGATACTGTTCATTTCATCATGAAACGCAAAACGCCATATGTTCAAGAAAAGCCTGGTAGTGATCTTTTTTCTATTCTGGATTGTTCTCGCAATCAATCCTGTAGATCCTGCTACGTGGGCACTGGAAAATATCCTCGTCGCTGCTGTGTTTCCCGTGGTGCTCTGGCTGGACAGGCGCTACAGCTTCAATAACCTGACGTTTCTCAGTCTTACGGTATTTGTCATATTGCATCTGTTTGGAGCACATATGACCTATAATGAAATGAGTTACTTCGCCGAGGTTTCAGAGTGGTTCGGCTGGGAAAGAAACCAGTACGATCATTTAATCCATTTTCTTTTTGGGCTGATGGTGTTTGTGCCATTTTTCGAGGTTTTTTACCACCAGGGCATGTCCAGAAAAGTAAGCTATTTACTAGCCTTTTTGTTCATTACCGGAATTGGTGCCTGGTATGAAATCCTCGAATGGATCACGATAATTGTGTTTTGCAAACAGCCACAAGAGGTCTGTTTTGATGCCATAACCCAGGGTGACATCTGGGATGCACAAAAAGATATGGCGTATGCTGTCATCGCTTCAGTTCTGGCCTTACTACTGCATCTTTTATGGGGAAGCAGATCCCCCAACAAGGTTGGCGAGAAGTAACTATTTGCTTTCTTCAGCCTGAAACTGAAGGATCTACCCGATTGTTACGATGAGATAAGCCGTCCCAATGTAAGAGAGGACGAACACAAACATGGTAACGTTACGGAAAATCTGAAGTACACAATTTTTTCCGCACCAGTCAGCCGACATCAAAAGAGCACAAACAAGCAGAAACGCTAACAGGAAATTGATGAACATGATGTAACTCTAAGTACCCAGGCTTAATTAGCCTCACATGAACTTATTACACGTTTTGCAGTGTTTCATATCGATAAAAAGTACGCATTGCGAATGCGCAATTTCTCACGAAAGATTCAATATATATCAGGCCTTTCTATATACTTCATTTCAAGCACATCACTTGTGAATAATTCAGCGCACTTTAAGAATATTGACACCTTGATGGAGAGGGCCGATATTAATAGTTGCACAGTCATAATGAAAAGAGAGGTATATAACAATGAATCATTCCCGTTCGTTGAAACTCATTATGAGCACGTTACTCATTGCCGGCATGTTAGCTTTGGGCCTGACAGGAATTGCGTTTTCCCAGGAAGAAGAGGATGACCCGCCTGTTCAAGCCCGTCCGGTAGATAACCAGTTCAAAATGCATACAGGCAAGATGAATCCCGCAGTACAGATGCCGTCTGCCAATGTTGGCAATACCAATCCGACAATGGCAGTTCCGCAGGGCGGTGTTTCAGCAACGCCGGTTCCAATTCCTGGTGGTACGAACATGCCAGCTCCTCGCCCAATGCCTCAACCTGGTCAATAGAGGTTTCCGAGGCTCAACTGATTAAAAAAAGGCGCACCTGTGTGCGCCTTTCTCTACAGCCCAGTGGTAATGCATCAAAGCCCCACTCCTGACCTGCAGGTTTTTGTTCTAAATCAGGAAAATGGAGCTGCAACAAACCGTGAATTCAATTTCCAAGTGCAACTCAACAGAGTTGGTTAGAGGGCAAGCTGCGGTAGCATAGGTAGCTTCTCTCACCGACCAAAGTTAGAGGAGCA
>NZ_MPQG01000040.1:0-1110 GCF_002020255.1 Solemya velum gill symbiont | reverse complement strand
AGGTCATAGATATATAACTATTTCAGAATTATTTAACCTCTTTTATAGTGTATCCGGTGTGGTCTAGTGGTTAGGATTCCTGGTTTTCACCCAGGCGGCCCGGGTTCGATTCCCGGCACCGGAAGATGCTTTTTAGTGCGTTGTTCAAACTCTGTCTGATTCCCCAAAACTTGGTTATTGTTATGACGTGTTTATTACGTGCCCTTGCTATGACGTTGGGGGGCTGTTGGATGTAACTATAGCAACAGTCTCATGCTGCCTCCGTGCATGCAATACCTACTCGTTGGGCACTATCTAACCCATTACTTTTGACGGGAACATGCACCCTGGAATACGTATAACTTAAGGGAACGGATGTCTGAAGTATTCGTTTTGGCTTGTGATGTGAAAACAAGAATTGAGCGAGTAATGTATGTATTCACTCCCTGTGGTAAATAGAATGTTTTCAATGCAGAAATACAAAACAATTGATGTCAGGAGTGGGATTCGAACCCACGCCGGGAAGACCCGACTGCGACCTGAACGCAGCGCCTTAGACCGCTCGGCCATCCTGACAGACAAGTGCTTCCAAGTATATTGTATCTATTTCGATGAGTCTGGTTATTCGTAATGTATTCTGACTCATAAATTTACTAAAATAAAGGATTTTGTTTCGAATTAAAAATTCCGAATTGATACATTCAACCTCTTCACATATATACTAACTACGGAATTGAAGTAGGTGACGCGTTTCGAATGCGCATGCACAATGCACTGGATGGGGAGTTTGTTATGTAGGCTAAATGATGTGTTGAAAACCAGATCCGGTGTGGTCTAGTGGTTAGGATTCCTGGTTTTCACCCAGGCGGCCCGGGTTCGATTCCCGGCACCGGAACATGTTCTTTTGTATTTTTAAGTGTTGAAATATTTTTTGGATTTATATGTATATATTTCCAATTGTCAGTGAATTGTATTCATTATCTATTTTTGGAATTTTTTTTCATTATTCTGAGAATGTCTCGCCTAAATATGATTCGGTGCGGTAGTGTTTAAAGCGTAGGTCATAGATATATAACTATTTCAGAATTATTTAACCTCTTTTATAGTGTATCCGGTGTGGTCTAGTGGTTA
>NZ_MPQG01000039.1:0-1140 GCF_002020255.1 Solemya velum gill symbiont | reverse complement strand
TCTCATCAAAGCCGGGAACTTGGCGTAAACGACGACAGTCACGGTCTCGGGTAAGGCCGTACCGAAATTCAGTTCTAAACGGGTGTGGCCTTTTCGTGACGGACCGTGTGGCCTATAGACGCCGAAAGGTTCGATGACGTACAGACAGTAACCCTTCTTATAATTAAGCCAACAGATGTCCACGGCTCGGCCACCGGCCTTCTTTAGAGTGTCGTAAGCTTCTGTATACTGTTCGGCCGAGTAGTTAGGTTGTAGAGGCTGGGACGGTACCGACTGTCCGTCCACGTAGAAACCCACTTTGTTACAATCGAAGGGTTTAAAATTGAAGGGATTCTTTGTGTATTTTCCGTTGACGGCATTCGATGAGACCAGTCCCACGATCAAACGATGAGGTACTCTTCCTTGAAACAGATCGTCCACGTAAAAGGCGAACTGCCCCTGTGACACCGCATAGGTCTTGACGAGGGATTTAACGAAAGGGTATAGTGCGTCGTTTCCTTTTTTCAGGGCTTCCTCGTGAGCCACGATGACGCCGGGATCGACCTTCACCGTGGCCACTTTCAAACTGGCATCCTCGATCTTCAGCTTGTACTGTGCCGACTCGTCTTTCGCCAACAATCTAAAGGTATCCCTGCTCTGCCACAATTTCAAGTGTATCGGTAAACCGTTGAGGAGCCAACGATCTTGTTGACACAGATCCAACTGGAGTCGACCCAAGAGCTCGACCGTTTTCCCCTCCTGGGTGAAGAAAGATCTCGTGACTAGACCTGTATTGCTTGCACCGATAATAGTGACGTCGTTAGACTTAATGTCTTTCGCGAACAGTTGACTGGTCAATTCCACCTTATCTTCCGTATTCAATAGTACGTCCAAATAGGCCTTGTAGGGATAACAGGACCCGACTTCGCTCATGGGCTGTTGCTGTACGTTCAAGTCCACTTGAGAAAATAGGGTATGTAGTGGAGCGTTGACCAGACCTACTTCATCGTCCGTAAGAGCTCCCACATCGCTTCCGTCACTCTTCGTAATTTTCACTTTTAGGTTCAATAAGGTCCTCTGCAGATCCAAATACGTGTTCGCCATGGGAGGTATGGTGAATTCGATCGCCGATCCTCCCGTCAGTTGATTCACGGGTCTATA
>NZ_MPQG01000038.1:0-1521 GCF_002020255.1 Solemya velum gill symbiont | reverse complement strand
TCGTTTTACGCGACACGTCGACAGTCCTATAGAAATGGGTGTCACGATGATGATCAGAACGAGGCCGACGCCTATCCATTTGACGACGTTCAAGTGACACCGTATGTTCTCTACATCCAGAGAATGTCTCTCTAACTCTCGATCGAATTGGCCGACGAATGGCGTATCACTCGTCATCGTGTTTACCCCTCGAGTCGACATTCCCTCTCTCTTATAAACTCTGATAGTTTTTGACTTCCGATTCCGGGATCCACGAATCGTACTTTTGAGGCCAGTGAAGCCAGCGAACCAAAACTTGTTTCCGGGCACCCTTTCCTTTTCTTCTCAATATCTTTTCGATTTTGTAAGGAGTGTTTTCGTCCACGCGTACGGACTGTAGTTCGGCTTCGTAGAACGTACCCTCAACATTTTCACCGTTCCAGTCTTCTAATTTGTACACGGGGATGCCTTCTCGGTGGTATCTGTTTTCGACTTTGAATATTTCCCCCGTCCATTTTTGAGAGTACTCGCGATCGAAGATGCCTCTCACGTGCGAAATACGCACCGTATCCCCGACGTCGTACTTGAACTTCGAATTGCGGAAAGGTTTAGGTTTTCTTATGAGATACTGACGGAACCGAGATTCGCTCTCGTTTTTCTCGTTGATAGAGTTGGGTGTGTCGCGTAGCGACCTATGTATCGTGTTGTTATAACTCTTCACGACGTCCTGCAACACGTCGACGTAACGGTAACTCTGTTTTTTCATGACGTAACGCAACAGTTTCTGTTTGATCGTTTTGATGACACGTTCGGCATAATTGGCCTTGGTCTCGTTATGAGAAACGATGTGATGAATCCCCTTTTCTCGTAACAGTTTCCCGACCTCGTTATTAACGAATTCTTTCCCTTTGTCCGTACGTAGCGTGTATTTGGGTTGTCTACCTTCTTCGAAAATATTTCTCAAGGCCTTTGCCACTTCCGTACCGGTCTTGTTTTTGATGGGTCTACACCAGAGTTTGCGTGAAAAGATGTCGATGGCCACCAGCACGAAATTGATGCCGTCGTTGTCTTTAGAGAGACTAGTCATGTCCATCAGATCCGAGTCCCACTGACTGTCGAGTCCTTCCACGATCACTCTCGACCTGGTAAAACGTCTTCTAGCACCCCGAGTTAAAGAGTACGTTTCCCGATCTTGTAACCATTTTCTTATACGTTCTTTTCTTATACGATATCTGCCTTCGGACTTTACCGTTCTGTAAAGTTTGTCTGGGCCACCGAAACTAGCAGGGTGTTTGGGATCAAAGTAAATCGAATTCAAATAATTTTCCCAATCCGACATCTCGCGTTTTCGGTCTCGATTGTCTGACACTCCTTCTTATAGACTGATCCATTTCCGTTTCTTTTCCACTTTTATCCCCGTGCGTTCGGGGATACCCGGAGGTAAACCCAAGTGACCATCCAGATGCGTTTTCAGTCTCTCGGTGTTTCCGATGAGACTTCTCGGTACGTTGATTTCTCGCAGACCTCGATAGAATCCTTCCG
>NZ_MPQG01000037.1:0-2263 GCF_002020255.1 Solemya velum gill symbiont | reverse complement strand
AATTGAGCTGTAACGTTATTTTATTGTTGAATCTCAAAAAATAAACATGTGTATATTTTTATTGACTCATAGTTCGACTTTCCTATATATAGAATATCAACTGGGGGGTAACAATTTTAATTGCACAGCAATGCCATTTCATCGTAAACTATCATTGTCGCTGTTCCAAAAGTTACAATAACAACTAAACATTTATTGAACACCCGGTCTGCATATAAAGAATTATTAAAAACGAAAACAGTACTTAAGCTAATGAGACATGTGATATATCACACCAATATTACAAAGAACTCCGCTACCACGTTGAAAAGAGAAAAGAGAGTGTATATGATCACACACACAGAATACATTCAGAATTCTTAGCATGTAGTAGTATGGATATATCACGCGGCTTAATATGATTCAATCTAATCCTTTGTCAAGATTCATCCAACAAGTCTTTCACGTTCAAAATTTAGGTTCGAAAATGTTTTATATACGAATCTGAAATAACGCCTGATACGTCGCTTTGGTTTTTGCTGTTTTCTCCACTAATATAGCTATCTGGTGACAAACTCTGTTAGCGTGTAGAAATCAAGCCTAGCTCACAAGCCAGAGAATGACCATCAGCTATGTATCATGTGATGTGGATACTATTCGTGTATATTTTAAATGTAGAAGTTATATACGCCTGTCTGGTTTGTGCATTCTATTGTTTTCTACCAACGTTTTAAACACATTGAAATTATCTTCACTGGATGAAAATACAGCTATAGACTGGTGATTTGCCGAATTCTAATGAATTATAAGAAAAGTGCCAAATTAGAATTCAATATTCTGCATTGCCATTGTAAGGTTCGTATTTTGTAAGTGTTTATTGACACACTTGTCACATATTATGATTGATAATGACTAGCTGAAGTAAGTTGGAAATTATTAAAAAGTTTCAAGAAATGGCTGACGAAGTAGAAGAGGTGAATGATGTTTGCGGGGAATGGTGTGATTTGATTTGAAGGACGAGTGGCATAATAGCAACATGTGAGTAATCTTTCGAAAATTTGATTGGCCCTGAAAAGGGCCTTTGTCTGCCCAGTGCAGCTGGTGTTGGTTCAATCAATCACTCCTTCTTGGCGGTCTTCTTCTTTGGTGTTTTAGTTTTTGGTTTCGGTTTCGCGGCCTTCTTTGGGGTCTTCTTGGCAGCAGTCTTTGTTTTAGTGGCCCCCGTAGCTTTTGGCTTGGTGGTCTTCTTGGTCTTTTTATCGTCTTTCTTCACCGATTTCTTTGCCACCGCTGCCTTCTTCGGTGTACTTTTAGGTTTCGGAGCTTTGGGTTTTGCCGCTGCTTTTGGTTTAGTAACTTTCTTTGGCGCAGGCTTCTTTTTCTCAATTTTTTCTTTCTCGCCTATGCGGAAGGACCCAGATGCACCCGTACCTTTGGACTGCTTTAGAGAACCAGATTTAACACCATTACGGAGAGCTATCTTCAAATGGCTGTTAACTGATTTCGCATCTGCTCCCACACTATAGTTCGCTATTATGTATTTCAAGATCGCTTGACGGGACGATCCACCACGCTCTTTCAGGGTCGTCACTGCAGTTTTCACCATTTCGCTATATTTCGGATGAGCAACAGGCTTCTTGGGCTTTGCAGCAGACTTCTTGGGAGTTGTTGACATGGTGTCGACGAGTAATTCTTCACTACGAAAACAAGACAAGCTTCAGTGCGATGTATGCACAAAAAACACAAAATGTGAATGGCTACTATAGACAAATCCCACATATATCAGGAAGAACGATGGGCGCGGACCGTATTGAAAACATCCCATTTTGTGACTGGACAATTCGACCCGAAGTGTTGCTTTCTGTGTGCTTTTGTAATGCAGAATGGCTTCAATAAATCAATCTGTATTGGATTTTGCAATGTGTTTTCAGTATGACCGTTTAGTTTAATACTTTAGCTCTATTGTGAACTAATTTCAGCCATGTTGCGATAGTGTCTAGGCAAATAACGACTTTTGAAAGAGGACGATCACTTCGAAATTCCATCAGTATTCCTACAAATTCTCATTTTATTATTTTACGGTTCAACATTAATGTTATGACACAGAGTATACTTGTTGGGGAATATCAATACAATACATGGAGAATACCGTTAATATATTAAACTACGAAATAATGGAGTTATTAACCATTCTAGACCACCTCTGAAAACACATATGGCGCAATTCGCCAAATTTCGGATCAACAGTACGGTACAAAATAGTTGTGGTATTTCTCATTGATTA
>NZ_MPQG01000036.1:0-2138 GCF_002020255.1 Solemya velum gill symbiont | reverse complement strand
CGTCGTGAATGAGAGTTGTTTCATGGATATGTCTGTTGATTGTTGTCTGACCTTGATTATGTCAATATTGTGCTTTGACGGGAATAAATCAGAGTTTCCCTAGGTGAGGTTTGTTATAAACGAATTACTCGGCGTTTGCGTTAACAAGCCAATCATCAAGCACTTGCTTCAATTTATCTAATTGCTCTTGATGTTTTGCTTGATTCTTTGCCAATTTGTATATGTTCTGCAACTTCCAACGAATCGCTGGCAAGTCTGCTGCATTAGGATAATCAAACAATGCCCAGTCAGGCTGCCCTCTTTTGAATGACATGAGGAAGGCATGATCCCTTTCAGTGAAATGTTTTTGCAGTTCAAGTAACATGATAGGCCTAACAGAGGCTAAGTCTTCGCATTCAACTTTTTCAAAAGTCATTCCGTCAAATTCTGCCTGAAATTTCTCATTCAGAGGCTGCCAGTTTGGCGACATGACTTCATTAATAGGCCGAGGATGACTTAGTGTATAGGTTAAAAAGCCCACTAAAATCTCTCTCGAAATCCCTTCACTGCCAAGTAACATACGCACATCAAATAAGTCGCGAGGATGTTGGCGATCCATTGCAGCACACAATTTCCCACCATACAGATCGGGAAGACTGACTACCTGAATCTCAGCATAACCAAACTCGTCTTCAACAGACTCTTGAACTGGCATTATCTCTGCACTATGCAATGTACCTCTGGCGACGGGCGACACTTCAATTTTGATTGTCGCAACCGGACTTGATACAACGATTCTCAGGTCATCAGCTTTATTTTCCTGAAATGCCGCTCGGATATCTGGTTGAGTATTGATTCTGTCTGTAATGCGCTGCAATGCAGCCCTGACATTAACCAAAGCCTCATCTCTTGGTTCAAGTGGAAGATAAGCAAGATCAATATCTACAGATAACCGAGGAAAATCTCTCACAAATAAATTAATAGCGGTGCCACCTTTAAGTGCAAAAACTGTCTCTGTTGCTACCACAGGAAGCATTCTTATGAGCAAGGAAACCTGTTTGTAATATGGGCTATCTTTATCCATTATGTTGTTCACCTTTTTTGACGCTTAATATCTCTGGCACTGTGATTTGATATCGCTCATCAAAACGTCCTTTTTCGACAACCTGCCGCTTTCCTGCACCCAATTTAATTCTTGTTTCATCTATGCGATTGACCCACTGGTGATCGTAGTACCGACCCAGAAATAGAAATATTCGGTTTGCCTGAACAGAGCTGCTTCGCTCAAGAATATCTTGTACTTTTCTAGGGCTAAGATTGACTAAACCCTGAAATAATTCTGCGACATGCTCAAATGAAATCAGCTTCCCAATCGCGTCTACCACTTCATAGGCAGCAAGTTCTGCACAACTGACAGTGAGTTCTTTCTCTTTAACCGTGATCCTTTTCAAATCTTTCTCGGGATTCACTTCAAGCTTATGGCTTCCACAGTAAAACCAATTCTGATAAGGGAATTCACGAAACCATTTTGGTAAGGACGACTTGTTTTTAACGCAAATCCAAACTTGCTCTTTGTTCAGCTGTAAATAGTGACTCAGTCCCTGGTGAGTTAAGCTGCTCAATCCAGCCAAATGAACTGAAACGCCCAATTGCACATCTAATGCTTGAATGGCATCAACCCAAGTTGGCTTTATATCGCCCTGTGCATCTGGACGATAATACACGCCAGAACATAGCTTCTTTAGCCAACCGTTCTGCGCGTACTTTTGAGCCAAGGAATAGCTCACACCGTTTTCAGTCAGCCATTGCTGAAGTACTAGCGCACCAGGAGAAGTATGAGCAACAAGCCAGTTTATTTTAGATGGCATTTTAACACCCAAGGTATGAATATCACGAACAGTATAAACCATCTAGTTTATTTTGACAGGGTTTTAACACCTTTGGTATTAATATACCAAATAATGTAAACCAAACCCGCTAATGCGGCGTTGTTGAAATGAAAAGGTCTACACAACATCACCAATAACCCGATGTTGTGTAGACCTAGTTTGATTACCTTAGGAAACTCTGATTTATTCCCGTCAAAGCACAATATTGACATAATCAAGGTCAGACAACAATCAACAGACATATCCATGAAACAACTCTCATTCACGACG
>NZ_MPQG01000035.1:0-2323 GCF_002020255.1 Solemya velum gill symbiont | reverse complement strand
TGAACAATCGTCCCCGAAAATGTCTTGGCATTAAAACGCCCAATCAAGTATTTTTCGGGATTAACCCATCCGTTGCACTAGTGAGTTGAATCCGCGTATATTAATAGGTATCGATTTCTGAAGAAACAGAGGTCTGATGACTGCGGCTGATTTATTTTTGTTCCTGCTTCTCCTGGGTGCAAATGGCGCTCCCATAGCCACACGCCACCTGCTTGGTGAGCGCTGGAGATGGCCTTTGGATGGAGGCCGTCTGTTTGTTGATCAAAAACCATTGTTCGGCTCTTCCAAGACGGTGTCGGGAGTGGTGGTGGCCATTTTGACATGTGTATTCCTGGCGCTGCTCTTTGGCTATGGTTGGCGTGCAGGTTTCCTTGTCGGTAGTTTTGCGATGCTGGGGGATTTGTTCTCGAGTTTCATCAAGCGTCGTATGGGTATGCAGCCCAGCGCACCGGCGCTGTTACTGGACCAGGTGCCTGAATCACTTTTTCCTTTATTAGCCATTGCACCCCTGTTTGAACTTTCATGGATGAAGCTGGTGTTACTGATGCTGGCTTTTGTAATCGCAAGTTTTCTGCTATCGCGTCTTGCATACCACCTGGGTATACGGCGACATCCATACTGAATTCGGTAAATTCAGGCGCAGCGTAAGCGGTGCAGTGTGATTTCCGGCGGACAGTTGATGCGCACACTCACAATGCAAGTCCCTGCTCCTGCCGAGGTGTAACCTTGCATACTGTTATAACGCCAGGCACCTTTGCCCATGTGACGCGGTAATTTGGCATCCAGAGTGATCGGAACGCCGCCTGGAAGGCATATCTGCCCACCATGGGTGTGACCACAAAACATCGCATCGAAACCTGCATGGGCGGCTTGCCGATAAATTTCCGGTGTATGTGAAAGTAGCAGGGAGACATTGTCGGGAGGAATATTTTCCGCTGCTTTTTCGACATTATCCACACGGTAATAGTGGGGATCATCGACACCTGCCAGTGAGATTGACTCTTCCCCCCTGTGCAGCGAAACCTGTTCATTCAAAAGCATCTGGATGCCCATCGACTCCATGTCGGGCAGCATGCGAATGCTGTCGTGATTACCCAGGATTCCATACACTGGAGATGATAAGTTCTCGCAAAGTGTTTCCATCTCTTGCAGGACTCGTTCAAACGATCCGCTAGTCTGTGCCCGGTAATCACCTGTCAGTACACAGATATCATATTCAAGTTCACCAACAGTATTGATGAGTGCCTCCATTGCCGGTGGATTCATGTCGGCATGCAGGTCGCTCATATGGAGAATGGTGTAGCCATCAAATTCTGGTGGAAGGTTATCCAGGAGAATATCGTTGTTGCGCACATGGATATTGAGCGTATTGCGCCAACCACGCCCGTAAAAGCCAGTGATGCGTAATGTATAACGTATGAGTGAATGGATGGAATACCAGTTTTCCGGATGAAAGAAATTTAGTCCTCCACCAAAGACATGGTGCTCTTTATCGGTCTCTATGCCGAGACGTTGGCGGGCATGAATGGTGCCCAAACGTTTTTCGAGCTTTTGCAGTATCTCTTTTTGCATACCATCCCTTGCGCTGGATACACTATTATTTAAGTTTATACGGATTTCCTGGAAGAACCTCTTTCCATACTCTGTTTACTTCACCGCTTCCTTTGGTCAGTTCGTATGAGCCGCCAGCCTTTTTGAGCACCTTCAGGCACTTCAGTTTACCCTTATCTACCAATGAGTCTCTGAAAGAAAAGCATAGCTTGCCATTTGCAACTTTCCACTGGCCATGTGCTGGGTAGCCTGAACCTCCAGAGCTGCTTGAGGCGCCGCCCGTGGAGTCGACTTTCTCAACCAATTCTCCGTTCGCATTGAAATAGGTTTTGAATACGACTGTGTGTACCAGGTATTCGCTTTTTCTGCCCTGCAGCTTGCGGTGGCCTATAGCCGTACTGTTGCTGACCAGTTGTTTTATCTCTTTTCCGGATAAACGGGTATCAGCAAATGCGGTAGAAGCAGGCAATAGTAATGCAATTGCCAGAAATAGAGAGATAAGCACTTGTAAACATAGAATATTACTTTTTGTATTCATGGCTATTCTCCTCCATTTATACAGTCAGAACTGAATCGCAAAGAGTTCTCTTTGTTACGATTCATTCCTCTATTAACAGTTTAGTAAAATAAGCACCCGGTTTTACGGAGAAGTATTAAGAGGTGAGATTCAGTATGATCCTCCCCCAATAAGTTGGTCCACCCTTATGATGAGTAAAACGGAGGACCGAAAATGGGAATCAAACGACACAAACCGGAAGAAATCGTCCAGAAA
>NZ_MPQG01000034.1:0-4964 GCF_002020255.1 Solemya velum gill symbiont | reverse complement strand
ATGAAAAAATCAATCATCGCAGCAGCCATTGCTGTTGCAGTTGCGGCTCCAGCAGCAAACGCAGGCGTTACTCTTTACGGTAAGGTACATGTCTCTATTGACTACACCCAGCACGACTTCAACTCCGATTACGACGGCATTTGGGGCGTTTACTCTCGTGCTTCACGTATCGGCTTCAAGGGCACGGAAGATCTCGGTAACGGCCTGAGCCTGATCTGGAAAGCTGAAACCGGTTATGACTTCTCAGATGGCGGTGCGTGGGACAGCAGTGGTCGTAACGCTTACATCGGCCTGACTGGCGACTGGGGTACTTTCCTCTATGGCCGTCATGACGGTCCATACAAAATGGCATGGTACAGCACCGGCATCGACATGATGGGCGACACCATCATGGACGCCAATGGCCTGGCCAGCGTCGAAGAGAACCGTTTCAGCAACGCAATTGCCTATGTTTCACCTAACATGAACGGCCTGACTTTTGCCGCCGCAATCGTTCCTGGTGAAGGCACAAATAACGCAACTGGACTTACGGACGGCATATCAGTTGGCGTCATGTACAGCAACAACGGCCTAAAGCTGGCTGCTGCATATGAAGACGAAGGCGATCTCGGTGACAATGCGGACGACAACGACCGTTTCATGATCGGTGCCGGTTACACCATGAATGCTTTCTCTATCGCTGCCAACTATGTTGATGACGATGAGGATGATGAGAAGAGCCTGAACGTTAGTGGTAGCTACAGCTTCGGCAACAACAAGTTGGTTCTCGCTTATGGTCACGAAGACAATGACGGTGGTTCAGATGATGTCAGCTGGGGTGTTGGCCTGACTCATGCACTGAGCAAGCGTACAACTGCCTATGCAGCATACGCATCGACTGATGAAGAGGACACCCTTGAAATGAAGACCGAAATGGATGCTACCTCCGGCTTCTCTATCGGCCTGATCCACAACTTCTAATCTTTTTAGAAACTTGTATTCATGCAACGGGGCCTTCGGGCCCCGTTTTGCTGTACAGGGATGTACGAATGGCGGCTGAAAAAATATGAATCACTAGTTGCACCTCCCATAACGCAGTAAACCGGCCTGAAAGCCCGAGCCAGCAGGATATTTCGTATATTTCGATACATTTTTACAACAAATGCGGAAAGTACCGCAAAAAACATGAAATTCTCTTGCTGTTACCGGATTCGTTACCTATACTTATGCAGGAGTTTGTTAAGACTTTATTCTTACGCTCAAGATTTGTACAAATCCAAAGATTACTAAATCCAAGGGGATTTTCATGAAAAAATCAATTATCGCTGCAGCTGTTGCTGCTGCTGTTGCAGCTCCTGCTGCAAACGCTGGCGTTACCACCTACGGTAAAGTCCACGTTTCTATCGACCATTACGACTACGATGACTGCTGTAACTCATCATTTGATTACAGCGAGTGGAGAGTCAAGTCACGCGCTTCTCGTATCGGCTTCAAGGGCACCGAGGATCTCGGTAACGGCCTGAGCCTGACCTGGAAAGCTGAAACCACTTATGACTTCGCTGACGGCAGCGCGTGGGATTCTGGTCGTAACGCCTACATCGGTCTTGCCGGTGACTGGGGTACTTTCCTCTACGGTATCCACGACACGCCTTACAAGATGTCATACTACGCTGGCGGCATCGAGATGATGGGCGATACTGTCCTCGATTTCGGCGAGCATGGTGCAATTGACCTGTCACATGTCCGTGCAGCAAACGCGATCGCCTATGTTTCTCCAAACATGAACGGTCTGACCATTGCTGCTGCTATCGTTCCTGGCGAAGGCAACAACTTCGACAATGGAACCGGTCTTGCTGATGCAGTTTCTGTTTCTGGCATGTACAGCAACAACGGTCTGAAGCTGGCTGCTGGCTACGAAGATCTGGGTGACGATGACGAGAAGTTCCTCGTCACAGCTGGTTACACCATGAACAACGTCACAGTTGCTGGTCTGTACCAGGACTACGAAGATGACAAAACTGCACTTCTGTCTGTTGGCGTTGCAATGGGCAACAACAACTTCGTCGTAAAGTACGGCCAGACTGACTGGCGCGACGGCTATCCAACTTCAACAGTTTGGGGCATCGGTGCAGAGCACAAGCTGAGCAAGCGCTCAACTGCTTACATCGGTTATGCAACATCTGATGATATGTACGACGACGGAAGAAGTACTTTCTCTGCCGGTATGATCCACAACTTCTAATTCATTTTAGAAATTGTATGATCTGGAACGGGGCCTTCGGGTCCCGTTTTGCTGTACAGGGATGAACGAATGGCAGGAATTTCTCCTGCATAACCGACATACCAACCCCACAAACTTTCATGCAAATTCCGTGACATTTTTACAACGCGCTTGAATAAGCTATACCTATAATTATCCAAGAGCTGATGCTGGAACGCCCTCGCTCAAAATCTGCGCAAATATAAAATACTGAATTCAAGGGGAATTTTAATGAAAAAATCAATCGTTGCCGCGGCTGTCGCTGCTGCCATTGCAGCTCCTGCTGCAAACGCTGGCGTGACTATATACGGCCAGGTACACGTCTCTATCGACCACCTCGAACACGACTTGTTACGTCCTCATTACAGCGCATGGCATGTCTCTTCTCGTGCTTCACGTATCGGTTTCAAGGGCACCGAAGACCTCGGTAACGGCCTGAGCCTGATCTGGAAAGCTGAAACCGGTTATGACTTCTCTGATGGCGGCGCATGGGACAGCAGTGGTCGTAACGCTAACATCGGCCTGACCGGCGACTGGGGTACTTTCCTCTACGGTAACCACGACACGCCTTTTAAGATGGCATGGTACAGCACCGGTATTGACATGATGGGTGATACGCTCATCGATGCAAATAGCCTGGGTAGTGTCGAAGAGAATCGCTGGAGTGATACAATCGCATATATCTCTCCAAACATGAACGGCCTGACGTTTGCTGCTTCAATTCAGGCCGGCGAAAGCAATAATAACAACGGTCTTGCTGATGAGTACTCTATTGGTGTCATGTACAGCAACAACGGTTTGAAACTTGCTGCTGCATACGAAGATGAAAGAAATGATGATGATGATCGTTTCATGCTTGGTGTTGGCTATACGATGAATGCCTTCACTATTGCGGCTACCTACGTTGATGACAACGAAGACCACGAGAAGAACTACAATATTAGTGGTAGCTACAGCTTCGGCAACAACAAACTGGTTGTCGCCTGGGGTCGTGAAGACAATGATCACGGCAGGAATGATGATAGCTGGGGCATCGGCCTGACTCACACACTGAGCAAGCGCACCACTGCCTATGTAGCCTACGGCGATAGTGATGATGCTCACCTCAAAGCTGAAGATGATGCTACAACCGGCTTCTCTCTCGGCATGATCCACAAGTTCTGATTCATTTCAGAAATTGCATGATCAGGAACGGGACCTTCGGGTCCCGTTTTTTATGTTCAAACCAAACCTGATAAACTGATCGCTTGAAAACCACTGCCACCCTTGGCCAGAAGAAGACGCATCATCTGATTATGAAAATTAAACCGTCAAGCCTCCCATCGCCCAGCCTGAGCATAAAGACCGGAAGCAGCAAACAACAGGCAGTCAATAGTCGCAAACCTGTCATGCTGCATATCAAGGCGATTCCAGACAATCATCAGATAAGTGTTGATAACTATGATCACGCTCTCGGGGGGTTCAACTACTCGTACAATGGCAACCTCCACCTGCTTGAGAATGAGCGAATGGACGAGTACGAACACCAGACGATGATACTGGGCGGATCACGGCCAAAACGTATCGACACCCCCGGGGTTGATTTCGCCTTTAACTTTATTTGCGACCCGGATATCAGCAGAAAGTCACTCGAATATGCGATTCAATTTGTTGACGAGAACAGCATTCCCACCCTGAATCATCCGGCCAAAGTTCTGCGCCTGACACGGGATGGACTCTTCCGGCACTTCAGTGACATTAACGGACTGAAAATCCCGAAAACCCTGAGCATCTCGCCCCACTCCCTCAAGGAAGTACAGAACCTGGTTGAGTCGGGAGAGATTGCCCTGCCGCTGATCATTCGACCAGCAGGCAAGCATGGCGGGCAAGGCATGTACTTGCTTGAGTCACTCGATGATATTCGCGAACTGGAACGATTTGCCTTTGACGGACGCAACTACTACCTGATCGAGTTTCATGATTATCGCAGCGCTGACGGCTTCTACAGAAAGTACCGCATCCTCTGGATTGACGGAAAGATTTACCCCCGTCACCTGATTATCGACAAGGAGTGGAATCTTCACGCCGCAAACAAGAATAACTTCATGCGCGATACCGAGACTTTTATCCAGGAGGAGACCGATTTCCTTGTCAACTGTGAAGAAGTACTTGGAAACGATGGCATGAGAAATATACAAACACTCTTTTCAGGGACCGGGCTGGATTATTGCGGCATGGATTTCTCCCTGATGCCCGATAACAGGGTGTTTGTGTTCGAGGC
The DNA here is from genome assembly GCF_002020255.1 of Solemya velum gill symbiont. NCBI lineage: Bacteria > Pseudomonadati > Pseudomonadota > Gammaproteobacteria > Solemya velum gill symbiont. The sequence continues at coordinate 465 of NZ_MPQG01000034.1, read as the reverse complement.
CAATGCAGCCATGAATACAACGTATAACAGGGCGCATGCTGCATCGAGCCATCTTGATAGTTACCTGATCATGCATGAACAGGCCAAGATTAAGATGCTAAGTCAATTCGCCAACACGGCGGTGGCAGAAACTGACAAAAGATCACACTAGTATCAAGGTCACAAATTCAGAACGACAGGCGAATCCATGACAGCAGCACATATCGAGCTCCTCTATCCTGACGGCGAGACCCCTCCCTCAACCAGCGAAGGAGAAGCTCCTGGTTTGGCGCATCAGAACAAAAAGCCAGTCGCTTTTTTGGTTGATCATATCCTGTTTGAGAGGTCGAAATACTCGCTACTTCTCGATTGATTCAGGAAAAGAGGGCGTGAATTCAATTTCCAAGTGCAACTCAACAGAGTTGGTTAGAGGGCAAGCTGCGGTAGCATAGGTAGCTTCTCTCACCGACCAAAGTTAGAGGAGCA
>NZ_MPQG01000033.1:0-3350 GCF_002020255.1 Solemya velum gill symbiont | reverse complement strand
TCCTCTAACTTTGGTCGGTGAGAGAAGCTACCTATGCTACCGCAGCTTGCCCTCTAACCAACTCTGTTGAGTTGCACTTGGAAATTGAATTCACGTCATCTTTTAATAGTTTTGGTGCTGATTTTCCAAGTCGTTTATTAAGGTGTTCGCTCAAGCGATTGATGAACGTATTTTCAACATCTCGCCATATCGGCCGATGGACACGGAATGGCTCAGGATCCCCCTGACCTTGATTTAGCGCTTGTTCACATGCTTTCCGGCGTATGTTTCTGATTCCACGCTCGCGCCTGGAACGATAGGCATTGTTAAGTGCCTCGGTAACATCCTCCAGTTCTCTTAGTAATCGTTCCTGGTCAGCACCCAACTTCAGGTTCATGGCATTTATTCTGTCGACTACTAGGCCATGCGCTACACGAACGAGGGCAATTCCCAGGTAGTTGGCCCGGCCAAAGCCGGACGTATGGGGCCCCTCTGCTATACCATGCATCATCTTGCTATGTTGTTCCTCAAAAGCAGCCATATCTCCAAGGAGACGGTCTATCTCCTGGTTCTGTTTGGCAATATCTGCCATGCTGTTTCGTAAGTTCCTCATGGCGGCATAGGGATCTGCAAGTGTGTCACGCTCTTCCTTGGTATAGCCACCTGCGGCATCCCATGCAAATTGTTCTTCTGCCATCATCATGTCAACGAGAAGCTTATTGCGTCGAGGTCGCCACTCGACATGCTTCAGTGGGTGTTCACTCTCATCAGGTTCGGTTTTCAGGTAATCCCTGAAGCGCTCTTGAACTGTCCGCAACTCGGCAGCCGCGTCTGCAGCTGCTTCATTGACGTAATAGGTGGGAATTGATGCTCCAGGCTCTTTCTTTATTGTTGGCTGACTTGTTACGGATTGCGAAGGGCCCATCTCGCTATCGATGCCTTTTGTTGCAGCCGTAACCGAATCCCGCAAACGCGTCATGTCGTCGAAAACAACGTTATCCTCTCCAGTCTCGCGTAAACGAGCATGTTCTGCCTCTATCCTGTTGGACAAATCATGCATCTCATTTTGTGCTTGGCGTTTTTGTTCTTCAGTCGCATTTTCAGCAAAATAGTTATTTTGTATTTCATCAAAGCGCTGACGGGCTTCTTCAAATGGGATGGGAATTGGTTTTGCCGTACCTGGTGGTGCAACCTGTGCTTCAGTTTTCTTGTCACCAGCAGTTGCTCGTACAGGATCGCAGGGCCCAACAGGTACCGATTTCTTTTCCTGTGCATGGGCTGGCAAGCCGCCCAGAACAAGAATCAATGCAACTGATACAGAGCTATGTTTTTCAGTCGGATCATCGGTCAGATCTCCGGCATGATTAGAGTAAAGGGAGAGCTGCGAAAACGCTTCGGATTACCTTCGACGGGAAAGACAGAAAGTTCCATTGAGGTCGAAAAGTTCTCGCCCAGTTCCAGTTTGACGGACTGCTCATAATTCTTGGGCGCGCGTTTGTACCTGAGTTCAACAGCAAGTGGAACGCCCATTGGCAGAGCTCCCTCGATAGTACTGCCGGCAGTGTCGGCGAATACGAAGTAGAGATCGAAGTCGCTCTCTTCGCAAACACTTTTAACTTCCAGCCAGCTCATTAACTGCTCGTGGACTGGTGAATTCATGCTTGCACCAAGCGACATCAGGTTCTCACTCATCTGGTCAAGACGCTTTTCGATCTCGCAAGCCTCTTCGATAGCAGTCTTGATGTCATCATGCTCTTTTCCTTCAGGGTGTTCGATGAACATGAGATGACATTGCCAGATGGTGACTATATTCATATATCCCTGGAATGTCTGTTCAAAGGCAATTTGTGGACACATGGGAGGAAAATCACATTCAGTGGCTTTTTGTTCTGCCTCTCGCTTAATCTGGTCAGCCATCGGGACTGTTCCACTGCGCCACTTGCCTCCGAGCCTCTGGCAGGCAAGCGTTTCCGGGTAGGTGCTTTCTGGTGGCATTGCTCCCGGCTGTGCCCCGGGTTGTGGTGCAGAGAAGGGCATAGGCATGGGCATCGGTGGCATGGAACCTGGCCCCATGCCTGGCTGGGGGAATGGAATGGGACCATTGCCCGGGCCAGGCATTGGTGGAATTCTGTCAACGGGCGAAGAAGGGGGCATCGGCCTCGCCGGCTGATTAGCGACACTTTCAGCCTCATCTTCTTCCAGGCAGCTGACCCGGCTACCTTCTATCTTGTAGTTACCTGTTCCAAGGCTCTCGCGGCAAGCCCGGGACAGGTCGATGTTTTGTAGAGTAAAACCTGTTATTCCCGGACGGCGACAGTAGTGGGCAACGCCATACGATTCGACACGCTTTTCGTAGACACTATTGGGGAAATTGTTTCTGCAATACTGGTTAAAATCAGGTTCACCGATCACTTTTGGTTGGCTCGATTCCACATTTTCAACGGAGCCTTCACAGAGAACCCGCATCCCGCATCCCGGAAACCTGGTAATTGCGGCTTCCAGTTGTCATTCTGCATGCTTCAGCAAAATCGATGCCTTGCCGAGTCCCACCCTGAACGCAGGCATGTTCTGTTCCCCAGCTTTGCAGAAGTTTCTGGTAACTGCTGTTGGGAAATTTTGAACGGCAATAGGCGTTGAAGTCAGCATCGGTCTGTGCGGCGCGGGCACTATTGATGAAGCTGTTTGGCGCAAACATGCAGGTGAGTATTGCAGCAAGGACGAATCTTCTTAATGAGCATCGTCGAGTTGTTACGTTAGATTTAGGCACACGAATCTCCCAACCCTCTACTTTCATAGTAGTCAACTATCAAAATCTTACTAGTCTGATTGGTTTCTTTGGGAATATCAAAGTTGCACCGATGATTTAGTGATCGATCTTTATCTGTAGAAAGATACCAAAAAAGGTACACTCCGAAACATAACCATGCACATTGCATCGACTATTAATGACTTCGATGATGTGCTAACTTATTGTTAACGCGTGTTTTGTCGTGTTTTGTCGTGTTTTGTCGTGTTTTGTCGTGTTTTGTCGTGTTTTGTCGTGTTGCGATGAGTTACGGGTGTTAGCTGGTTGGGACTTTTAATCAGTTGGTCGAAGGTTCGAATCCTTCACGGCCCACCATATTTAGCAAAAAAGCTCGACGATAGTCGGGCTTTTTTCATATGGACCTTCGCCGGAAGGATTTGAACCTTCGACAATCAAAATGGACGCGTTCGACAAGCGCCGCAGGCTCGCAGCATGAGCGGAAGCGAATCATCCTTCACGGTCCAGCATATAAATCAAAGGCTTAGCTAGAAATGGCTAGGCTTTTTGTTTGTCTGAGTTACCACTCGGTGCAAAATCTTTCACAGTCGGTTTGGCTATTAATCCG
>NZ_MPQG01000032.1:0-3451 GCF_002020255.1 Solemya velum gill symbiont | reverse complement strand
ACTGAACAATCGTCCCCGAAAATGTCTTGGCATTAAAACGCCCAATCAAGTATTTTTCGGGATTAACCCATCCGTTGCACTAGTGAGTTGAATCCGCGGTATGTATTACCTGAATGTCATAGAAAAAACATTAAACCCATACTTTCTACGGATGTCTACTTTCTGCTACGACTATGATCAGTCAATGTCCTTGACTTCCTTCTCCGGACGGTTCACCAATCATTCCAATGAGGTACTGATGAGCAGAAAAAGCAAATACGGTTCCAATAATCTGCTGTCGCCGGTAAAGTATGCCAAACCTTACCAGGAACGATTGGAAAGTAGCTGGATTATTCTTAGCATTTCAGGTTATCCTGATCTGTTAGCTGAAAGCAGTAAATTTATCTTTGTCCGAGTGAATGAAAATGAGTGAAACACTGTTAGAAAAACATGAACCCCTTGTTATAGAAATAGGTGAACAGTACCTGGATAACATGGAGGTAGAGCTTGGCAAAAAATATAAAAACACGGAGCATCATGTCAATGCCGGGCTTTCTGACGATCAAAGTACAGATCTGAGATACAAGTACGATCTCACCATTAATGAGTTTTCAGAAATCTATTCCAGTTTCATCAAGATGAAGCCGGGGCAACATCTTCAGCAGGTCCTGAATGCTTTTGTCGCATCAGGTGGCAATGTCGATATCGAGCCTGCCTATGATGAAGAGTCGCAGCGCTTAAACGTGACTGTGCAATACGTCATCAAGGATAACACTCTGGACAATATCGAAGGCCTCTCTGCCATGGAGAACCTGGTAATGAGAATGAATGCAATGATCCAGATTGAAAACGTACTGTCAGGATCAAACCCGGATGGCACCCCTGATTTTTAATGTTAAATAGCAATCCGCTCAAAAGTTCAGTTAAGAAGACTCCTGCAGACCCTGTTCCTACCGTTCTTCCGGAGGAATTATACTGCCTCCGAACTGGCCGGGGTTACCCAGTGTCGGCTGAAGAGATGCCGGAAATCACTATCAATGCCACCTGTTCACTGACCTACAAGGAGTCGGTTAACGCAAAAGCCCCCCCCGCAATATCAAGCAAAAAGGTCACCTCGTCATCGTAAAAGGCACAGTCTCGGAAAACAGGAAAAAAATATACTGCCATTGTCGAGATAGACCAGGCAGGATATATACGTAACCTGTTTGAAAAGGGCGGCATTTATTGTCGCCCTTTTTTCCTCCTGGAGATCAAGGGATCGATAGATTTTAGGAAATTCCTTGGTGATTATGAATACCACAAATAATCAAATAATTGCGAATTCTTGGCGCCACATGTATTAGAGACTGCTAATATAATGTGCATGAGAGGCAGGTACACGCAATGGCATACGAAAATAAAGTAGACGATTTAGTTGGTAACTTTGTTGCAGAATTTCAAAGGGAATTGATCACTGCAAGAAATATAGAGTCTTATCTGGACGATGAGATACCAAAACTGGTTGCTGGATATCCTGATGCTGTCTACCACCCGAAAGAGCAGCGGGAACCGGTGAAAACCCAATTTATTGCCCAGACTGGTGGCCGTTTGAGCAACGGTGTTCCAAGAGTATTAAGTGCCGAAATTATTAATGGCTACCCTTTAGGTGTCTATTTTCCAAGATAGCGGCAATCCATTTCACATTATTCAACTCTCTTTCTAATTAAACTCAGAAGATGGCTTAACTGATCTTCGGGTAAGCGCAAACCATAAGTGTTGAGAAGCCAATCAGCCGCCTGGTCTGAATCAGCTGGCGGAGGTGTCATTTCTAGCAAGAATCCGCCCACATCTTCTACAACCGCCCATGGATAAATGAGCCAGTGCCATTTATCCAGGGATTCAGCCACGTATTCAGCCCTCACTGGTGAACAGCTCTTTTCATGCAGTACGGCGATACGCACTTCAGTTGGGCCCAGGCTTTCGAGATGAGATCGAGCGATCTTCAGGGTATCGCCCGTATCGTTGACATCATCAACAAGCAAGATGCGTTGACCCGCGACATCCATACACAGCGGATACTTTACAAAGGCCTGTTGCTCATGGACAGCCGCCTTGCTGTAATGCACTACGCGAATGCTGGTTAAGTTGAAAAGACCCAGTACATCGCACAACACCCTCGCCGGGGTGAAACCACCACGGGAGATGGCCACGACAAGATCCGGATGATAATCACTGGCACGGATCTCCTCTGCCAGTTTATAGACCAGGTCGTAGACCGTCTCCTGGGAAACCAATTCACAACGCAGACGCTCAGCCATTTCGATACCCTCTGTTCTGAACACTACACACAATTAGAAGGTGCATTTTTCTTACACGAAACGCAAGTCGAATTCACTTGCTGACGTCATTCGTAGATTTGATCTGTCATTTCGGACGGTAGTTATACGATTTTGGAACTCCCCGCTTTTTCACCAGATTTAATTGCATATCAACAAACCAGCGTCTAGCCTTAATAGTGTAAGAGCATCTGGAAACTATCAGGAGGAATTCATGGCTATTTCAAGACGGAAGTTCCTGGCAATGGCTGTCGCAGCGATTGCCTCACCGAGTCTTATTGCACATCCTGGACCGCATCACCACCCACATCGCCCTGGTCCACGACTACGGCCGTTGCGCCCTCACCGCCCTCTTCGCAGAAGAAGGCTTCATCCAAGACGAAGAGTTATCTGGAGAAGAGTCCATCACCGGAGGCACCTGGTTGTTCCTCTCGCTTTAGCAATAGGATGGGAGCTCTTTTTTGACGGCAGACCCCATACAGTGGTAGTAGTCAATCCAGACAGTGTTGTTGTCCGCGATTTGTCGAATAACGAGAAGGAGATCCCGGTCGTTTTTGAAGATACTGCCGACAACATATCCGACATTCATGATTGGGATTATTGAATAATCAATCTGTGATCGACCTGGAAATCAGGTCAACGGCCCATGAGAAATCATGGGCCGATTTTAAGAAATACCAAGGGGCTATAATTAGGAATGCCCCTTTAATTTAGTCAAGAACTCTTACTATTTTATCGATACTGTTCAACTTTGAATTTGATTTCCAGGCGTCTAAACCAGGTGTCAGATTTTCCATATCAGCATAATGGTCACTATGGAAAAAGAGATTCTGTTTCAAAGTTGATGCTATTAAAAAGAGATTGTAACTGAATCTGTCGCACCTTCTGAAGACATCAATTCTGCCTCGATAATTCTGAAAAAATATCAAGGTGTGAAAGGCTGACCCATCTATACCGGCGATTCTTTCAGCATCACAAAGCATCTCCAGTTGTTCTTTTATGCGATGCTTTTCCGGCACAAAAATGATCCAGCCTCTTTTCTGAAGAGCATCTTCTACCTGATCCTCCCCCAATAAGTTGGTCCACCCTTATGATGAGAAAAACGGAGGACCAAAAATGGGAATCAAGCGACACAAACCGGAAGAGATCGTCCAGAA
>NZ_MPQG01000031.1:0-6315 GCF_002020255.1 Solemya velum gill symbiont | reverse complement strand
TCGATACAGGCCCTGCGACGCGAGGGGCTCAGAAGTTTCCCTTGGCAGCCTCCGACAGAATCTGCTTATCCAGTGTCAGATCAGAAACGGCCTTGCGCAAACGTTCATTCTCCTTCTGTAGCCGTTTCAGTTCTTTTAACTGGTCAATCCCCATCCCACCGTACTTTTTGCGCCAGCGGTAGTAAGTCTGCTCAGTGATGCCAATTTCGCGGATCGCATCGATGCGGGCAGTGCCTTGTCCAACCAGGTTTCTGGACGATTTCTTCCGGTTTGTGTCGTTTGATTCCCATTTTCGGTCCTCCGTTTTACTCATCATAAGGGTGGACCAACTTATTGGGGGAGGATCACTGGCCACCGCCGAGATGCTGACTGACCAGCTCTCGAGGGTTGAGGTGTTTACCCTGATGAGCGTATCGGGCGTGGACGATTCGTCTGATCCGGGTTCCGGGGTGGATTTCAAATCCCGCAACGAGGATCGTATCAGTGTCTCGGAGGTCCCCATGCTGACACCGGCGGAGCTCGTGGCGTTGCCCAAAGGCCAGGCCTTTGCGTTGTTAGAGGGTGGCCATCTTTGGAAATTGCGCATGCCATTCCCGGATACCCGTGGGGATCAGTCTATGCCAGAGGGTCTTGCGGATATCGCCAACGAGATGGAGAGGACCTATATCACCAACGATCAGTGGTACCGCGTGCAGGAGCCGTGGTGGATGGCGGTGGCCGACGTCTCAAAACCGAGTGAACTGACGGAGGGTGTTGATGGCTGAAGCGGCCACCGATCCGCGGCGAACGGTTGTTCAGCAGGGATTGTTCACCAGAGGTCTGGCAACGATCTCGCAAGCGATCCTGTGGCTGCTTTTCTCCCTGTTGTTTTCGATCATTGTCGAATGGGTGGGGATGGTGATTTGGTGGCCGGAACAAGGCCTCGACCACAGTCGCACAATGCTTGCCAAAGAGATCAGCTATCTGGACACCGACTTCCGCCGCAGTATCGTGACATCAGATCCCGCCCGCTTCGCCAAAGAGGTGGCCGATGGGAGTTATCACTACCTGTTTGAGGTTACGAGAGTTGTGGCTTTTATCCATTGGGTCTCTCCACCGTCGCGACAGGAAGAGCAAGGCATGCGGCCGACATTGCACAAGATCTATTGGCCGCTCGTTGAATTTGTCATTGCGGCCATGCAGGTGACCCAGGTGTTCTCGGTACGCCTGGCTATTCTCAGTTTGGCGACACCGGTGTTCCTGTTGTTTAGTCTGGTGGCTTTGGTTGACGGTCTGGTACAACGGGATCTTCGCCGCTGGGGAGGAGGGCGAGAGAGTTCATTCGTGTACCACTATGCCAAGAAGGCAGTGCTACCACTGGTAGTGATCACCTGGGTTACGTATCTGGCGCTTCCGTTCAGCCTGCATCCTACCTTTATTGTGATTCCATTCGCCGCACTGTTTGCATTTGCTGTAGCAGTGACCGCGAGTACGTTTAAGAAATACCTTTGAAAAACACGGTCGGGATGGAGCAACTTCCCTGATGCAGGTGATCCTGGCCAGGGGCCCATAATATCCTGGAAATGTACACAATTCTGGGTGTTAAATCAAGTTGCGTTCAGAATAATGAACGTAACGATTATTGTCATTTGGGTGGGTTACTGTAGAAATATTGATATAACGTCCATAATTATATACACTATACAGGATAGTGACCATAAAGATGGACGAAACATGAGCAAAACCCAGCTAGATTTGATGGCGCCGATTCCGGTCAGGCGAGCGGTGCGTAAGCTTGGACAGGATATCCGTGATGCCAGGCTCAGGCGGCGTATTTCAACGGCTGTCATGGCTGAACGGGCTTCTATCAGCCGGACAACCCTGAACAAGATAGAAAAGGGCGCCCCCGGCGTTTCGCTGGGTAACTATGCCAATGTGCTCTTTGTCCTGGGTATGGCCGAGCGGTTGGGTGATCTAGCTGATGCCAAGACGGATACGGTGGGTCTTGAACTCGAAGAGGAGCGCTTGCCGCAACGCATCCGCAAGCCGCGCCAGAATAAATCTGGGGGCAAATCGTCCCAGTCTGGACAGAAGAGTAAAGCGTGATGGAAACAGAAGTGTATGTCTATGTGGATATTGCCGGTACGCCGCATCTGGTCGGACGACTGTGGGCGCGCGTGCGCAAAGGTAGGGAAAGCGCCACGTTCGAATATGATTCAGGTTGGCTTGAGTATGCAGATCGTTTCTCCCTGGAACCGGCCCTGACGCTGGGTCCGGGTCCATTCCACACACCTTCAGGTAAGCCCCTGTTCGGTACCATTGGTGACTCTGCCCCCGACCGTTGGGGGCGGGTTTTGATGCGTCGGGCAGAACGGCGACGGGCAGAGCGCGCGGGCGAGACGCCGCGCACCTTGATGGAAATTGACTATCTGCTCATGGTTGATGATGAGACACGACAAGGCGCTCTGCGCTTTGCCAGGCAGGAGGGCGGCCCGTTTCTTGCCGAACATGAAGCCGCTCGCATACCACCCCTGATCGATCTGCCACAATTGCTGTCGGCGGCGGAACATGTCGTTGGTGACACGGATAGCGACGAGGATCTGCGCTTGCTGCTGGCGCCCGGTTCATCATTGGGTGGTGCGCGTCCTAAGGCATCTGTTCGGGACCGGGACGGGCATCTGGCCATCGCCAAGTTTCCACACATGGATGACGAAATCAATACGGTTCTGTGGGAGGCGGTTGCGCTCCGGCTTGCGGCAAAGGCTGGTATCCCCGTGCCCGACTGGCGAATCGAACATGTACTGAACAAGCCGGTGCTGTTGCTGCGCCGGTTCGATAGGGTGCAAGGTCAGCGCATCCCGTTTCTTTCGGCCATGAGTATGCTCGGCGCCAGCGACAACGAGTCACGCAGTTACCTGGAATTTGTCGATTCTCTGCGCCGATATGGCGCCAATCCGAAACAGGATATGCATGAATTGTGGCGACGTATCGTCTTCCTCAATGGGGAGGTTATCGGTTAAGGCGAAAAAGTATCGGCGAAGTGGCCAGGATTAAGAGGCCAATAAAGCGCTAAATAAAATAGCAAATAATGGGAAAAGTATAGGGCGCCCTTGCAGGGCGCTTCAGTACGAGAGGTTTTATGACAAACATAAAGATGTTGAGTTTAATCGGAATTTATCTGGTTATTTTTATTGATAATCTGGGCGCCAGCCTGATTATTCCCATGTTGACGTCCATCGCCCACGATCCTGTGGCCGGGCTGATCAGCGAAGGCTCTGAAGGTTTCCGCAATGGCGTATACGGCGTGGCGCTGGGCGCGTTCTCCATCGCCATGTTTTTTGGCGCGCCATTGCTGGGCGCTTTGTCTGATGTCCTGGGACGGAAGAAGACGCTGCTGCTTTGTCTCAGCGGTCTGGCGATGAGCTATGTCTTGCTGGCGTACGCCCTGGTGTTCAAGAGCCTGTGGCTGTTCATGGCCGGGAGGCTTATTGGCGGTTTCTTTTCCGGTAGTCTGCCCGTCGCGCAGGCCTCTATTATCGATGTCACTGAAGAGAAACAGCGGGCCAGGTACATTGGCTACATCATGTTTTTTGTCTCCCTCGGCTATGTCGTCGGCCCGTTGATCGGCGGTTATCTGAGTGATCCTGTTCTAGTTCCCTGGTTCAATCTGCAGACGCCTTTTATCTTTGTGGCGGCGCTGTCCGTGGTGAATTTGCTGATCCTGCTGCTGGTGTTTCAAGACCAAAAAGCGGACGCCAAGAAGCGTGCGATGACGCTTCCCAACCCAATTGCGAATCTGCTCGACGCAGTCAGAATCAAGGATATCCGCACCTACGCCTTGCTGCTGCTGTTGATGCTGGTGGGCTGGAATACCTTCTTCCAGTTTATCGGTCTTTATCTGACCGGTGGGCTCGGTTTTGCTCAGCAGGAAGTGAGCAACTTCATCTCTTGGACCGGTTTTGGCCTAGCGTTTGCTTTCCTATTCTTAGTTGGCGCTGCGATGAAAGTGCTGAAGCCTCTTAGCATGGTTAGGCTGGCGTTGGTACTGATGGCATTCTGTATAGGTGGAACCCTACTCAACACTAATCCATATATTCTGTATCTACTAGCGGTATTGGGCGCGGTAGGCTTTGGCATGTCATACAGCGGCTTAATGGCACAGCTATCCATTTGCGTTGATGCGAGCAAACAAGGCTTTATCATGGGAATGGCTGCCGCTATCGCCGCTTTCAGCGCTGGCTTCTCCGGTTTTACCTTCGGCTTTGTGGCCAACATCAGTGTCAACGCTCCTATCGTGTCCGCATTATTTTGCATCGGCATGGCGATTACTATCTGCTGCAAGAAACATTAGGGAAGAGATATTCAACAGGGGGAGTTATGACAAGTATCAATGCTCAATCCTTAACTTATCGATTCGACAATGGCGATACGCTGTTTTCCAACCTGAATTTTGCTCTGGACGATAAAATAACCGGACTAGTTGGCAGAAACGGTGTAGGAAAGTCCTTATTGGCATCACTGCTGACAGGGGAAAGAATGCCTTATTCCGGCTCTGTCACCACTTTCTGTCGAGTCGGGTGGCTACGGCAGGATGGCGTGGAGGAAATACCTATTCTGCATGAAACTGTTAGTGACTTTCTTGGAGTTCGGCACAGGTTGGAAGCTTTAACCCGAATTACTGCAGGAGGATGTGATCCTCATGACTTCGAGCTAATCGACGATAATTGGCAACTGCAGGCAAATCTGGAGCAGCAACTACAGGCATTAGGATTACCTGTAGATCCATTTTTACGATGTGATGCTCTGAGCGGCGGTCAGTTAACTCGGTTCGCGCTGTATCAGCTTTTCCAATCTAATTATGACTATCTAATTCTTGATGAACCAGGAAACCATCTGGACGAACAAGGAAAGAATTGGTTAATCGAACAGATGATGAACTTCAATGGCGGTATACTTATCATTAGTCATGATCGTGAGATTTTGGGCAATGTAGATGATATCTTGGAGCTGAATACTCTCGGTATACATCATTACGGCGGTTCCTATGAGGTCTACGCGAAACAGCGCGCCAGTGAGCTAAATAGTTTGGAACGCCACATCGAGCATGTTAATTCAGAGATCAAGCTCATGCGTCAGACCATGCAAAATAATCGGGAAAAAGCTCAACAACGTGCTAGTCAAGGTAAACAGATTGCTCGCTCAGGTAGCCAGGCTAAAGTTATCCTGAATACCTTAAAGCAGAGTGCTGAGAGTTCCTCCGGTTCTCGGGAAAGTAATCAGAACCGTAAATTGCTGCAGATACAGGATCAGCTCAGCACTCTGAATAGGAAACATGAGTTATTTAAACAGCAGAGCCTGCCCTTGGGAAAAGTAGAGAAACGCGCCTTACGTATTTTGGACATCACAGAAGTGCGTCTGCCCTATATTCAACATGAAAACGAAATCACATTTTCTGTTGATTTTGGAGAAAAAATCCACCTATCGGGCAAAAACGGTAGTGGTAAGTCTACCCTATTGAAAGCTATCGCTGGGCGCCTTACTCCCGTCCACGGAAACATTAATGTGCGTGAAGGCCTATGCTATCTAGATCAGCACTTCACGTTACTGGATAACACAAAGTCCGTACTTGAAAACTTGGCTTTTTTTTGCTCACACCTAACGGAAACAAACCTGCGAACGCTGCTGGCAGGTATTGGACTAAAACGAGAGAAAGCAACGCAAGCGGTGGTAAACTTGAGCGGAGGCGAAAGGATGAAAGTCTCCATGTTAGCCATCAGCCATCAATCTGACAACACTCTGCTGTTGTTGGATGAGCCGAATAATCATCTAGATTTAGACTCCCGATTGATGCTAGCTCAAGCTCTGCGTGACTTTAACGGCAGCGTGTTAATTGTTAGCCACGACAAAGACTTTATTGGCGATATAGGCATAAGTAGGGTAATAAGTATAGAAGGTTCGTAACACTTCACCCGCGAAGCATTGACAACAAATTTGTGTGACAGAGTTAACTTGATCCCACATTCGACTTGAGTGATCTTTTTCAGGTGGCGATCTGGAGGTATGAATAAGAAAACATTACCGCCACCGCCAGATTTCGACTCGCCTGAAGAGGCAAGAGATATTATCCATTTTCTGTGGAACAAATTGGCAGAACTTGAAGATCGGCTTAATCCAAATAGCCGTAAATCTTCCGTGCCTTCATCCCAACAAGCTTTGCATAGCAAAGCTAAGAACACTTTGATCCTCCCCCAATAAGTTGGTCCACCCTTATGATGAGTAAAACGGAGGACCGAAAATGGGAATCAAACGACACAAACCGGAAGAAATCGTCCAGAA
>NZ_MPQG01000004.1:0-154938 GCF_002020255.1 Solemya velum gill symbiont | reverse complement strand
GCTCCTCTAACTTTGGTCGGTGAGAGAAGCTACCTATGCTACCGCAGCTTGCCCTCTAACCAACTCTGTTGAGTTGCACTTGGAAATTGAATTCACGAAATGATGTAAACATGCTCATTGGACACATAGCACCAGGCAATAAACGCATGCTCAACTTATGCAAGCGCTTCGATGCTTCTATACAAACAGAAAAGAGCTCATCTGTCATCGCATTAATATCTGTAAAAAACGACTACAGCTAATCAAGCCCATCAACCATGAGAAAGTATCTTTTAAATAATCCTGGTAAAAGTTTACGCGTCTCTCCATTTAACGCTCCATATAAAGCATGGGCCCTCGTACCTTTCTTCATCCTTTTATCAGCAGCTGTTGGTTTTACCTCGGGACTATTGAAGTATGAGCTGATTGATTCAAAGATGACTGCAATCCTGCCTTTTACACTGTTTGTTTTTCCTGCTCTACTCGAAGAGCTGTTTTTCAGAGGTGTACTGATCCCACGTAATGTCGTCGATTCCGGCCGTAAAAAAACATTTAAGGCGATCGGACTCAGCACCCTGGCATTTGTATTGTGGCATCCTGCGAATGCACTGTTATTGAATGGTTCTGCAATACCGCTTTTTCTCGATTCCTGGTTTCTTGTTATTGTTGCGGCACTGGGAATTACATGCGGCTACAGCTATGCCGTATCAAGATCAATTTGGGTTCCGGTTATTATCCACTGGGCAACAGTTACTGTATGGGTTATTTTTCTTGGTGGCAGAAATCTTGTTTTAGGACAGTAGTTACCTTGCCGGGCTATTGTGCTTATTGCCCGTATTACAATATCTCAAACTGCATCAAGATTCGCATAGGCGATCACCAGCCACTTACAGCCGGCTGATTCAAAATTGACCTGAATTCGTGCAGAGGCTCCACCGCCTTCCATATTGAGCACAACGCCATCGCCAAACTTCGCATGCCTGACATGCTGACCAAGACGAAATGGATACTCTTCCATAGCTGCGGATGCGGATGAACGCGGAGCGGAAGGCGTATAGGGACGCCTGACCTGTGGGCGTGCACGAATCTCGCTGATGAGTTCTGCAGGAATTTCTCGCAGGAAGCGTGACGGCAAGGGATAGGTTTCACTACCATGCAACCGTCGACTCTCGGCATGTGTCAGTGTCAGCGTACGCATTGCTCTTGTCATACCGACATAGCAAAGGCGTCGCTCCTCTTCGAGCCTGTCCGGATCCTCACTCGACATGCTGTGTGGAAACAGTCCCTCTTCCATGCCACTTATATAGACCATTGGAAACTCCAGTCCCTTGGCTGAGTGCATGGTCATCATCTGTACACAATCTTCATATGCCTGTGCCTGGTTATCACCAGCTTCAAGGGCAGCATGTGCAAGAAAGGCTTCCAGGTCTGTGAGGCTCTCTTCGACTGTGTCGTATTCAAACTGACGTGCTGCATTCACCAGTTCCTCGAGGTTCTCAATACGATCCTGGCCTTTGCCATCACAGCTCTTTTTGAAGTGATCACTTAAACCGGAACGGCTGACAACCTCACTGACTAGATCTTGCAGTTCCAGTTCTGATGTACTCGCAGTAGCCTCTTCGATCAAGTCGACATAACCCTGCAGCGCGCCTTTTGCACGCGCTGTCATGCCGCCACCTTGCAGTAGCTCAATGCTTGCCTGCCACATGGAGATTCCAAAATCACGGCTATGTGCCCTGATTGCATCAAGCGTCTTGGCACCAATGCCGCGTGGTGGCTGGTTAACACTGCGTTCGTAAGAAGCATCATCATGGTGATTGCCAATCATGCGCACATAAGATAGCGCATCCTTGACCTCGGCACGTTCGAAAAATCGCATGCCACCATATACACGATACGGTATTCCGGCCTGGATCAGGTTTTCTTCAAACAGTCGAGACTGTGCCGTAGTGCGGTAGAGTATCGCTATCTCACTGCGCTGCAAGTTACCTTCACGCAGGGCATCCTGAATCCTGTCGATGACAAAGCGTGCTTCATCAACTTCATTAAACGCGGCATAGAGCTGAATCTGCTCGCCCTCACCAAGATCGGTCCACAGGTTTTTTCCAAGACGTGACGGGTTGTTGGAGATAACCGCATTTGCCGCCTGAAGAATGGTGCCGGTCGAACGGTAATTCTGTTCCAGGCGAATCAATTTGGGGTTTTCGACATCGTTCTCAAAGTTACGGATATTCTCTACTCGTGCACCACGCCAGCCATAGATCGACTGGTCATCATCACCAACCACGAAAAGATAATTGTCGCCACCTGCCAGAAGTCGCAGCCAGGCGTATTGCACGCTGTTGGTATCCTGAAACTCATCAACCAGTATGTGTGCGAAACGTTTGCGATAATGCTCAAGTATGTCGGGGCGCTTTAACCACAACTCATGTGAACGCAATAACAGTTCGGCAAAATCAACCATTCCACCGCGCTTGCATGCATCCTCGTACTCTTTATAGATGCGTACCATCTGCATGGTGTAATGATCATTCTGGTCATCAATGTGCTGCGGACGCCTGCCTTCATCTTTCTGACTGTTGATAAACCACTGTGCCTGGCGCGGTGGCCATTTCGATTCATCAAGGTCGAGCGCCTTGACGACTCGCTTGACGAGTCGAAACTGGTCATCCGAATCGAGTATCTGAAATCCCTGTGCAAGTTCAGCTTCCTGCCAGTGCGCGCGCAGTAGTCTGTGGGCGAGGCCATGAAAAGTGCCAACCCACATGGTGCCAGTAGGCTCATCGATGATCTGCTCAATTCTCCCGCGCATTTCTCGAGCTGCCTTGTTGGTAAAGGTGACAGCCAGAATATTCCAGTTAGGTACCTGTTCCACCTTCATCAGCCAGGCGATCCTGTGCACAAGCACGCGGGTTTTTCCGGAACCGGCGCCAGCAAGAATCAGAAGATTGCCAGCCGGTGCGGTTACCGCTTCTCGTTGTGCATCATTGAGGTTTTCAAGAATGTAGCTGACATCCATGTGATTAATCTTTGGCCTTGTAGAATTGTATTATTATCCAGTGTGACACCGGGTTGACGCAAACGCTCATATTGATTCCACCAAATCAGACGACTTCAGCAACGACAATCTGTCGCTCATGGCGATATAGGTCAAAAGCATAGATTGCCAATGCGATCCAGATTGCTGTAAATGCAACCTGGTAGGCTTGGGTGAAAATTTCCCCAAACAGATATACCGCGATCAGGAATTGTACTGTCGGACCGATATAAGTAATGATGCCGAGCGTCGACAACCTGATCTTGCGTGCACCTGCTGCAAACAGCATAAGCGGTATCGTCGTCATGATACCAACAAACACCAACCAGAAACGCGCACTCGGTTCACCCGTGATGAAACTCTCATCTCCGTAGGAAAACAAAAACAGGATATAACCGACGGCAACAGGAAACAGTAACAATGTTTCAATTGCCAAACCTGTTACCGGGCCAATTTTTGTCTGCTTCCTGATCAGACCGTAGAGTCCGAATGTCAATGCCAGCGCCAATGCAACCCATGGCACGATACCGTGTGAAAATATCAGTACCAATACACCGGTAAGCGCTATCGCTACGGCTGTCCACTGTACTAGACGCAGGCGTTCACCAAGAAATATGACGCCAAGTAAAACATTGAAAAGCGGATTGATAAAATAACCGAGGCTCGCCTCGATTACCTTTTCATTTGCAACCGCCCAGATAAAGACCAGCCAGTTGACAGAGACAAACAATGCCGACAATAGCAGCATATAAAGTGTCTTTCTGTTCTCAATGAAGATCTCCTTGAGTGTGCCGAGCCTACCCCGTACTGCCAACAGCAACATAACAAACACAAGTGCCCATATAATCCGATGTGCAAGAACTTCTAGTGCCGCGATGTTTTCTACCTGTTTGAACATCAGCGGAAAGACACCCCAGATCAGAAATGCCATCGCCGCCTGCATGCCTCCAAGCAAATGGACCGGTACTCCATCCATATGCTTGTTCTGTAGCGGCTTAGTCACCCGGTCAGCCTATTTCCATTTCAACAATTGATCTCTACCAATCTTTTTCCACTCTTCATCATCAGCCAGCTCGATAAAACGCTCGACATCTGCAATCGCCTCCTGTCTGCGTCCGAGGTGATCAAGAACCGATGCCCGGTTAAAGTATGGCGCTGCAAATGCCGGTGCCTTGTTAATACAGGTATCAAGATCCCCGAGAGCTTTCTCATGCTGTCCGAGATGAGCATAGAGGGTGCCGCGATTGAAATATCCGGCAATCAAGTCCGGTTCAAGTTCAATTGCCTTGTTCAGATCTGCCTCAGCTTCCTGCATACGTTCCAGGCTGATATAGAGCTGGGCGCGGCCAACATGATAGGAAGCACTCTCACTGTTGAGCTCGATTGCAACACTGATATCATCCAGTGATGCTTCGACGTTTCTATCCTGCCTGTGAATATCAGAGCGCAAGGCGTAGAGCTGTGCACTTCTTGGGTAATTCGTTACCGCCTCTTTCAGAACAGAAATCGCTTCAGAAAAATCTCCATTTTTACTGAGCTCAATCGCACGTCTTGCTGCCTGGTCATGTGTCAGCTTTACCTCTTTTTCTTCGGTAATTTGCTTGTCAGATGCCGGTTCCTCAGTAACAGTTTCTTTTTCAGTTGAAACGGGATCTGCTTGCTGCACTTCCTTTTCAACACTTCTGCCAGCCTGTTCTCTCTGGTTGGCAAACTTCTCAGCATCAATCGGTAGCGGTGGTTCCTCAGGGGACTGACCGCATGCTGATACAAACAGGGTAAATAGCAATAATAGTGAATAGTTTTTCATTCGATTTTCCACAAGATAAACAGATTAGGGCTCAGAGATAGCCCATTAATGTCAACAGCCAGGGCAATAGCATGGAAGTAAAGAGTGCTGATAGTGCCATCGCAAGACCGGAGAAAGCGCCCATTTCCGAACTGACCTGGAACGCACGCGCCGTGCCGATACCGTGAGAGGTGACACCCATGGCCACACCCTTGACGCTGTCATCATTACAACCGATGAGATCGAATAGCCGGGTGCCTATGATAGCGCCGATAACGCCTGTGGTCACTACCAGTATAGCTGTCAGGGAAGGTAGTCCTCCAATTGCCTCTGCAATACCCATTGCCACTGGCGCAGTCACCGACTTGGGTGCTAGCGACAATGCTGTTTCAATTGAAGCGCCCAGGAACTCGGCAATATAAACAGCGCTGATGCCGCCAGATATAATTCCAGCAACAATCGCGCTCATCAACGGAAAGAAAACCGTCCTGAGCTTACGCATCTGACGATAGAGTGGAACGGCAAGAGCAACTGTCGCCGGGCCAAGAAGAAAATGGATAAACTGGGCACCATCGAAATAGGTAGCGTAATCCATACCGGTTACAGACAACATAATAACCAACATTATGACGGCAATAACCACAGGATTAAGTATTGGTTTGGAACCGAATTTCTCATGGATTTTTACAGCCGCCAGGTAGGCAACCAGTGTTGCGGTTAAACCAAACAGCGGAGTTGCAGACAGGTAAACCCAAAGCTGAACAATCTCGCCTTTCATCCTCTATTACTCCGCATCAGGAACTTCATCGTCAGCGCAGTAACAACCATGCCGAGTATACTGCTGATCACAAGAGCGATTGATATTGCAGGCCAGTTTTCTCCAAGCAGCTCAAAGTGGGTGATCACTCCGACACCTGCCGGGACAAACAGAAGAGAAAGATTTTTCAGCAATCCCTCAACCGTCACTTCCATTGTCTCTGCTAACGCATCCCTGGCAAGCAATGTGAGAAACAGCAACAACATTCCGATCACCGGACCTGGTACGGGTAACTCCATGTAGCGAGCCAACAGCTCTCCGCAAAGCTGGTAGAAAAGCAGTAGTGTAATAGTCGCTAACAAGTTACTACCTCCCGGCGTTACAACAGTGCGATTCCTTTTACCTGTGCAAATATCTGTTTTCCACGATGAAGTTCAAGCATCTCAGCAGACCGTTTCGTTATGCGTGACAGCATAGTCTGATCATCATCAAGTTTGAGTCTCACCATCATCTGGCTGTTATCCAACTCTTCCCTCCCAAGTACTGTTACCGGAAGAATATTGAGAATGCTTGTATCCCTGTGTTCACTCAATGCAAGACTGACATCACGGGCATAGATTTGTACTCGTAACCTTGTTCCTGTTCCAGTATATCCCGACAAGCCGACACGACTACCTGCAACATTGATCCAGGTAATCTGGTCCTTTTCATCATACTCAATAACATCTCCCTCGATAATTGCAGAAGCTGTGTCCTTGTGTGATAGTGGGAGGTTGAGTCGCGTCATAAACAGGTGTGCATCACCTGTTGCCGTTACCTTACCATCATCCATCAGTACGATTCTGTCGGCCAGGCGTGCCGCTTCGTTATGATCGTGTGAAATATAGAGTAATGGAATTGATAATTCGGTATGCAGCTGTTCCAGGTAAGGGAATATTTCCTGCTTTGCCTTATTATCCAGAGCTGCAAGCGGTTCATCCATCAAGAGAAGACTGGGGCTGGTAAGTAGTGCACGCGCAATTGCAACCCGCTGGCGTTCACCACCGGATAACTGACCTGGTGCACGATTAAGCAATGGCTCCACACCAAGCAGAGAAACAGCGTCATCAAAGTCGATCCTTTTATCCTGTTTGCTAACTCGCTTGTAGCCATACTCGATATTCTTTCTTACAGAGAGGTGTGGAAAAAGACTCGCTTCCTGGAACACATAACCAATCGGCCTGTGGTGTGGTGGCGTGAAATGCGTTCCATCCTGCCAGACATCTCCATTGAAACGAATTTCACATTGATCTGCTTTCAATAAACCGGCAATTGCCCTGAGCACAGTTGTCTTTCCTGATCCTGAAGGACCGTAGAGGAGAGTCACACCTGACGATTCACACTCGAAGTCAACATCGAGCGAAAACGTGTCCAGGTCAGTTTGCAGTTTTACACTGAGTTCGCTCATGTGTCCCTGTCCTGGAATCGCCTGTCGATCATATACATCAAAACCAGCGTGATAAACGCAAAAGCGAGTAATCCTGCCGCCATCATGTGAGCCTGGCCCCATTCAAGCGCTTCAATATGATCATATATAGCAACTGAGAGCACCCTGGTTTCACCCGGTATATTTCCACCAATCATCAGCACCACGCCGAATTCGCCCACAGTGTGAGCAAAGCCCAATACACTACCGGTTAAAAATCCGCGTCTTGCTAATGGCACCGCAACGCTGAAAAAACTCTCCAACGGGCTTGCTCCAAGTGTTGCAGCCACTTCCATTGGCCTTTTTCCGATTGACTCGAATGCGTTTCTTATTGGCTGTACAACAAAGGGCATTGAATAGATCACCGAGCCAACAACCAGTCCTGCAAATGTAAAGGGCAAGGTCCCGAGACCAAGCGTGGTCGTCAGGTTTCCTAGTGGACCTTCAGGACCCAGCAGCATCAGAAGATAAAAACCCAGCACCGTTGGTGGCAGAACAAGTGGCAGGGCAACAATGCTACCAACAACCTCTTTCCACCATGCATTTGAACGCGCAAGCCACCAGGCAAGTGGCGTTCCTATGATAAGCAGTGTCAGTGTTGTCACCGAAGCGAGTTTGACTGTCAACCAAACAGTTTGCCACTCCATGCTTATTCCCTCTCTCCTTGTTTTGCGACGCGATAACCTGAAGAGACAATCTTTTCCATTGCCTCCTCGCTACTCAAATAAGCAAAGAGTTCTGTTGCAGCAGCATTTGACGCTCCTCGCTTGAGGAGCAGGGCGTCCTGTTTAATTGGTGAATAGAGATTCTGCGGAACCTGCCAGCAGTTGACACCTGGTGTCGATATCACCTGGGCTTTTGCGATAAATGCATAGGTTGCATTTCCCGTCATCATGAACTGATAGGTTTGAGCAATATTCTCTCCTGTGATCATGCGACCCCTGAGTGCATCATTGAGACCAAGATTATGCACCACCTCTTTTGCTGCCGTACCGTAAGGGGCAGTTTGCGGATTTGCTATGGCCAGGTATTGATAACTTTCGTCTTTTAAAGCTTCCGGCGATACCTTCTTTGAAATATCAGAACTACAGAGGTATAGCTCTCCAATCGCGTAAGTGAGTAATTGCTTACCTAGATTTTTTTTCTTCAGGATCGCGGGTCTTTCTTGATCCGCTGCAAGAAACATATCATAAGGCGCCCCATAGATGATCTGCGTATAGAGCTTTCCTGTTGAACCAGAACTAAACCTGATGGTGTGCCCCGAGGTTTCTTCGAACTCTGTCACGAGCCGCTTCATCACTGGTACAAAATTCGACGCGACAGCAACCGTCGCAGTTTCTGCGCAGAGGAGTGACGGAATCATCAGTGCCACAAACAGTGATCCTTTAGCAGGAAAACTCATCTGCATAGCAGTTACCAACATCCAGGTAATTTATCTGTGTAGATGTTTGCCATCTCTCCTTTCTGGTACATTGCAAATGTATAGCCCATCACTATGCCAGCAACCAATAGCAGCAGGGCAACAAACAGATTACGCTTTTTTATATTCATGTCGATCTGGTTACAAGTTGGCCGACGGGACGCTCCCTTATCGGAAAATTGAGTAGAGCTGCCATGATACTAAGTGCAATGGCTATCATCCAAACAGAGTCATAATTCCCTAGACGGTCATAGAAATAGCCGCCCATCCAGCCGCCAAGGAATGCCCCAACCTGGTGCAATAGGAAAACAATACCACTTAACATCGACAGGTTTGCCGTACCAAAGAGCGTCGCAACAATACCATTTGTCAGGGGTACGGTACTAAGCCACAGGAAGCCCATCAGTGAACTGAAAATATAGACCGTTGTTTGTGTAATAGGAAAGAGGATGAATATTAGTGTGACTAGCGATCTAAGAGAGTAAATACTCACTAACAAGTAGGGCTTACTCATTTTTCCACCCAGGTATCCGAAGCAATAAGTACCAAATATATTAAAAAGGCCGATCAGTGCCAGCGCAGTTGCACCAGTGGCTGGCCCCTGCCCTTCATCAACGAGGAAGGCTGGCAGGTGTGTTCCGATAAACACAACCTGGAAACCGCAAACGAAAAACCCCAATGATAATAACCAGAAATCCCGTTCATTCCATGCTTCGCTCAAAATATCCTTGAGTGGTAATCTTTTCGCTATCGAACACTCTTTTTCCATCAGCGGTATCGCCAGTGGAATAATGACTGCTGTCACCAGCGCGAGTAGAAGCAGTGACTGCTGCCAACCGATGAAACTGATGAAGTGATTAGCAGCGGGCAAAAATGCGAACTGGCCGAGTGAACCAACTGCCATCGCAATACCCATGGCGGCACTGCGTTTCTGCTCAGATACTGATCTGCCGATCACACCAAAAATGACCGATGCTGTTGTGCCGCTTAGTGCAATGCCTATCAATACACCTGCAGCAAATACCAGTGAAATTTCGGATGAAGAGTAACTCATCAGGATGTGACCAGCTGCGTAGAGCAGGCCACAAACAAGTACGACCGGACCAGCACCGTAACGATCAGCAATCCTGCCCGTAAAAGGCTGGGTTATTCCCCAAACGATATTCTGAACTGCGATTGCAAAGGAGAAGATTTCACGTCCCCAGCCATTGCTGATAGACATGGGTTGTAGGAACAGGCCGTATGTATGGCGAACGCCATAACCGGCTAATAGAACAAGGGAGCCGCAAACCAGTACGAGTAAGGGGGTACGCCAGTTATCTCTTATCACCGTATGACCTGTCAATCGGAGCTGTAACCAGAAAACAGGTATACACTATGATAGTGTTGTCCGATTAGTTAGTGACTACTCACTATACGATAAACCTATGTATAGCATTGGATTATCTCTATCAGATATCAAGATTCTCAACATCGAGAGCATTTTCTTCAATAAACTCACGACGAGGTTCTACCTCGTCACCCATAAGGGTGGTAAAGATTGCATCAGCAGCAACAGCATCTTCGATAGTGACCTGGAGCAAACGTCTGCTGTCAGGATCCATGGTTGTCTCCCACAACTGTTCCGGGTTCATTTCACCAAGACCCTTGTATCTTTGAATGTGCTGGCCTTTCTTGGCTTCATCCATCAGCCAGTCAAGTGCCTGCTGAAAACTGCTGATTTCAAATGTTTTCTCACCGCGACGTACATATGCTCCTTCACCAATCAGTGAATCGAGCTTCTCGCCAAGGTTTTTCATCTTTTCGTAATCAGGCCCTGTGAAGAAATCAAACGGAATGCGCTGATCCGTGTGAATACCATGTACCTTGCGGGTAACAACAATAGCTCCATTCGTTTCTATCGTTTCTGCACTTAGCGAAACACTGTCAGCAGGACCAAGGCTCGCATTAAGACGTGACTCCAGGTCTGCAAGCCAGCTGTCCAGAGACTCCTTGTTTGTAAGTAAGTCTTCACTTACATAGGGCATATAAACCAGCTTCTGCATCAACTCGGAATCATAACGCTTTCCAAGCCTGGAAATCATCTGGTTAACTTCAACATAATCATGCGCAAGCGTTCCAAATGCTGAATCCGAGAGTGCCGGTGCATCTTTACTGACATGCAGTTCAGCTTTTTCCAATGCGCTATAAAGCAGATACTGGTTCAATTCAGTATCATCCTTGAGATAATTTTCCTGTTTTCCACGCTTAATCTTGTAAAGTGGGGGCTGCGCAATATAAATATGGCCACGTTTCACTAACTCTTCCATCTGGCGATAGAAAAAGGTGAGTAGCAAAGTACGAATGTGGGCACCGTCAACATCGGCGTCCGTCATGATAATAATGCGGTGGTAGCGGAGCTTGTCCGGATCGAACTCTTCACGACCAATACCACAACCAAGAGCAGTAATCAGGGTACCTATCTCTTGTGATGAGAGCATTTTGTCAAAACGCGCTTTCTCAACATTGAGAATTTTTCCCCTGAGAGGAAGAATCGCCTGGTTTTTACGATCGCGGCCCTGCTTGGCAGATCCGCCAGCTGAATCACCCTCCACCAGGTAGATTTCCGAATTTGCAGGATCTTTTTCCTGGCAGTCTGCCAGTTTCCCAGGCAAACCGGCTATATCAAGCACACTCTTGCGTCTGGTCATTTCACGTGCTTTACGTGCAGCTTCCCTTGCGCGTGCAGCATCTATCATCTTGTTGGATATATTTTTGGCTTCAGTTGGATTCTCAAGCAGAAATTCGCCCAGTTTCTCGGCAACCAGTGTTTCAACAATCCCTTTCACTTCGGATGAGACAAGTTTATCCTTGGTTTGTGAAGAAAACTTGGGATCCGGTACCTTGACTGAGAGTACTGCGGTCAGTCCTTCACGCGAATCATCACCAGTTGTATTAACTTTTGCTTTTTTTGCCAGTCCTTCGCTTTCGATATACTGGTTGAGCGTCCTTGTCAGGGCGCCGCGGAAACCAGCCAGATGGGTACCACCATCTCTTTGAGGAATATTATTGGTATAACAGAAAATATTTTCCTGGTATGAATCATTCCACTGCATAGCGACTTCGACAGCAACATCATCCTTATCACTGACAAAATGGAAGACTTTCTCGTGCATCGGCGTCTTATTCTTGTTCAGATGCTCAACAAAAGCGCCTATTCCACCCTCATACTCAAAGAGATCTTCCTTGCCGTTTCGGTCATCTCTGACAAGAATACGTACACCAGAATTAAGAAACGAGAGTTCGCGAAGTCTTTTAGCCAGGATATCGAAATGATAGACGGTATCTGTGAAAATCTCGCTACTCGGCTTGAATCTTATTTTTGTCCCTTTTTTACTGGTATCTCCAACAACTTCAAGATTAGTTTCAGGCACACCCAGGTGGTATTTCTGGTAGTGCTTCTTTCCACCTCTGTAAATCGTCAGTTCAAGCTCATCTGACAAGGCATTTACTACAGAAACGCCAACGCCATGCAAACCACCAGATACTTTGTAGGAGTTGTCGTCAAACTTACCGCCGGCATGCAGAACCGTCATAATCACTTCTGCAGCTGATATTCCCTCTTCTTCATGGATCTCTGTCGGTATTCCACGGCCATCATCTGTAACCGTAACTGAATTGTCGGAATGAATGGTAACTGTAATTTCTGAGCAGTGTCCAGCGAGGGCCTCGTCGATTGCATTATCAACAACCTCGAAAACCATGTGATGCAGACCAGTGCCATCATCCGTGTCGCCGATGTACATACCCGGACGCTTACGGACGGCATCCAGACCCTTGAGTACTTTTATCGAAGAAGAATTGTATTCACTCATTCATTAAACTCCTGATGTGGCATAGAAGTATACCGTAAATCAGCTAGATACGCTCGCTTATCATATGATTCAACAGGTCTCACAGGTTAACTCCTAGTCAGCCAACCAGGTGTACCTAACTGGTTCCATGTTCCACGTGAAACAATAATGACTCATATTCCTCCAATTCCTTGACAGGCTGCACGCTTGTGATGACTTTTTGAGCATCAACCCGGTCAAGAAAGGAGATTAATGATTGTAAGTGTTTACTATCAAGCTCACTCGGTATGTCATCTATCAGCAAGACGGGACGTTTTTGTGAAACAGATGAGATGTAAACAACCTGGGCAACGATCAGTGCTATTGCAACAACTTTCTGCTGACCACGCGACAGGGTGTCTTTAATGCTTCGGTTGTTATTCGTGATCTTCAGATCACATCGATGAGGGCCGACAGAAGTAAAACCGCGTTCCTGATCCAACGAAAGCTTATTGTTCAATGCTTCTAACAATTGTAAGTGTTTACTATCCCAACCAGGGCTATAAGACAGGTTTACTTTCATCTCTCCCATTAGCTGAGAGACGACTGACTGGAATTCCAGATTGATCTTCTCAATAAAAGAATCACGCAGAGATGTGATGGTAGCAGCACTATCGATCAGTTGCTGATCCCAATGTCGTGCTGACTCGTCTCTCATTTTCAGTGCGGCATTTCTCTGTTTAAGAATCCTGTTATAGAGTTGTATCTGTTTCCAGTAACTGTGTTCCACGTGAAACAATCCCCAATCGAGGAATCGTCTGCGTATATCTGGAACACCTTCGAGTAACTGATGACTATTTGGTGTTATAGCAAAAACAGGAAGATGTTCAGCTATTTCTGACAATCTCGTCACGGGTTGTTGATTAAAGCGGGCCACAACTTGAGAGCCACTCTTTCTCATTCCGATAACTTTGTTGTCATCGGTTCTTGCAGTAACTTCAAAAAAAGGTTGCTGGAGTCTGATCTGATGTCTTACGTCGGAGGATCTGAAGGATCGACCACGAGATAAAACATAGATTGCCTCAAGAATGCTTGTTTTACCTGCACCATTGGGACCGGTGATCTGATTAAACCCAGGTGATAATTTCAATTCTAAAGATTCAATATTTCTGAAATCTTTAATTGTCAGGGTGTCGAGAGACATAATCTGGGGAGCGAGAGATAAAAAGGGGCAGAGCGCCCCTTTTAATAATTGCTGTTAAATTCTTTTCTAGAGCCGCATTGGCATGACAACATAACGACTCTGTTCAGAACCTTCAGGTGTAACAATACAGGAACTGTTTGGATCGGTTAGCGTCATGACGACATTTTCGGTATCAATTACGCCCAGGACATCAAGCAGGTAGCCTACGTTAAAACCGATAGACATCTCCTCTTTTGAGTATTCGATAACAATCTCTTCCTCGGCCTGTTCCTGTTCCGGATTGTTGGCTGTAAGATGAATCAGATTTTCAGAGAGTGAAAAACGAATACCACGATATTTTTCATTTGAAAGGATGGATGCTCTCTGCAGTACCTGTTTCAGCAAATCTCGTTCAATAGTCAGAACTTTGTCGCCCTGTGGAGGGATGACACGTTCGTAATCAGGAAAACGACCATCAATCAACTTGGAGGTGAAGGTTGTCGAGCCACGAATAAAACGAATATGGTTTTGGCTTAATTCGATAGTAACCGGTGTTTCACTGTCTGAGAGAAAGCGATGTAGTTCCAGAGCTGCTTTTCTTGGCAGGATGATTTTTTTCTCTTCTTCAAATCCTGTTTCAACTTCAGCATCACTGAGTGCAAGTCGGTGCCCATCTGTTGCAACAGCACGAACACGCTTGGCACTAATCTCGATTAACATGCCATTGAGGTAGTAGCGAACATCTTGCTGGGCCATTGCAAAGCCGGTTTTATCAATCAGCTGTTTCAGTTGCCGTTCTTCAATATCAAACTTTGTGTCAGCTGTTGCTATTTCTATTGACGGATATTCAGTTGCCGAAAGCACTCCCAGGGCATAGCGTCCGCGTCCTGATCTTAGCGTAGCTCTATCCTTGTTATCTATGCTCAGCGATATATTTGACTCTTCCGGTAACGCTTTACAAATATCGAGCAGTTTTCTTGCAGGCAGTGTGAATTCAAACTCTTCATCACACTCGCAAAGTGTAACAGTACGCATCTCGACTTCCAGATCCGTTGCTGTAAGTGCCATCTGATCCTTTTGGCATTGAATCAGAACATTCGCGAGAATGGGAAGGGTTTGACGTCTTTCAACGACGCCATTTATTTGAAGCAGTGGCTCCAAAAGTGATTCCCTGGATATCTTGATTTTCATTGCTCTTAATTATCCTTTAAAGAATATATAAGAAACTTATTGTTATTATTAAGGGCACGAGTACCTGTTAATAACAATAGTATTTTCTTTTTATTTCAAATACTTACAACTGTTTATCGGCTCCTCAAGATGATGTTTTACCACCTTGAAATCATGTCAATGAATTGTGGATAACTTTCATGCACTGCTACACACAGCTTTTTTACAGAAGTTATCCACAACTTAATGTGAGAGGATTCTCAGGAGTGCCTGGTAATCCTCGTCAAATTTTGTATCAGCCTCACGCAACTCGGCGACCTTGCGAGTGGCATAAAGTACGGTCGTATGATCACGACCGCCAAATCGCTCACCAATCTCCGGAAGGCTGTGATTAGTCAGTTCCTTGGCCAGGGCCATCGCTATCTGTCTTGGACGCGTGACAGTGCGTGTGCGCTTTGATGAGAGCATATCTGAAGCACGAGTCTTGAAATACTCAGCGACAGTTTTCTGAATATTCTCTATTGATACCATCTTGGCTTGTGCGGCGATCATGTCACGCAGCGCAACCTTGGCAAAATCTACATTTAAAGATTGTCCTGTGAGATGTGCATTCGCCATAATCCTGCGTAGTGCACCTTCGAGTTCACGTATGTTGGAGCGTGCCTGTCCGCCGACGAAAAATGCAACGTCATCGGGTAACTCAACATTAAAGAGCTTGAGAGATTTACTTTTAAGAATCGCCACCCTTGTTTCAAGATCAGCAGGCTCAATGGCAACTGCCAGACCCCAACCAAATCGCGATTTTAGACGCTCTTCTAGACCATTCACCTCTTTTGGGTACCGATCGCTGGTCAATATGATTTGTTGCTGTGATTCAAACAGGGCGTTGAAAGTATGAAAAAACTCTTCTTGTGAACGCTCTTTTCCCGCAAAAAACTGAACATCATCGATCAGCAGCGCATTGACAGTACGGTATTTCTGTTTGAACTGGTCAATCTTGTTGTGCTGCAGGGCTCGTACCATTTCGGCAACAAAACCTTCCGAGTGCAGGTAGACAACTTTGGCTTCCGGGTTTTTGTTGATGATGAGGTTTCCTACGGCATGCATCAGGTGTGTTTTTCCAAGTCCAACACCACCGTAAATAAACAGGGGGTTATAGACAGTACCCGGGTTCTCTGCAATTTGTACTGATGCAGCTCTTGCAAGCTGATTCGATTTTCCCTCGACAAAGGTGTCGAATGTGAAATTCGGATTCAGGTTGCTACTGATACCGGCTGAAGCCGGCGTGCGAATTGAGGCAGGACTGTTGTTGCCCGGTTTTGCTGTTGGTTCCGGTGACGAGCCAGCAGGCTGGTTTTGTGGAGCCTGATCAACACTTCCTATTTCAAGGCGTATTTCCGGAGCACTTTCGTCCCACACCTGGCTGGATAGTTCGGTCAAACGTGTCAGGTAGTTCTTCTGAACCCAATCGAGTACGAAGGCATTAGGCGCGAGCAGGCGCACGAGACCATCCTCTTCGACACTCTGAAGTGGACGTATCCATGTATTGTATTGCTGTACCGGTATTTCAGTTTCCAGCGTATGAAGACAGCGTTGCCAGTTACTCACCCTTGGTTCCGATTATTTATCATGGTTATCGCTATTGCGTTTATGCATCACAGAAAGTGCGATGTCGGATTTTCTAAGTCTAACCCTCTTTATCAAAGTTATCCACAGGCACATGGATATTGTTCGTAAAATAAAACGATGAATACTTTATATATAATTAATTCAATAATTTATGTCGTATGTGAGTAGTTACTTTACTTATGGTCACAGTATTTAGAATCGAAATAATCATCCATGAGACCCAAGATAGCTAGGTAATACCTGATCTTCTGTCATGGTTCAGCTCTATGGTATTACAAGCAGCTATGAGTTCATTCATAATGTATTGAAAAAACCATGATATCGTGTGTTTGATATGCCTTATAACGTAAGTGAATACTTACATATTGTACTGGGCATGGCGAGCATGTTTACTATTTCATGAGCAATGCAAAAGATTTTAAACTTAGCCGCTTTCACACACATCCGGTTATGAGGAAGTTGTAAAATCAAGCAGCAATTTTATAGTGAGTAATTACTGACAAATGACTGTTTTTACAGCCTTTCAGATGAGATTATGATTGACAACGCAGGCACCAGAGCTTATTCTACGCGCCTTTTTTAGATCCTTGGCCAAAGGTATACAGACATGAAAAGAACTTTCCAACCAAGCCGCATCAAGCGTGCACGTACGCACGGTTTCCGTGCACGTATGGCAACTAAAGGTGGCCGCAAGGTTATCAATGCACGACGCGCAAAAGGTCGTGCTCGCCTGGCGGGCTAAGGGCCCCTGATCAAGTCTGGATGAACTAGAGTCCATGACTTGGTCAGAGACTCCTTCTCATCTTAATTGATAATAAAGCCATTCCGGCGTACGCAGCGTCTTCTCACTGCTGCCGATTACCAGCGGGTTTTTAAAAAGCCACTCCGTTCTGTCGACAGTAGTTTTATGGTTTTGGCACGTAAGAACAGTGGTGGCTGTGCACGTCTCGGCTTGGCAATTGCAAAAAAGCAGCTAAAGCGAGCAGTCGATCGAAACCGTGTCAAAAGAGTCATACGAGAAAGCTTTCGACAACAGGCAGAGCTTCTGCAGGGATACGATTTTGTCGTTCTCGCCAGAAGAGATACGCAACAGCATTATAATGATAAACTCACCGCTTCTCTTGAGCGGCACTGGCGCAAATTAACGCAGCCTGCCTCCAATCAACCAGACAAGACAAATACGGATCACCAAAGATCATGATGGATTCAATGCGACCGATACTTTTCGTTGCCCTGGCATTTATATGCCTAATGCTATATCAGGCATGGCAGGCAGACTACGGCCCCAAACCGGTAGAGACCAGCATGCCGGAAGCCGGCAGCTCCACAGTGACCGAATCACCGGTTCCGGGCGCAACGGCAACTAGCACTACCACCGCTGCTGAACCAAGCATGACAGACATTCCTGTTCCTGCCGGTCCGGCAACACAGGTAGAAGCCGGTGCATCCATCATTCGCGTTAAAACTGATGTGCTCGATATTGCAATCGATACACGCGGCGGCAGTATTGTTGATACGGCACTGCCAACCTACCCGGTATCACTCGACACCCCTGAAAAGAAAGTTCACCTGCTGACCAGGGATGAGAATCGCTACTTTGTCTCCCAGTCAGGCCTGATGGGTACAACACCGGAAACAGCACCCGGGCATGAAGCCGTCTACACAAGTGAACAGGCACTATACGAACTGGGTGAAAAAGATGAAATCAAGGTCACCCTGAAATGGACCGGTGCTGACGGTGTCTCGGTTAACAAGGTCTTTACATTCAAGCGTGGCAGTTTCGCAATCAATGTGGAACACCAGGTGATGAATGCCGGTTCTGCTTCCTGGGCAGCACGCGATTATCAGCAGATGATACGTGCGGAGTATGAGCAAAAGCAGTCAGCTTTTATGTACACCTACATGGGTGGCGCTTATTACACGCCGGAAGACAAGTTCAGCAAGTTTGATTACGACGATATGAGAGACAGTAATCTTTCGATCGATTCGCAGGCAGGCTGGTTTGCGATGCTGCAGCACTACTTTGTCGGTTCCTGGGTACCGGCAACAGATCAGCAGAACCATTACTATAGTAAGGCTCTCGATCGTAACCGTTTCATGCTTGGCAGCTATGGCCCGGCTGTAACAGTACAACCCGGTACGAACCACACGTTCGAATCCAAATTCTATATCGGACCCAAGCTTCAGAAAGAACTCGAGGCATTGAACCCGAATCTTGAACTCGTGCGTGACTATGGCTGGTTGGCCGTTATCGCCAAGCCAATGTTCTGGGTACTACAAAAGATCAATGACTACGTTGGTAACTGGGGCTGGTCAATTATCATTTTCACGATCTTGCTGAAACTGGTTTTTTACAAACTTTCTGAAACCAGTTACAAGTCGATGGCAAAGATGCGCAAGTTTACCCCGCGTATCCAGGCGCTCAAGGATCGTTACGGTGATGACAAGCAACGCTTGCAAGCGGCGATGATGGAGATCTACAAAAAAGAGAAGATCAATCCAATGGGCGGTTGCCTGCCAATGCTGGTACAGATTCCGTTCTTTATCGCTCTCTACTGGGTACTGCTTGAGTCGGTTGAACTGCGCCAGGCACCCTGGATCTTCTGGATCAAGGATCTTTCGCTGCAGGATCCTTTCTATGTTCTGCCTGCGGTCATGGGTGCGTCCATGTTCATCCAGCAGAAGCTGAATCCGGCACCGCCTGATCCAATGCAGGCGAAGATCATGCAGATGTTGCCGATCGTGTTTACCATCTTCTTCATCTTCTTCCCGGCGGGACTGGTTCTCTACTGGGTGATGAACAACATTCTGTCGATCTCGCAGCAATACGTGATTACCAAGAGCATCGAAGCAAAAGGTTAGGTATCACAGCGTAAGAAGCCGCCTACTGTATGTCATTGCAGCAGGCGGTTTTTTTGTGCGCCTGAAAATCCGGTGGAGCCTGCTAATCCAATACTCTTGACTCAAGAACCGGACCTGGAAGATTGCATCAAGATCGTCATGGTTGATTATTTCCCCTCTATGACCCAGATTCATAGAGAGACGATCCTCAATATGGAGCAAGCATGGCAAACTGGCAGACAGCAACAATCCTCAACAGAAAAGTATGGGACGATGGCCTGATCAGCCTGACTTTAGACTTGGAGCTGGAGCCATTCAAGGCGGGCCAGTTCATCAAGGTTGGACTTCAGGTTGGAGATGAACGAATCGAGCGCCCCTATTCATTGGTCAATAGTGAAGATCAGCCAAATGCCGAGATCTTGTTCAATGAAGTTGAAGATGGCCCCCTGACAAGCAGGCTGGCACAACTGGTTAAGGGAGAGCAGTTGCTGGCAACCACTGATGCGCATGGGTTCCTGGTTCTAGACGAGGTTCCAGATGTTCCGAACTTGTGGATGATTGCAACCGGGACAGGCATTGGCCCATTCATCTCCATGCTCAACTCAGCTCAAAGCCAGCGCTTTGAACGTATTGTCATCATTCATGGCACTACGCATGAAAACAGCCTCGCTTACAGGAACCAGCTTGAAGGACTGGAACATATCGACCAGCGCATCAGCTATTTGCCGGTCATCAGCAGGGAGAAAACAGACGGGTTAATGGAGGGACGCATCACTGAAAACCTCTCTTCCGGAGAAGTTGAAAAACGTGCAAACCTGGAACTGAATGCCGAGCAGAACCATGTGCTTCTGTGTGGCAACATCGACATGATTCGAGATGTACAGGCAATGCTTGCGGAGCGTGACATGAAAAAGCACAAGCGTTTCGAACCGGGACATATCTCGATGGAGAAATATCACTGATTTTCTATGGCACAATAGCGCCATGATCAGTGATTCACAGACAATCTGCGCTGTTGCCACGCCGCCGGGGCGCGGGGGCGTTGGTATCGTTCGCATCTCGGGAAAAGAGATCGGAGTAATAGCCGATGCGCTTCTCGGCGGATTGCCAGAAGCTCGAAAAGCGGTTTTCCGTCGCTTCAGGGATGCTGAGGGAGAAGCGATCGATGAGGGCATCGTTATCTATTTCCCCGCCCCGGCTTCATTTACCGGTGAAGAGGTACTGGAACTGCAGGCTCACGGCAGTCCCGTGATTATGGATATGCTGCTTGAGAGGCTGGTTGGACTTGGTGCACGTCTTGCGCGTCCAGGCGAATTTTCCGAGCGTGCCTTTCTGAATGACAGGCTCGACCTGGCACAGGCTGAAGCGATTGCCGATTTGATCGATGCCGGCTCACAGACAGCTGCACGCATGGCTGGTCGCTCCCTGCAGGGTGTTTTTTCGCAGGAGATCGACGCTCTTGTTAACAAGCTGATTGACCTGCGTGTTTATGTCGAAGCAGCGATCGATTTTCCCGAAGAGGAGATCGATTTTCTCTCGGATGGAAAAGTCGAGGCTGATCTGAAAGGCATTCTTGACCATATCGACAAGGTGCAACAGAGTGCGAAAACAGGCGTGTTGCTACGTGATGGTATGCAGCTTGTGATTGCAGGTCGTCCCAATGCGGGAAAATCGAGCCTGCTGAATGCATTGTGCGGACGCCAGAGTGCGATTGTTACCGATATCCCCGGTACCACGCGAGACTTGCTACGCGAACAGATACAGCTCGACGGCATGCCGATACACTTGATTGATACTGCTGGTCTGCGTGACAGTGAGTGCGTCGTTGAGCAGGAGGGAATCCGGCGTGCGCGTGAAGAGATTGATCGCGCCGACATGATTTTGTGGGTCTATGATGCTACTAGCGGTATTGAGCAGGACAGCGAAGATCTTGGCTCACTGCCTACATCCATTCCCGTCACCTGTGTGTGTAACAAAATCGATCAGAGCGGTATTGAGCCAGGGCTTGGGGAGTCAGGCGGGCGAATGACTGTACGCCTTTCAGCCAAGTCGGGAGAGGGTATTGATCAACTGCGTGAATTGCTGAAGAAATCCATGGGTTATGCGGGCGAAGAGTCAGGAGAATTTATTGCCCGTCGCCGCCATCTCGACGCCTTGCAGCGAGCCAGGAATTCGAGCGCGAATGCACACCAGATATTGATCGAAAGCCGGGGTGGAGAGCTGGTTGCAGAAGAGTTGCGCCAGGCACAAAATGCACTCTCTGAAATCACCGGCAGCTTCACTTCAGATGAGCTGCTTGGAGAGATATTCTCCAGCTTCTGCATCGGAAAATAGAGAGTCACCTGGCACATGGCCATGCTGCAAGCTGACTCTATTCCATTGTCACTCTATATTCACATGCCGTGGTGTGAACGCAAGTGCCCCTACTGTGATTTCAACTCGCATGCTTCCAGCAATATCGAGGAAGAGTCGTATATTGATGCTTTGTTGCAGGATTTTGAAGGTGAGCTTGAGTTACCCGGTGTGCGAGCCAGGAAGATCAACAGCGTCTTCATCGGCGGAGGCACACCAAGCCTCTTCTCGGCAGTTGCCATAAAGCGACTCTTATCCGGGATTGCACAAAGAGCTGCGTGCGAGGAAACGGAGATAACCCTGGAAGCCAACCCGGGAAGTGCCGACAGTAGTAAATTCGCAGGTTATCGGGAAGCTGGGGTCAATCGTCTCTCCATTGGAATTCAGAGTTTTGATGATGAAAAACTGGCAGCGTTAGGACGAATTCATAATCGTGAAACTGCCATTCATGCGATAGAGAAGGCAAGAGCCGCCGGTTTCGATAATCTGAACCTCGACCTGATGTTTGGATTGCCGGCTCAATCTGAAGGTGAGGCAATGCTTGACCTTCAGCAGGCCACCTCGTTTCAGCCAGAGCACCTCTCCTGGTACCAGCTGACGCTTGAACCCAACACACCATTTAACCATTCACCGCCAGCGGCCCTGGCAGATAATGACCAACTGGCCGATTTTTCCACTAAGGGCATTGGGCAGCTACAGCAGGCCGGGTTTAGCCAGTACGAAGTTTCAGCCTATGCTCAACCAGGCAAAGCCTGCAGACACAATCTCAATTACTGGCAGTTTGGCGATTACCTGGGGATTGGCGCCGGAGCACACGCAAAGATAACACTGGCAGATGGCACGATTGTCAGGAGGAGCAAGCAGCGTCATCCGCAGCGTTACCTGGCTGCTGCGACAGCCACAGATGCAGTTTCATCAAGCCGCGCGCTGACGGACGATGATCTGCCCCTCGAATATATGATGAATGCTTTGCGCCTGAATGAAGGATTCAGGCAGCAGGATTTTGAACTGAGAACCGGCCTGGCTTTTTCATCAATCGAGGAAACGCTGGGTGAACAAGTAAAAAAGGGATTGCTGGAGAGAGACGGCGATTCATGGCGCACATCAGAAATCGGTCGCCTGCACCTCGATAACCTGCTACTCGAATTTTCATAGAGAGGAAAATGTTGCAGACACCTCAATAATGGTATTATTCAAGGCTGTTGAATACGCTTTTTCAGGATATTCATGGAACCTTATGATCGAATAGGATTCCAAATACCTGATGTAACGAGCCAAAAAATATACCAGGAGAAGTAATGAACAAACGATTTCTAGTCGCAGCAGCTGCGCTGCTGATGAGCACCACGATGGTTACAGCGCAAGAGCAAGCGGCAAAGCCGGCGGCAGAAGCGGCCCCTGCAGAACAACAGGACCCAAAACGAAAGCCATCCACCAATCCGGAAAATGGAAAGCAGTACGGCGACTGGCTCAAGGAGTGCGAAATCTTTGTTGAAGCAGAGAATAAAGAAGTCGAGATTTGCCAACTCGTACAAGCCCTGGTCGATGAGAAAAGCAAGCAGGTCATGTTAAAGGCAGCAATCGGTTATGTTCCGAACCAGAAAGAAGCTGTTATGGTCGTCTCCCTGCCGCTAGGCATCTTCCTGCCACCGGGTGTTCAGATGCGAGTTGATGGCCAAGGCAAGGTTGCCACAATTCCGGTTAATACCTGTCTTCCAGCAGGCTGCCAGGCAGGCTCTGCACTGGATGCCGAATTTACCGGTCGTCTCAAGAAGGGCAATAAGCTGACCATGATATTTGCAAATCCAGCAGGTAAGCCTGTCAAAGCAGAGTTGTCATTGAAAGGCATGACAGCCGGACTCGACAGCTTTAAAAAGTAGATTTTCTGTTACCGGGCAGGCAGGAAGTCTGCCCGGTCCTCATCCCTACTCCCCCGTGACTGTAACAGCCAGTTTGCGCTGATGGCCCCTGTGCCTGTGTTCCCACAAGTAGATTCCCTGCCAGGCGCCAAGATCCAGAGAGCCGTTTGTAACCGGCATGGTGAGATCCATCTTGGTCAGGACAGATCGAATGTGCGCGGGCATGTCATCCACGCCCTCGTCAACATGTTGAAACAGTGGATCCCCGTCTGGCACAAGCCGACTGAAAAAACGCTCAAGGTCTGAGCGAACATCAGGGTCTGCGTTCTCGCACAGCATCAGTGAAGCGCTGGTGTGATAGATAAAGAGATGACAAAGGCCGGTAGTGATATCAGACGACCTCACCAGTGAATCAACCTCCCTGGTAATATTGATCGTCCCGCGTCCTTGTGTCTGCAGACTGAATTGTTGCTGAAAAATCATACGGGTTTCATCTCGCTCTGCACAGGGTTACACTCGGTTACCATTATGGTACCTGTAATCAATTGATCCAAACAGATGCAAGCTCTCGATAAACAGCCTGTTACTACTTTAAAGGGCATTGGCCCAAGAAGTGCAGAACGGCTTGCGTCAATCGGCATAGAAACAGTAGAAGATGTTCTATTTCACCTGCCATTTCGCTACCAGGACAGAACTCGCGTAACACCTATCGGCAGTGGACGTCATGGCGATCACCTGGTGATCGATGCGCGTGTCGACAATGCGCATGTTCACTATGGGCGCAGACGATCATTACTTGTCCAGGTGAGTGATGGTAGCGGCAGACTGCTACTGCGCTTTTTCCATTTCTCCAACAGTCAGAATAACGGCTTTTCCAAGGGTGCGCGTATCAGCTGTTTTGGTGAAGTCCGCAGGGGCCCGAACTCACTCGAACTGATTCATCCTGAATATCGTTTGCTATCCGAGGATCATGCATTCGAAGTTGAGGAGAGCCTGACCCCGATTTATCCGACGACTGAAGGCATGCAACAGCAGAGCTGGCGTGACTTGACCGATAAGGCGCTCGCTTTAATGGAAGCTGGCGGTGCCCTGCGTGAATTGCTGCCCGACTCTTTGCTGCCGACAACAACAGCCATCTCGCTTGCCAATGCGATACGTACGCTGCACCGCCCGCCACCGGACACGGCCGTCAGGCAGATTGAGGCTGGTGAGCACCCGGCACAACAGCGCCTGGTATTCGAAGAGCTGATCGGACACCAGTTGAGCTTGTTGAAGCTGCGCCGACAACAGAAATCACAAAATGCCTTCAGCATAAGCCACACCGGAAAACTGGCTGCCACTCTTTATCAACAGATTCCATTCCGCCTGACGGCTGCTCAGCAAAGAGTATTGCAAGAGATTGAAAGTGATTTACAACAGAAACACCCGATGCAGAGGTTGATACAGGGTGATGTCGGTTCGGGTAAAACCATCGTTGCCGCTTTCGCAGCACTGCAGGCGATCGAGGCGGGTTACCAGGTTGCGGTGATGGCGCCAACGGAACTGCTTGCCGAACAGCATCGCAAGAACTTTGAAACCTGGCTGGAACCGTTAGGTATACAACAGGCGTGGTTGACGAGTCGTCTGAAAGGAAAGAAACGTGAAGCGGTGCTGGAACAGATCATTTCAGGTGGAGTACAAATTATCATTGGTACTCACGCACTGTTCCAGAAAGACGTCGAATTCAAGAAGCTGGCTCTGGTGATTGTTGATGAGCAACATCGCTTCGGCGTACATCAGCGTCTTGCCCTCAGGGAGAAAGGCAACAGTGGTGGCAAGGTGCCACATCAACTCATCATGACAGCCACACCGATTCCGAGAACGCTGGCAATGACAGCCTATGCCGACCTTGATCTCTCCGTGATTGATGAGTTGCCCCCCGGAAGAACCCCGGTTAAAACCGTACTGGTTTCCGACCAGCGGCGTGATGAAATTGTCGACCGGGTTGCATTGGCTTGCAGTCGCGGACGCCAGGCGTACTGGGTATGTACCCTGATAGAAGAGTCCGAATCCCTGCAGGCACAGGCAGCGGAAGAGACAGCCAACCAGCTTAGCCAGGAACTGGAAGGCATACGCGTCGGACTCGTTCATGGTCGCCTCAAGGCAGAACAGAAAGAGCTTGTCATGTCTGCTTTCAAGGCAGGCGAGATTGATCTGCTTGTTGCAACAACTGTCATCGAGGTTGGAGTTGATGTGCCGAATGCGAGCCTGATGATTATCGAGAATCCCGAACGCCTTGGGCTTGCGCAGCTGCACCAGCTGCGCGGACGCGTCGGCCGCGGTCAACAGCAGAGTCACTGTGCCCTCTTGTATAAGTCACCGCTTGGCGAAACGGCAAAACAGCGCCTTGCCGTGATGCGAGATACGACAGATGGTTTCGAAATTGCGCGCAAGGACCTCGAGATTCGAGGTCCGGGCGAGGTGCTGGGGACACGTCAGACCGGCGAGATGGAATTCCGGGTTGCTGATGTCGTCAGGGATCAGAAGCTCTTGCCGCAGGTACAACAGGTGGCGCAGCAAATACTCGACAAGCATCCGCGAGCTGCCGAGGCGCTAATAGCGCGCTGGGTCGGTCAGCGTGAAAAATATGGCAGCGTCTAACCCGTCTTGTGTCCGCTGGGAACTGGGCTGACAGCTTAACGCAGAGAGGAGCGGTTATCCTTGACCAGTTCGTACGCCTTTTTGATCTGGTGGGTCTTTTCGGTGGCGATACGCATCATCTCTTCGGGTAGTCCCTTGGAGACAAGTTTATCAGGATGGTGCTGGCTTAGCAGGCGGCGATAGGCTTTTTTAACCTCGCTGTCAGTCGCTGATTTTTCCACGCCAAGGATCTTATAGGCATCAGCGAGTTGCAGAGAGCCTGCTGTTTTGCTTTGTTTTCTGCCTTGGCCTTGCCATCCATGCTGCTGTTCGAAACCACCCATCGCCTGGATCATGTAGACGATTGCACGATAATCCATTTCGGAGATGCCGAGCATGCGGCAGCTATTCAACAGCACCTGCTCTTCCGCAGTATGCAGTACGCCATCCTCGAAAGCAGCCTGTACCTGTATCTCTATGAAAACACGCATCAGGTTGCGACGGCGTCCCAGCTGTTGCTTCAGCTGCAGAAGAATTTCGTCGGGATGGAAGCTCGGCTTCTTGCCTTCATTAAAGAGCCAGATAGCAGCCTGCCGCTGTTCACTGCTGAGCGACATATTCTGCATCACGCGCTCGGCATAGGCGATCTCCTCTTTCGAGACACGGCCGTCAGCTTTTGCCAGGTAACCGAGCATCGAGAAGGTAGCAGTGAAGAAAGCCGTTTGTGCGAGTTCGTTTGATGTATCTGCACTGGCTCCCTGGCGCTCATCAAAATTGATATTAACGCCCTTGTCGAGCTGGTGCCCGAGAGCTGCGCCAAACAGCGCGCCAAGCGGACCACCGAGCATGAAGCCGAAACCACCACCGAGCAGTTTTCCCCACCAGCTCATCGTGAATCCTCTTTGTCGTATTCATTGGCGCGTCGTGCATCGCCCCTGACCCTGTCGGCAGGATAACGCGCCTCGTTAATGGCGATTTTGCGCTGGGCAGCCTCAACCAGGTTGATATCGAGGCGTTCGGCGCAACGTACCAGGAAAATCAGGATGTCGGCCATCTCCATGGCGACCTCTTCGTGTTTGTCAGCATCGAGCTGATAGCTCTGCTCCTCGCTGAGCCACTGGAAGTGTTCAACCAGTTCTGCAGCCTCTGCGATCAGTGCCATGGAGAGGTTCTTCGGTGAATGAAACTGCTCCCAGTCACGTTCCTGCGCAAAAGCCTTGAGGCGCTCATTGAGCAGATCGAGAGAATCACTCATAATCAGTTTTCGTTGAGACGTTGGCGTGCCCTTTTGACAGCAGCAAGTACCTGGTTCGGGGCAGTACCACCGATGTGATCGCGTGCCTTTACAGACCCTTCCAGGGTCAGAACAGTAAAGACCTCTTCATCGATAATGTCAGAGAATGCCTGCAGTTCGGCAAGAGAGAGATCGGACAGGTCACACTCCTTTTCTATACAAAGTGCAACGGCCTTGCCGACGATTTCGTGTGCATCGCGGAAAGCAACGCCCTTGACGACCAGGTAGTCGGCGAGATCGGTTGCGGTCGCGAAACCTTTCATCGTGGCGTTGCGCATATTGTCAGCACGACACTGGATCGCGGGAATCATGTCGGCAAATACCTTGAGGCAGCCTTTCAGGTTATCAACCGTATCGAAGAGGGGTTCCTTGTCCTCCTGGTTGTCTTTGTTGTAAGCCAGCGGCTGTCCCTTCATCAGTGTCAGCAGCGCCATCAGGTGTCCGAAGATACGTCCACTCTTGCCACGGACCAGTTCGGGAACATCAGGATTCTTCTTCTGCGGCATGATGGATGAACCGGTGCAGAAGGCATCAGAGAGAGTGACAAAGGCGAACTGTGCCGATGACCAGATAATCAGCTCTTCAGAGAAGCGAGACAGGTGCATCATCAGGATGCTGGCTGCGGCGGTAAACTCGATCGCAAAATCACGGTCGGAGACGGCATCGAGCGAGTTCTCTGCAGGCGCATCAAAACCGAGTAGTTGAGCCGTGTAGTGACGATCAATTGGATAAGTCGTACCGGCCAATGCTGCGGCACCCAGTGGCATGACGTTCATACGCGCACGGCAGTCTGCCAGGCGTCCAGCATCACGCTGCAGCATTTCGAACCAGGCCATCATATGGTGGCCAAAGGTGACGGGTTGTGCGGTCTGCAAGTGGGTAAAACCAGGGAGAATGGTTGCAGCTTCGCGTTCGGCAACAAGCAGAAGGGCTTCCTGCAGTCGACTGACTTCAGCAAGGACCAGGTCAATCTCGTCACGCATGTAGAGGCGAATATCGGTTGCTACCTGGTCGTTGCGTGAACGTCCGGTGTGCAGTTTTTTACCTGCGATGCCAATCGCTTCGGTGAGCGCGGCCTCGACATTCATGTGCACATCTTCGAGTGCGACAGACCATTCGAATTCGCCCTTCTCGATGCTGGCAAGAATTTGCTCGAGCCCGGCCTTTATAGAGGCAAACTCCTCTTCTGTCAGGATGCCCTGGCGCGTCAGCATGGTGGCATGTGCAATCGAACCGGCAATATCCTGCGGTGCCAGTCGCTGGTCAAATTCTACCGAGGCGGTAAAGGCTTCGACGAAGGCGTCAGTCGGTTCATTGAAGCGTCCGGCCCAGAGTTTTTTGTCTGTCATGATTTAGTCGTTAGTCATTGGTCGCCGGTCATTTGAGCCTCTTCTGCAGGATAAACGCGAATGCAGCAGGCCCGTCCGCAGGGCGACAGGTGTTGTTTATCGAATATTGATTATAGCAGTTCCATGACGGCGTCCATCTCCACGCCGGCATCCTTGGGCAGGCTGGCAACACCAATAGCTGCGCGTGCCGGATAGGGTTCATTGAAATAGTCTGCCATGACCTGGTTCACAAGCGGGAAATGCGACAGGTCTGTCAGGAAGATATTGAGTTTGGCGATATCCGCCAGTGAACCACCGGCTGCCTGTGCCACGGCCTGTAGGTTGTCGAATACGCGACGAATTTGCGCTTCCATATCTCCGTCGACCATCTCCATGGTTTCCGGTACCAGAGGGATTTGTCCTGACATGTAGACGGTTGTACCTGTCTTGACCGCCTGTGAATAGGTGCCGATTGCCTGGGGCGCCTTGTCTGTGTGGATGATTTCGCGGCTCATATCGAGTCTCCCTATATTCAATTCAGTTAATCATTTCGCGGGCACAATTGACGGCAGCAATCAGACTGCCGACATCGGCTTTGCCACTACCGGCGAGATCCAGGGCGGTACCGTGATCGACCGAGGTACGTATAATCGGCAAGCCCAGGGTGATATTGACTGCCTCACCGAACCCCATATGCTTGAGGACCGGAAGCCCCTGGTCATGATACATGGCGAGTACTGCATCTGCCTGTTGCAACAGTTTTGGTGTGAAGAGCGTATCTGCAGGTAACGGCTCACTGCAGTTGATGCCTTCACTTCGCAGCTGCTCAAGTACAGGCGCGATGATTTCTATCTCCTCGCGTCCCATGTGTCCACCCTCACCGGCATGTGGATTGAGCCCGCAGACCAGTATTCGTGGTGATGCGATATGGAACTTGTCGACAAGGTCGTTATGCAGAATTCGCATCACCTTTTCAAGCAA
Source organism: Solemya velum gill symbiont (assembly GCF_002020255.1). Lineage (NCBI taxonomy): Bacteria > Pseudomonadati > Pseudomonadota > Gammaproteobacteria > Solemya velum gill symbiont. Next base: position 125,426 of record NZ_MPQG01000004.1, on the reverse strand, counting down.
TGGCCGGGTGATTGCATCCGTTACATCCCGAAGCGGCAGGTGCGTTGTTGCAAGTGCGACGCGGAGACCGGGACAGGCGAGCATCATGACCGGATATCCACCAGTGATTTCAGCGAAATATTCTGTGTGGCCGCTAAAAGGAATACCGGCATCATTGATGATGCCCTTGTGAAGTGGAGCGGTTACGACAGCAGCGTAACGCCTTTGCATGCAGCCTTCCGCGGCTTCGCGCAAACTGTGCAGTACAGCCTGGCTGTTTGAAACATTGAGTTCGCCGGCAACGACCGGGGCTGCCAGTGGAATATCGTGCACTGTTCCGCTGAAGGATGTTTTCAGCTGCTCAGCACGCTCCTCCAGCAATTCCCTGTTACCGATAAAAACAAGATCGTCGCAGTTGATGCGATGACTCAGTTCAACACAGAGATCCGGCCCGATCCCGGCCGGTTCACCAACAGTGACAGCGAGACGCTGTCGTGATGCACTCATTCGAAATTGTCGTCCCTGTACTCGACGTAGGCCTGGTCGCGCAGACGTCGTGCCAGCAGGTCGAGCGATTCCTCGATTTTACGCTGCTGGATTTTAGCTTTCGCTGCTTCACGCGCCGCGGTATCGGCAGATGTCTGCTTACGGCGATCAAGAACCTGTGCCAGGTGCCAGCCGAAAGGTGTCTGGAAAGGCTGTGAAATCTGATCTTTCTTGAGTCGTTTGAGCTGCTTTTCAAATGCAGGTGTCGCTACTCCTGGGCTCAACCAGCCGAGATCGCCGCCCTTGAGGGCAGAGGCGGTATCATCTGAATAAGCCTGCGCAAGTGACGCGAATGACTCGCCATCGATGATTTGCTGACGAATTTCGGCAAGGCGGGCCTTTGCTTCCTTGTTGGAGAGCTGCTCACCCGGACGTAGCAGGATATGGCGTGCTTTTGTCTGGTTGATCGTTTTGGTCTTTCCGCTGCCGCCATGAATGCTCAGATAGTTATCGATTTCAGACTCGGTCACCTGAACCTGGCTGGAGAGGCTCTTTTGATGGAATTTTTGCTGTCCGATCTGCTTGCGCAGGTTCTCACGAAAAGCGGTGTAGCTCTGGCCTTGGCGTCCAAGTATCTGGCGTAGCTGGGAAACAGTGATCTTGTTGCGTGCAGCGATGGTGGCAACTGCTGAATCGACCTCTTCGTCTGTCACCTTGATGCCGGCACGATCCGCAGCAAGTTTTTGTGCCCTGCTGGTAATCAGTTTGTCGAGCACGCGTCGCTCGTGAGCTGCCTTTGACTCCCCTTTCTGACGACGGTTGCCTTTCATTGCGCGGTTGAGCTCGGAGCGAAGGACTACATCATCTTCGACAACAGCAACGATTTCGTCGAGAGGCTTTGCAGCATGTGCAGCCAGTGGCAACAGGAGAGTGAAGCCGAGGGCAATTAAGAAGGGAAATTTTTTCATCTGGTCAACCTGTGTCTGATTTAGTGCTTAGACAGTGTGTTAATAATAGGTTTCAAATTGGTCGTGTGCCGATACCGGGGGAGAAATTCTCTTACCAAGACCGCCAGTACCGAACTCACCTAGCCCCTTGAGAAGGAATTGCAGCGAGAAGCCGGTATCGTAACGGTGTTCATCGGTTTCGTCATCGGCACGGCGCGTAACCAGGCCGCGTACAGCCCAGCAACACGAATCATACTCGACCCCGGCAGCAACATCCAGAAGCCTGTCCTCTTCGAGTGAGTAGAGCAGGTTGCCGACAACATTCAAGTTGCTCGAAACACGCCAGCCGGTTGCTGCGGAGAGATAGTTGAGCTCTTCTTCCTTTTCAGCCGAGACCTGGTTGCGTTCGCGCCATGCCAGTGAGGCATAGCGGCCGGCATCCGTGTCATGGTAATTGACACCGATAAAACTGTTGCGATGGTTGGTCGATTCCTTGCTCCATTGCAGTGCCGTATCAACTGACCAAAGATCATTGATCTGTGAGTAGAGGCTCGCAACGAAGGCGGTCTCATCGGTGATGATGCCTTGCGAGTCTGGCAAGTTGACCTCGTGCTCATCAAAATAGATGATCTGGCCAAGACTGGCGCGCAGCCACTCGAAGCCACTGTCATGGCTGATAAACCTGGTGGTGATTGCAGCAACCATCTGGTTGGCATCCCCTACCCTGTCAGATCCGGTGAAGCGATTCTCACGAAACAGATTTTCGAAACTGAAGTCAGCCAGTCTGCTGTCAAAAACGGGCAGGTTGTCCTGGTTTGTATAAGGCGTATAGGTATAGAAGAGGCGCGGTTCCAGTGTTTGCAATGATGAGATGCCAAACCAGTTGGTATCGCGTTCATATACCAGTGATCCGTCAAGAGTCGCAGTAATGCTTGTACGGGTTGTATCTTTATCGACCCCTGGTGTGGTGCCGGTGCGATCGAGTGAATAGCTGGTGTAACGTCCGCTCAGTTTTGCTTTGAATGAGCCCCAGGGGCGCAGCAGGTCGATACCAGCAGCTGGTTGCAGGTCGACGCGGTTGCCAATCGCCTTGTCAGGATCCCTGTTTTCAAAGCGCACGTAGCTGGCATCCGCTTCTGTGAAAAAACCATTCTGATGAAACTTGCGCCAGTTGAAGAGAATTTCCGGCAGACGTTCATACGCTTGAGCCGCATCCATATCGGTAGGATCAAAGTCAGCGAATTTGATCGATGCGTCCCAATAGCTGTCACGGTATGAGAGCGTCGCAAAACGTTCTCTGTAGCTGTTAGAAGAGCTATCCAGGTCAGTCTGCATATCATCGAGGTATTCACTGTCCGAGACATGGGTGTAATCAATCTCGGCTGACAGGTGTGGAGAGAATTGCGCCTGGTTGCGCCAGCGCCACATGTAACGCAGTTCATCGCCCTCGTTGTCGTCATCCCATGGTGCAATCTCAGCCTCAAAAATGCCCTGGTGCTGCTCCGTGAGGTAGCGGAATTCGCCGCCAAGAATCAGGCCGCGCTTGGTTGTGATGCGTGGATAGATGGTGGCGTCGTAATTTGGAGCCAAGTTGAGATAGTAAGGCGCCATCAGTTCAGTTCCGGTGCTTGAGGTGACACGGATACTGGGTAGCAGGAGCCCCGTATGTCGCTTGCCATCAACCGGGAACTGGAAATAGGGTACATAGAGAAGCGTTGTATCACCCGCTTTTAGGTGCACATTGTGGGCGGTCAGAACCCCTTTTTCACGGTCGATTTTCATTTTCGACGCTTCCAGTCGCCACGCAGGGTCTTCCATTGGGCAGCTGCTATAGCTGATATCACTGAAGCTGGAGATACCGTCAATCGTGATGTTCGAGGTACCGGCAGTGCCGTTGCCGCCAGTCTCGATCAGGCGATAGCTGACCGGCGTATTTGATTCGACGCGCTTTTCATCGACGAAATAGGTGATTTCCTGTGTAGAGAAGCTGTAGCCGGGCTGGCGAATAATGACGTCGCCGGTGGCGTCTATTCGTCCCCCGCGCCTGTCGTAACTGACGTTATTGGCAGAAATGTGCTGGCTATTCTGTTGCAGTTGCACGCCCCCACCCATTTGCAGCTGCTCACTATGCATATTCCATGAGGCATGTCCGGCATCAATGACCAGGTCATCAGATAGATTCGGTATTGATGTGACAGGCTGTGCCAGGCACGAGTGCTCGACCGCTGCCATCGTGCTGTTGGCAACCATGGAGCCTGTCAGTAGCAGGGTGAACTGTAGGGCATGAAATCTTGTCACAGGTGTCACATTTTCACAGGTTATCAGGGCCAGTTGATTTAGAATGCACAGATTGGAACATTTATCTCGAGCGTTTCAATGAGATTCAATGCTGAATCCAGCACTATTATTTGTTGCCATTCTATTGGTAAATGTGTCGCTTGTCGCGCTGTTTTGTTCTCTGCTCGAACTTACAGAGCCCGGCAGTAGATTGAATTTTCGGAGTAAGTTGCATGCCACAAAGAATTGAGGCCATCAGGAACTGGCTGGACGCACAATGGAAGACGCAGGGAACTGATATCGCCCAGGTCTCTGGTGACGCCTCCTTCAGGCGCTATTTTCGTGCGGTTGGTCCGGACGGCACGCCATGGGTGGTCATGGATGCGCCGCCGGAAAAAGAGGACTGTGGCCCCTTTATAGATATAGAGAAAAGGCTTTCTGCCGCAGGCTTGCATGTGCCGAGGATTGTTGCGCACGAGGCTGAACAGGGATTTCTGCTGCTCGAGGATCTCGGCGATGTGCAGTATCTCGAAGAGCTTAACGAGGAGAGCGCACCACGTCTTTACGGTGAAGCCCTGAGCGCACTAGTGACGATGCAGGCATCTACCTCGACTGACGGACTGCCTCTGTACGAGGCTAACCTGCTGCGTTTCGAGATGGAGCTGTTTCGTGACTGGCTGTGCAGAGAGCACCTCGACCTGAAACTGGGTGAGCAGGAGCATGACATGCTCGATGAAGCCTTTCACCAACTTACCATGAACGCCCTTGAGCAGCCGCAAGTGTTCGTGCACCGGGATTACCATTCGCGCAACCTGATGGTGTCGCATCCGCCACTGCCCGGAATTATCGATTTTCAGGACGCCGTTGTTGGCCCTATAACCTACGACCTGGTGTCACTGCTCAAGGATGCCTATATCCGCTGGCCGCTGCAGCAGGTGGATGATTGGGCGATGGGCTATGCCGAAATGGCAGTCCAGTCCGGGCTGATGCCAGCCAGTGACAAGGAGAAGTTCCAGCGCTGGTTTGATCTGATGGGGCTGCAGCGCCATATTAAGGTGGCGGGTATTTTCGCGCGCCTCTACCGGCGTGACGGCAAGGCGGGCTATCTTGACGATATCCCGCTCGTTCTCGACTATATTCTGGAGATGGAGCCAAAATACGAGATGATCGAACCACTTTGCAAGCTGATCCGCGAGGACGTCATCCCCGGTTTGCAGGCAGCGGATTAAGCAGATGCTAGAGCATCTTTACCCAGGTCTGCGCCTGATCACCTTTGATCTGGACGACACGCTATGGCCTTGTCACGAGACCATTATGCGTGCAGAAGACGCCCTGTTTGAGTGGCTGCAGACACGCGCACCAGGTCTCACCGAGGCCCATTCAGTCAGTTCGATGCGTGAACACCGTCGCGAACTGGCACGCGCCAATCCACACCTGATGCATGATTTGAACCTGCTCAGAACACGTCACCTGGAAGTGCTGCTTGAAGAGAGTGGCCATGATATCTCCTTGGCGGTTATGGCCACAGAATATTTTCAGGAACACCGTAATCGAGTTGAGCCATTCGACGATGTACCCGAGGTATTGCAGCAGCTAGCTCGACACTACACGCTGATCTCGGTTACCAACGGCACTTCAGAAATCGATAAAACTCCGCTGGCCGGGCTGTTCCACCACTCTCTGACGGCAGCACAGGTTGGCCATGCCAAGCCGCATCCAGCGATGTTGGAGGAGGCGTTGAAACTTGCCGATGCCAAACCTGGGGAATCTCTACACATAGGTGATGACCCGAAGCGTGATGTTCTACCGGCACAGGCGCTAGGCATGCAGGCGGTCAGGGTGGTGCGAGTCGATACAAAATTCAGCTGTGGTGTCGAGGAAGAGATTGAAACCCCGGATGTATTGCATATCAACTCACTACATGAACTGTTCAACGAAATAATGGATTGACACAGGCTCTTGACACGAATTGTGCTCTGCACCACACTAGGATCTTGCCCTGAGAAATGGCTACCGGAGTCATCTCTTTTTTATTACTGTTGATATTTAAAACTTGCGAACTGGCCACAACCGGGATCGCAATATAATCAATCAGGCATGCCGGACTGCAAGGGAGTGCAGGAGGAGAGAAGCGTTGCGCCGCGTGACTTTCCATGGGTAATCATGCCACCTTTGAAAACGTCTGGAGGAATCAGTGGACTATCAAAGCTATTACCGTAAGTCGATCGAAGAGCCCGAAGCATTTTGGGGTGAAGAGGCAGAAAAACTGCAATGGTACAAGTTCCCAAATCAAATCCTGCAGCATGAGGGGAACGAGTGGAACTGGTTTGCCGATGGTGAAATGAACACCTGTTACATGGCCGTTGACTATCACGTCGAAAACGGCCGTGGAGACCAGGTTGCAATCTATTATGACTCGCCTGTGTCCGATACCAAGTCGCAGATCACTTTCAGTGAGTTACGTGACCAGGTCGCCCGCTTTGCCGGTGCACTGAAGGCACGTGGTGTCGAGAAGGGCGACACGGTTGTTATCTACATGCCGATGGTGCCGGAAGTGCTGGTTGCTATGCTCGCCTGTGCACGTCTCGGTGCAATCCACTCCGTCGTGTTCGGCGGTTTTGCCTCGCATGAACTGGCGATCCGAATCAATGATGCCAAGCCGAAGCTGCTGTTAACTTCAAGTTGTGGCATCGAAATTGGCAAGGTCATTGCATACCAGCCCCTGGTTGATGCTGCGATCGAGGAAGCTGATCACAAGCCTGATGCAGTCGTCGTACTGCATCGCCCGCAGGCCGAATTCCAGATGAAGGAAGGCCGCGATCTCGACTGGTACGGTTTCCAGGAGGGTTTAGAGCCTGCTGATCCGGTTCCGGTCAAGGCGACTGATCCTCTCTATATCCTTTATACCTCGGGCACCACTGGTCAACCCAAGGGTGTTGTCAGGCAGAATGGCGGTCACGCAGTCGCTATGCGCTTCTCGATGGAATACATCTACGATGTCAAGCCGGGCGAGGTTTTCTGGGCTGCATCAGATGTTGGCTGGGTTGTGGGACACTCCTATATCGTCTATGCACCCCTGTTGCATGGCTGCTCAACTATCGTTTATGAAGGCAAGCCGGTACGTACACCGGATGCAGGTGGATTCTGGCGTGTCATGGAAGAGTACAAGGTCAGTGCCTTCTTTACTGCGCCGACAGCATTCCGCGCGGTCAAAAAAGAGGATCCAAACGGCGAATTACTCAAGAAGTATGACCTTTCCAGTGTTCGCGCCATCTACCAGGCCGGTGAGCGACTTGATCCACCGACCTACGAGTGGCTCAGCGATCTGCTCAAAAAACCGATTCTGGATCACTGGTGGCAGACGGAAACCGGCTGGGGCATCGCAGCCAACCCGGCGGGTATCAAGCAGGAGCCGGTCAAGAGTGGCTCTGCGACATTCCCTGTTCCCGGCTACCAGCTCCATGTTCTCGATGAGGCGGGTAATGTACTGGGGCCGAATGAGCAGGGGGCATTGGCAATCAAGTTGCCGATGCCGCCGAGCTGTCTTAATACGCTGTGGAACAACCATGAGCGTTTTGTTGAGGCCTACCTGGATACTTACCCCGGCTACTACCTGTGTGGTGATGACGGCTATATCGATGAAGATGGTTATGTCTTTGTCATGGGCCGTATCGATGATGTTATCAACGTCGCCGGCCACAGGCTCTCAACCGGTGAAATGGAAGAGGTTGTTGCAAGTCATGACGCGATTGCCGAGTGCGCCGTCGTGGGTATCAATGACGAGCTGAAGGGTCAGTTGCCAGTTGCTTTCTACATCCGCAAGGATGGTGTCGATAAGGAGCCGGAAGAGATTCAGAAGGAGTTGATCCAGATGGTACGCGGTACCATCGGTGCAATCTGCTGTTTCTCCAAGGCGATGGAGGTCAAGCGTTTGCCCAAGACACGTTCCGGCAAGATTCTGCGCAAGACCATTCGCCAGATCTCCGAGACGGATGATGTGCCGACACCTGCGACCATCGATGATCCGGGTATTCTCGATGAGATTCGGGAGGCTTATAAAACAGCCAAGGTTGGACGCTTCGTATAACGAAGAGCCAGTCAAAAAAAACAGGCCGGGCAATGCCCGGCCTGTTTTTTATTAAAAAGAAGGAATGATCAGGTAGCCTGTTTCAAAGCCTCGGTTGCCGGTACATAGTCATACCCCAGCGCCTCGGCAACAGCCTTGTATGTCACCTGCCCTGCATGCACATTGAGACCATTCAACAGGTTGTGATCACGCATCATCGCCCTGATCGGATCATCTGCCAGGGCCAGCGTGAAGGGAAGCGTTGCATTATTGAGTGCCATGCTAGCAGTGCGTGCCACTCCGCCCGGCATGTTTGCAACACAGTAATGCACCACATCATCAACAACAAAAGTCGGTTTCTCGTGCGTGGTCGGATGCGAGGTTTCAAAGCAGCCGCCCTGGTCTATCGCCACATCAATAATCACGGCGCCCCTCTTCATACGACGAATCATATCCCGCGTCAGCAGCTTGGGGGCCGCAGCGCCGGGTACCAGCACGGCACCGATGACAAGGTCGGCATCCAGTGCATACTTCTCGAGTATGGTGGTAGTCGAATAGATACAGCGGACACGGCCTTTATAATCGTTATCGAGTTCACGCAGGCGTGCAATAGAGCGGTCGATTATGGTGACTTCGGCGCCCATGCCAACGGCCATCGCTGTTGCATTTTCACCAACCACACCGCCGCCGATGATCAGTACCTTTGCTGGTGCAACCCCAGGTACGCCACCGAGTAGTACGCCACGCCCGCCTTGCGCCATTTCAAGGTGGTACGCACCTTCCTGGGCCGACATGCGCCCTGCCACTTCAGACATGGGCGCCAGTAATGGCAAGCCCCCATGCTCATCGGTAACGGTTTCATAGGCGACACAGGTTGCGCCTGATTTGATCAGCAGTTCGGTCTGGCGCGGGTCTGGTGCAAGATGCAGATAAGTGAACAACAGCTGGCCGTTGCGCAGCATTGCGCACTCATCGGGCTGTGGCTCCTTGACCTTGACGATCATGCCGGCGCGCAGAAAAACCTCATCCGGTGTACCGGCCAGTTCAGCACCGGCATCGAGATACTCCCGGTTGGAGAAATCGATCGAACTGCCGGCATCTTTTTGAACCAGGACCTGGTGCCCGTGGCTGACGAGCTCTCTGACGGATGCCGGGATCAGGCCAACCCTGTATTCATTGTTTTTTATTTCCGTGGGAACGCCGATCAGCATACTTTTCTCCTTTTTCGCCTTAGTTTAGCTGCTATTCCAAACCCTTGCCCATGGTGCTTGCAATGAGAAGGGATTTAGGCGAGTCTGGGCAGCGTGAAATCAACAGACAAATCTCCCCTTCAGCTTCTGCAGAGCGTCTTCGGTTACCACGAGTTTCGCCCGTGGCAGCAGCAGATTATTGATGATGTCACCGAGGGTAATGACACCTTCGTAGTGATGCCGACTGGTGGTGGTAAATCACTCTGTTACCAGATACCGGCCCTGTTGCGAACAGGTACAGCGATTGTCATTTCACCGCTGATCTCCCTGATGAAAGACCAGGTGGATGCCCTGCAGGCTAATGGTGTCAATGCCGCCTGTTACAACTCTGCATTAAACGAGAGTGACGCAAGGCAGACCCTGGCACGCTTTCACGCAGGCGAGCTTGACCTGCTCTACGTGGCGCCTGAACGCCTGATGTCGCATGCCTTTCAGGAACGATTGCAGGAGATTGATATCGCCTTGTTTGCCGTCGACGAGGCGCACTGCGTCTCCCAGTGGGGGCATGATTTCCGGCCAGAGTATGTGCAGCTGGGAGAGTTGCGCGATCGGTTTCCCGATATTCCGATGATCGCACTGACCGCAACTGCCGATCCGCAGACACGTAAGGATATTGTTCAACGCCTGCATCTGCGTCAACCGACAATCCATGTCACCGGTTTTGATCGTCCCAATATCCGCTACAGCGCGCTCGAGAAGCGTAAGCCATTCGATCAGCTCAAGTCATTTGTCGATCGCTTCAGCAGCGAACGCGGCATTGTCTATGCGCTGAGCCGCAAGCGTGTCGAGGAGCTGGCATTCAAGCTGCAGCAAGGGGGCTACAGGGCAGAGGCCTACCACGCGGGCTTGCCTGCATCGACACGTGAGCAGGTGCATGAACAGTTCATGCGAGATGAGATCGACGTGGTGGTGGCGACCGTTGCCTTTGGTATGGGCATCGACAAGCCCAATGTGCGCTACGTGGTGCATTATGATCTGCCCAAGAATATCGAGGGCTACTACCAGGAGACCGGCCGCGCTGGTCGTGATGGTCTGCCATCAGAAGCACTTTTGTTGTTTGGTGCACAGGATATGGTGATGGCGCGACGCCTGGTCGAGAACAGTGACAATCCGGAGCAGAAACGTATCGAGCTGCACAAGCTCAACAGCATGATTGCCTTTGCAGAAGCACTCACCTGCCGCCGTCGTGTGCTGCTTCACTATTTCGGCGAAGAGCTGAAAGAGGATTGCGGTCACTGCGATACCTGTAATGATCCTCCCGAGTGTTACGACGCTACGGAAGATGCGCGCAAGGCGCTATCCTGTGTCTACCGGGTCGGACAGCGTTATGGCATGCGTCACGTCATTGATGTACTGCGTGGTGCCGACAGTGAACGCATTCGCAGCCTCGGGCATGACAGCCTGAGTACCTATGCAATCGGCAAAGAGCAGGGAGAGGCCGAGTGGTCGAGCCTGATGCGCCAGCTGATCCATCGCGGTTACCTTGAACAGGATATTGCCAACTACTCGGTACTGAAGCTCACAGATGGTGCGCGCCCGTTATTACGCGGTGAAATTGCATTGCAGCTTGCAAAACCGAGATTGAAAGAGGCTTCTGGCAAGCGTAAAAAGCGCGTAACAGCTGCTGTTGAAGGACGTGACGAGCTGCTGTTCGAATCGCTGCGCGGACTGCGCCGCGAACTGGCCGATAGCGAAGGTGTTGCCCCTTACATGGTATTTGGCGATGCCACGTTGACCCAGATGGCGATTCACCTACCGCAGAATCGCACCGAGTTTCTCGAAATTAACGGCGTGGGTGAGAAAAAACTCGAGAAATACGCCGAGGCCTTTCTGCAGGAGATCAGTGACTACCTGTCAGTAAGGGGCAGCAACCCGGCCCCGGCAGCCTGAGGCCTCTTTACCCCTGCATCATCTCGATCAGTATCTCGTGCGCATTGCGCGGCTTGGCGCGCTTTGATGGCTTGACACGCTTGTATGTTCCATTCGATTTCAGCACCCATGACTGGCAGTTGTCGCGCAGGTGGGTGGTGAAGGTCTCCTTGATAATGCGGCGCTTGAGTGCGTACTGCTCAACTGGAAAACAGCTCTCGATGCGCTTGAAGAAGTTGCGTCCCATCCAGTCGGCGCTGGCACAGTAGAGGTTCTCCTCGCCATCGTTATAGAAGTAGAAGACACGCGTATGTTCGAGGAAGCGTCCCATAATGGAGCGTACATGGATATTCTCCGAGACACCCTTGATTCCGGGACGGATACCGCACACTCCCCTGACGATGAGTTCAATTTTCACACCTGCCTGTGATGCCTTGTAGAGCTCCTCGATGATCTTCGGCTCAATCAGGGAGTTCATCTTGGCTCGGATCAGCGCTTTTCTGCCGGCCCTGGCATGTTCTGCCTCATGCCGGATAAATTTCACCATACTGCTGTGCAGGGTAAATGGCGCGGAGAGCATTTTCTTCAGGTTGAGGCTCTTGCCCAGTCCCGTCAGCTGCAGGAACAGGCGATGCACATCACTGCCGAGCGCACTGTCGTCCGAGAGCATGCCATAGTCTGTGTAGGCTTTTGCCGTGCCCGCGTGGTAGTTACCGGTGCCGAGATGCACAAAGCGTTTCAGACGGCGTCCCTGGCGTCTGACAACCAGGGTCATCTTGGCATGTGTCTTGTGGCCGACAACCCCGTAGGCGACGTAGGCTCCGGCATCCTGCAGGCGTGTGGCGAGGGCGATATTAGCCTCCTCGTCAAAACGCGCGCGCAACTCGATCACCGCGGTAACCTCCTTGCCGGCGCGCGCAGCCGCAACCAGTGCATCGGCAATTTGCGATTTTGAACCGGTGCGGTAGAGCGTCATCTTTATCGCTACAACCTTCTTGTCAACGGCGGCCTGCTGTACCAGGTTCACTACCGGATCAAATGACTGGTAGGGGTGGTGCATCAGAACATAGCGCTTGTCGCTGATGTAGTCGAAAATATCCTGGTCCGTGACGAAATCTTCCGGGAAACCGGGACGAATTGCTGGGAACTTCAATTCCGGCCTATCGACCATGTCAACAACGGCAGCGAGGCGAGAGAGGTTGACTGGACCATTGACCGGGTAGACATCCTGTTCGTCCAGACGGCATTTCTCGACCAGGTAATTCTTGAGCCTCGGCTGAATATCATCAGCAACCTCCAGGCGTACCTCGTCACCATAGTTTCTCGACAATAACTCGCCTTTCAGTGCCAGCATCAGGTCATCCGCCTCTTCACTGACGAAGAGATCCGAGTTACGTGTGACGCGGAACTGGTAACTGCCGAGTGATGTCATGCCAGGAAAAAGATCATCAACGTGAGCGTGAATGACTGACGAGAGAAAGACGAATGTATCAGGGCTCGGGCTGATCTCTTCAGGCAGGCGGATGATACGCGGAAGTGCACGCGGTGCCTGTACGATGGCCATGCCGCTGTCACGTCCGAAAGCGTCTTTTCCTTCCAGCTGCACAATGAAGTTCAAACTTTTGTTCAAAATACGTGGAAATGGATGCGCGTGATCAAGGCCGAGAGGCGACAGCAGAGGTGCCAGTTCGCGCTTGAAGTGGTTATTGAGCCAGTTCGATTGCTGCTCGGTCCAGGCGGAACGGCGCAGGAAGTGGATGTTTTCAGCTTCCAGTTCAGGTATCAGTTGCTGATTGAAGACAATGTACTGCTCCTTGACCAGGCTGTGAGCCTCCTTGGAAATCGCTTCCAACTGCTGGGCTGCAGACATGCCTGCAGGATCCTGTGGATCTATGTTATGCATCTGTTGCTGTTTCAGACGTGCGGCACGAACCTCGAAGAATTCATCGAGGTTGCTGCATGAAATACACATAAAGCGCAGACGTTCGAGCAGGGGGACAGAGGTGTCCTGCGACAATTCAAGAACCCTGCGATTGAATTGCAGGTTGCTGAGCTCCCGGTTGATGAAGAGGTCTGGAGTAAATTCACTGCTCATGTGTTGGGCGTCCTGGAAAACAACTAAATATATACGTCAATCTTTGATTATACGCCTTGGGGAAGAGATAATCTTGATACTTAAGTGATGTATCTTTGTTGAAGATTGCTTCTCTGGTATTGCTGAGCGGGTTGAGAGTGGTTACCCTGTATCTTTACGAATAACAATATGAGAGCTATGAAAGGCACAGTCGCAAAATTTAATGCAAAAAGAGGTTTCGGCTTCATTCGCTCGGATCAACTCGATGATGAAATTTTTGTTCACATCACCAAGGTGGACGGCAGGCGTGCACTGCGCCCGGGACAGGATGTCACATTCGACGTTGAAGAGACAGAAAAGGGCCTCGCGGCTGTCAACGTGGTCGTAAAGGGAGCGGAATCATCCAGTCGAGGCAAGCCGGTGACGATTGGCATTGAGGAGCCGAAAGACAGGGCTAAGTATTTTGTTATCGGCGCTGTCATTCTGATTATCGTGGTGGCAGCTATACTGTTGTTTTAACCGAAAAAAGAGGCAACGGAGATGAATACCGGGCAGAGAAATATTTATCAAACGCGTTGTTCCAGTCTCCTTTGTTTGCTCTTGTTGCTGTGGACACCCCTGTCCATTGCTGAAACGATCGAAAGCGGGCTTCGCCATGTGGCTAATCCGGAGTGGTTCCACCATGGGCTGATCGACCTGGAGGCAGAGCTTGAAGCTGCCCGGGTATCCGGCAAGCATGGCGTCATGGTCTTATATACCACCCAGGGCTGTACCTATTGCACAGCTTTCATCAAGAAGAGCCTCGGCGATGAGCGTACCGCCAATCGCCTGCAGCAGCAGTTCATCTCTATTGGTCTGGAGATTTTCGACGACACGGAAATGACAGATCACCAGGGTAATGACATGTCCATCAAGGCGTTTGCGGAATCGCAAAAGGCCGGCATGGCACCGACATTACTGTTTTATGTGCTCAATGATGACGATGAGGGCGAGCTGATTTATCGCGCCATCGGCTACCAGTCACCAGAGCGATTCACCAAAATGCTCGATTACCTGGTCGAGGGGCATAACAAGAGAACCTCGTTTCGTGATTACCTCGCAGCACTTCCTCCTTCAGGTGGTCCTGTGTCAACAAGCGCGCACAAGTTGATTGATGACCCGCTGTTCAACTCGCCACCGCATGCGCTTGATCGCAGTCGTTTTGCCTCGGACAGACCATTGTTTGTACTCCTTGAAGCAGATGGGTGTGAGGCGTGCACCAATTACCACGAGCTTGTGCTTGCAGACGAGAAAATACGTGCCACCCTGGGCCGATTTGAAGTTGTGCGTCTGGATGCTTCGGATAACAAGAGCCATATTGTGACACCGGACGGGCAACGCATGACGGCAGCCCAGTGGTATCAGCAAGAGGATTTCAGCCGTCTTCCTGCTCTGATGTTTTTCGATGAAAAAGGCAAACAGGTTCTGAAAACAGACGCCCTTGTGGAGCTCAGTCGAATGACGAACTCGATGGGGCTGGTTCTTGACCGAGCCTATGAGCAGGGCTGGAGTTACCAGCGCTACGCGCGTACCAAGTCAATAGAAGCGAGCAACAAGAAGGCTGCAGAAGCCGCACAATAAGCCTCTTCTGTGAGGCTGGTAAATTTGAGGTTGTGAGATGAACAGTCCGTCGGTGCTCTACCCTTCCCTGTGGCTTGCCATTTTTTTCAGCGTGCTCACCTGGTCAGGAATTGCTCCTGCCGATACCTACACCTGGGTGCTGGAGGTTTCTCCGGCAGTCATCGGTTTGGCAGTGATGGCGGCGACATACAAGCGCTTTCCCCTGACACCCATGGTCTACCTGTTGATCCTAGTCCATAGCATCATTTTGATGGTCGGTGGTCATTACACCTACGCGCAAAACCCCCTGTTCGAATGGCTACAGGCGCCGATGGGCTGGGAGCGCAACAATTACGACAAGCTGGGTCACCTTGCACAGGGTTTCATCCCTGCCATGATTGCGCGTGAGCTGCTGTTGCGTCTGAAGGTTGTTCAGGGCCGTGGTTGGCTGGTGTTTGTTGTGATCTGCTTCTGTCTTGCGCTGAGTGCTTTCTACGAGTTGATAGAATGGTGGGTTGCGCTGGCAAGTGATGAGGCTGCGGAGGCGTTTCTTGGTACCCAGGGGTACGTTTGGGACACCCAGTCAGACATGGCCTGGGCACTGAGCGGGGCGATATTGTCCTTGCTACTGCTCAGTCGCCTGCATGACAGGCAGCTTGCACAGTTGAATCAAGGAACAGGTCAGAGGTAGATTTTCCCCTACGTCATGCCGGCCTTGAGCCGGCATCCATGAATTAGTGCACTGTTTCAGATGGACCCCGGCTCAAGGCCGGGGTGACGGAAGTGATGCCGATCAGAGCTGGGCGTTAACGAATTCCCAGTTAACCAGGTTCCACCAGGACTCAACATAGGCGGGACGTGCATTGCGCTTGTCGACATAGTAGGCGTGTTCCCATACGTCGATCGTCAGCAGAGGTGTCAGGCCTTCGGTCAGTGGACAGCCAGCATTGCTGGTGTTGAAGATCTCGACACCACCGTCGGCATTCTTCACCAGCCAGGTCCAGCCTGAACCGAAGTTGGTTGCTGCTGATGTTGAGAAAGCTGTTTTGAAATCCTCGAATGAACCGAATGCCGCATCGATAGCAGCGGCAATTTCACCGCTTGGTGCGCCGCCTGCTTCAGGCGCCATGCAGTTGAAGTAGAAGGTGTGGTTCCAAACCTGTGCGGCATTATTGAAAATACCGCCGGCTGGCGCGCTGGTGACGATCTCTTCAAGAGACTTGTCAGCGAACTCGGTGCCTTCAATCAGGTTGTTGAGATTGGTGACATAGGTTGCATGGTGCTTGTCGTGGTGGAACTCAAGCGTCTCGGCAGAGATGTGTGGCTCAAGTGCACTCTTTTCATAGGGAAGTTCGGGTAACTGGTGTTGCATGATGGTTTCCATTGTTTGTTTGATTACAGAATGTTTTGTGTGCAGAAAATTTCCGCAGGTGAATAATTAATCGTCCTTGTTGCCACTCTTTATAAAATTGGACATGGTGCGCTGAAAGGCTTCCATGGAAGAGAAGGAACCCTGCATATAGTTCTCGACAAGCTTCGCCGGATCCATGTTTTCAGAGAGCTGTTCTTTCATACGATCGATCATCTCATCATGCAGAGGGGTCAGGTCAGGCAGACCAAACAGGCGGCGCATCTCTTCGGGTGTTACATCCATATCGACATTGATTTTCATTATCTCGGCTCCTAAGGGCGATGACGTCAAGCATACCGCAGCGCAGCATAATATTGAAACCCTGCAGTAATGATGTTTTTCGTGGACTAGAGGCTATTGCGACTTTGGCCGTAATTTGACACCAGGTGTGTAATTCACCAGGCCGCCTTTCAAGTGTGTAGCAAGCTGCTGTGAAATCTCTTCTGCAGCCTCTTCTGTCCAGGCGGTTTTCTGCTCCTGTCCCCAAACCGGGTTCGGCCAGCAGAAGTCATTGCTGTTGCGCCCGATGACATGAATATGGAGCTGAGGTACCAGGTTTCCAAGTGCACCAAGGTTGATTTTTTCGACATCTGTTCTCGCCATCAAAAAACCTGACAGCGCATTGATCTCCTGCTGGACCAGGTATTGTTGTTCGGCATCCAGTTCGAACACTTCCCTCTTGTCGGTGTCGGGTACAAGAATGAACCAGGGTACGAGGGCATTGTCCATCAGCAGTAGCTGACTGATCTCCATCTGGCCAAGTTGGTGGCAGTCTGCGGCCAGTTGGGGGTGAAGTTCATTATTAGGCATCTGCATCTCCTGTTGGTGTGACCTGCCTGATCGTATCGAGACGAATGATGGTTTTATCGCTGTTTTCAACCAAGAGAACGAGGCACTCAGCTTTGTCGACGATGCGCATATCCATGATGACGCCCTTGAGGGGTGCATCATTGCCGTGCAGTAAAATGGTGACCGGTGTTTTATGCATCGCGTAGAGTTCGTATTGCGAGTGCAGGTCACAACTCACAGGCTGGTAGTCACTCATTTCGCCCGCTCCGCTAATCCGGCCTGGCTTGCAAGCTGTAGCATCAGCTCTCCAGCCTCATCGAGCGTCTCTCCCCAGCTGACAATACCATCCTCGTGGCCTCCCATCGAGATGACATTGGAATCAAGGAAACCGGAACTGATCAGGCGAGCGAACTCCTCTGCCATCTCTGTTGTGCCATAGGCGATATTCGAATTAGTGGTCGCGAGGCCAAGCGATTCAGCCTGCTGCCAGATTTCAGGGCTGTGCACATGGATAACAGCTTGTGCAGTTGGGGCTGCCGAATAGATTGCTGCATGGGTCATGGCTTCAGATGATGGGGCCGTCTTCCCCTGCGCACGAATCGTGTTGCTCGCCGGATCACACAGGGTCACCAGTGCATAGTCTTCGGGCTCCATTTTGTCGAGATGACCGGTCTGGGTACCGCTGATGATGAAGTTGGTAGATCCCGTTTCAAGACGATGACTGAGGTTGCCGAAACCAAGGCCATCGTAGCGTGCCGGGTCATTGCCACCGATCAGTCCGAGTGCGCACAGACGCTGGCGCCAGGCTTCTAGTTGCAGCGCGAGAGCGGGGTGTGGAAGTGGCGCCTGTTCGAAATCGAGCTTGTACTTGATGACGCCTTCGGTTTCCTTGTTATCGTCCATCAATGGGCCCTGGTGTCGAACTCTTCTGTTTTTTACACATCGAAAGTTTAACGCGCTCTTTTTCCTGCTAAAATTCGCGTTTGCAGCTAATTTACTGATTGTACGGGTTTCATGTTTTCTACGCAGCAATATGATGTCATTGTTATCGGCGGTGGTCACGCGGGCACCGAGGCCGCGCTGGCGGCTGCGCGTATGGGCGCATCGACGCTGCTGCTGACGCATAACATCGAAACGGTCGGCCAGATGAGTTGCAACCCGGCGATTGGCGGCATCGGCAAAGGGCATTTGGTCAAGGAGATCGATGCACTGGGCGGCCTGATGGCACATGCTGCAGATCTCGGTGGCATCCAGTTCCGTACGCTCAATTCGCGCAAGGGTCCGGCAGTCCGGGCGACACGTGCGCAGACAGACAGGCTTCTCTACAAGGCAGCAGTGCGCCACGCGGTTGAGAACCAGCCAGGGCTCGACCTGTTTCAGCAGGCTGTCAATGATCTGATTGTCGAGCAGGATCGTGTTGTTGGAGTCACGACACAGATGGGCCTCAAATTTCGAGCCGAGGCCGTGGTACTGACCGTCGGCACATTCCTCGGCGGCCTCATTCATATCGGCATGGAAAACTACGAGGGCGGCCGCGCGGGCGATCCGCCATCCAATGCGCTGTCACAGCGTTTGCGCGAATTACCAATGCGAGTCGACAGGCTCAAGACGGGCACGCCACCGCGCATTGACAGCCGTACCATCGATTATTCGAAACTCGACGAGCAGCCGGGCGATACTCCTGTGCCGACATTCTCCTATCTCGGCGATGCAAGCAAGCATCCGCAGCAGATCAGCTGTCATATCACGCGGACTAACGAAGAGACGCATGACATCATTCGCTCCGGGCTCGATCGTTCGCCCATGTATGCGGGCGTTATTGAAGGCACCGGGCCTCGCTACTGTCCCTCCATCGAGGACAAGATCGTACGATTTGCCGACAAGGATTCGCACCAGATTTTTATTGAACCGGAGGGATTGACCGTCAACGAGGTCTACCCCAACGGTATTTCAACCTCGTTGCCTTTCGATATACAGCAGAAGCTGGTTCACTCAATGACAGGCTTCGAGAATGCACGCATCATGCGTCCGGGCTATGCGATCGAGTATGACTTTTTTGATCCTCGTGATCTCAGGCCGTCACTTGAAACCCGTTATATAGAAAATCTTTTCTATGCCGGTCAGATTAACGGCACAACGGGTTACGAAGAAGCTGCTGCACAGGGATTGCTGGCGGCTGTCAACGCGGTGCAGAAGGTTCGAGGCCAGGAGGCGTGGATACCACGGCGAGACGAGGCTTACCTGGGTGTGCTGGTTGATGACCTTGTCACCATGGGCACACAGGAGCCTTACCGTATGTTCACCAGTCGCGCCGAATTTCGCCTGCTGCTGCGCGAGGATAATGCCGACCTGCGTCTGACCGAGACGGGCCGCAAGCTGGGGCTGGTTGATGATGTGCGCTGGCAGTCGTTTGATACAAAGCGCGAACAGATTGAAAAAGAGCAGCAACGGCTGCGCGAGCACCTTGTGCGCCCTTCTGATATGAGCGAAGAACAGATGCAGGTATTGCTTGGCGACACACTGCGTCGTGAAGCAAAAGCGATGGATCTGCTGGCACGCCCGGCAATGGATTACAATAAGCTGATGCAGATCGCCTCCGCAGGGCCTGGTGTTGAAGATGCCAAGGTGGCTGAGCAGGTCGAGATCCAGGCAAAGTATTCAGGCTATATCGATCGCCAGCAGATGGAAATCGAGCGCACCCGTGAAAGCGCCGGTATGAAACTGCCCGAGGACTTTGATTACGACAATGTCACCGGCTTATCAGCTGAATTACGTGAGAAATTCAACCGGCAGCGTCCGGCAACTATCGGACATGCAGCGCGTATTCCGGGCGTCACACCGGCAGCAGTCTCACTGCTGGTGATTCATCTCAAGAAGCGGCGTGCCTGATATTCATGGACCAGAAAGAGGAGCTTGCACGAGGGATTGAAGCACTGGGTGTGACCCTGTCGCAGGAGCAGCAGAAAAAACTGCTCGATTTTCTCGCCCTGCTCTACAAGTGGAACAGCGCCTATAACCTGACAGCGATTCGTGACCAGGAGCAGGCTGTTGCCCTGCAGTTACTCGATTCACTGGCGATCCTTCCCCTGCTTCCCGAGGGCCCGATTCTTGATATCGGCAGTGGCGGTGGCATGCCGGGTATTCCTCTCGCGATAGCGAGGCCGGAAACGCAAATCACGCTGCTCGACTCCAATAGCAAGAAAACACGCTTTCTCACCCAGGCGAAACTGGAACTTGGACTGGATAATATGAGCGTTATGCACTCCCGCATCGAGGCATGGCAACCGCAAACCATGCCTGTGGCTATCACCTCACGTGCGTTTGCCGAGCTCGAGTGCATGCTCGACTGGACATATCATCTGCTTGAAAAAGGTGCACAGCTGTTTGCGATGAAAGGGATTAATCCGCAGCAGGAAATCGATGCGCTGAAAGGGATGCCGCTGGAGATCGAAGTCACCCCATTGCAGGTGCCGGGAATCGATGCGCACAGGCATCTTGTGAGAATTGCCCTTGAACGCCAATAAAATTAATCGGGCAGATGAAAAAACAGCTTGGCACAGTGTATGATGTTTCGAGCATTTAAGAGAGAGTGTTTAACAGAATGGCAAAAATCCTGACAGTAGCGAACCAGAAAGGTGGTGTGGGCAAAACCACGACTGCGGTCAATCTTGCAGCCTCTCTTGCATATGAGGATCAACGCATTCTTCTCGTCGATATCGACCCCCAGGGCAATGCGACCATGGGTGTCGGGGTTGACAAGTACACACTGCAAAAAACCAGCTGTGAAGTCCTGTTGGGCCAGTGTGATATCAACGATGCAATCATGCGCTCGGAAGCGGCAAAACTCGATGTACTACCGGCAAACAGCGACCTGACAGCGGCCGAGGTCGGCCTGATGGGGCTTGATGACAAGGAGCGCCGTCTCAGTAATGCGCTTCAGAAGGTTTCTGACCGCTACGACTATATCCTTATTGATTGTCCGCCATCGCTTAACATGCTGACGCTTAACGCGCTGGTTGCAGCTGATGGTGTGCTGGTGCCGCTGCAGACTGAATATTATGCACTTGAAGGCCTTTCGTCACTGATTGAGACCATTGAGCAGATTCGCTCAGGCCCCAACCCGCGTTTGAAGATCGAGGGCTTGCTGCGCACCATGCACGACTCCAGGAATCGCCTTGGCAGCGATGTGTCTGCGCAGTTGCTGACGCACTTTGGCGACCAGGTTTACCGGACGGTTATTCCCAGGAATGTACGTGTTGCAGAGGCGCCGAGTCACGGCCTGCCCCTGTTGCAGTATGACCAGTTTTCACGCGGTGCAGCGGCCTACTCCTGTTTGGCAAACGAGATTTTGCGACGTGACGGCAAAATTGGAATGAGATAGAGAATTTCTATGACGAAGAGCAGAGGATTGGGACGTGGACTGGATGCACTGTTGAGTAGTGCGAGCAAGGCGTCTGAGAAAGTAGCAGAGACAGATAGCAGCGATCAGCAGGAGAGCACTGCTGCAGTGACTGGCGACAGCATTTCTCAACTGGGAGTTGATCTTGTACAACGCGGGCGCTATCAGCCAAGACGTAATTTTGACAAGGAGAAGTTGCAGGAGCTTGCGGACTCCATCTCGGAACAGGGAATAGTACAGCCGATCGTGGTTCGTCCAATCGGTGAAGGTAAGTACGAGATCATCGCTGGTGAGCGTCGCTGGCGTGCAGCTCAGCTTGCAGGTCTGTCAGAAGTGCCCGTTGTGGTCCGTGATGTTGATGACAAGTCAGCCATGGCGATGGCGCTTATCGAGAATATCCAGCGCGATGACCTCAATCCTCTTGAAGAAGCAGATGCCCTGCAGCGCCTGATCAGCGAATTTGGCCTGACTCACCAGCAGATTGCCCAGGCGGTCGGCAAGTCTAGAACCGCTGTCACCAACTACATTCGCCTCCTCGACCTTGAGTCGGAAGTCAAGCGCATGGTTGACGAGAAAAAGCTGGAGATGGGCCACGCACGCGCCATCCTCGGTCTCAAAAACGGCCAGCAGGTGGAAGCGGCTAACAAGGTTGTGCGCCAGGGTTTATCTGTGCGTGAAACCGAGCGATTGGTGCGCCGCATGCAGGGTGAGGATGAGAGCAGGCCGGCAAAGCCGGAGCCGGTTGCCGATCCCAATATTTTGACTCTTGAGCGCGACCTGACGGAAAAGCTAGGTGCCAGTGTCAAGGTGAAGAGCGGTCCAAAGGGCAAGGGCAAGCTCGAGATCAGCTATAATTCGCTCGACGAGCTTGAAGGTATCATCGAACACATTCAGTAGTCGTGAAAGGTGTAGGAGTAAGCTTTTCTTGCTCCGACACCTGGATTGGTGCAAGGCCCATCGCGGCGAGGGCGCCGCTCCTACTTAATTCCTCTTTCGACTTCCCCGGTCTTGCGCAATTCGCGCTTGAGAATCTTGCCGGTTGCGTTCTTCGGCAAACTGTCACGAATAATCACCTTGCGCGGAACCTGGTGCTGGCCGAGGTGTTGGCGACAGAAAGCGCGGATGACGCTGCTCGCCGTGCTGCACCCATCTTTTGCCACCACGTGGGCAACGACAATTTCACCGTGCGTGGCGTGTGGCTCACCGACGACGGCAGCCTCGGCCAGATCGGGGTGCTTGTAGAGCACCTCTTCGATCATGCGTGGGTAGACATTCATGCCGTTGACGATAATCATGTCCTTGATGCGATCGATGAGAAAGAAGTAGCCATCTTCATCACGATAGCCAAGGTCACCCGTACGTACCCATTCGCCGTAGAACGATTCTGCAGTATCGTGCGGCAGCTTCCAGTAGCCTTTCATTACATTGTCACCGCGCACGCAGACTTCACCTATTTCATTATTAGCAAGTACTCCCCCACGCGGATCAAATATCGCCATTTCGACCCCCGGTATCGGTAGTCCGACAGAGCCCGGCTTGCGTTCGCCGTCAAGTGGGTTGACGCAGGTGACTGGTGAACATTCGGTGGGGCCGTCACCTTCAAGAATGGGGAAGCCGAATCGTGCTTCAAACTGGTGCATGAGTTCAACCGGCATGGCTGCACCGCCGGAAACGCCGTAGCGGATGCTTGACCAGTTGGCGGTCTGCTCCTCCGGCAGGCGCAGGATTACGCCATACATTGAGGGCGCGCCGAGAAAGATGGTTGCATCAGTGGCAGCGATGGTTTCACTGATAAGAATGGGGTCGAACGCAGGGACGGGCACCAGTGACAGGCCGTGCAGGCTGGGTGTCAGCATTCCTACCGTGGCGGCAAAGGAGTGAAACATTGGCAAAACCACCAGCAAGCGGTCCTCGCCAGGCTTGAGCTGCAGGCCGGCGCACACACTGGATGTGTATGAAACAAGGTTGTGGTGGCTGAGCATGGCGCCCTTGGGATTCCCGGTGGTGCCGGATGTATAGAGAATCACGGCAACATCATCGAGCGGGTCGAACGTTACTGCTGGTGTAACGCTACTTTCTGCAAGCCATGTTGAGAGAGTCTGATCGCTCTCTGACTGGGGTTCGCCGATCGCTGCCCAAAGGCTGATGCCGTTGAGACGATCACGAAATGTGCTGACTTTCTCTGCCATGGCCTGGTGATAGATGATGCCGCTGACTTCCGCATCGCCAAGGATGTAGCAGATTTCGTCCGCTGCAATGAGCAGGTTAACGGGGACAACCGTCGCCCCGGATTTGACGATGCCATGCCAGGCCATCAGGAACTCTGCGCAGTTGATGCAGTAGAGGGCAATACGGTCGCTTTTGCCTATGCCTTGCCGGGCAAGAGCTGCAGCGATCCGGTCAGAAGCTGCGTCAATCTCGCTGAAACTGTGATTCTGCTGTTGCGTGACAACCAGATCCCGATCGGCGTGGGCACGGGCTGTCAGGCGGAATTGTTCAGGTATTGAGATGAGTCCCGAATTCATATGGGCGCTCCAATATTCATGTTGTTATCTGTTATTTAATCCAAATGTTACACCAGTCAGGCGTGCGGGTGCAGCAATTGCACTATGATCCTGTTTCCCACAATTTCCACATGGTCTGTTTGTCGGTGAATTGTTGACAAAATTGCTAGGTATTACTATAGGTTAGTGTAATAGATAGTTGTTTACCGATTCCCCAAGCACTGTGACAGTTGTTTACAGGAGGTGTGAAAATGACGGGTATTACAGTCTTTATTATCCTCGGCGCCATTGCATCATTGGCCATACTGGTCGCCGGCGGCATTTCCATGGCCAAGGGCGGCAAGTATGACGAGGCCCATTCAATCCCGCTAATGGAAGCAGAAGTTATCGTTCAGGCTCTTATTATCGGAATGCTATTGATCGCGGCTTTTTTCTGGTTATGACGTCACAAGTCGGTTGGTAATACGGCACTGCGTGGCCTTTGGATTTTTCTGCCTGAAATACCCTGGTAACAGGGTCAGGCTGTTGCTTGGCCAAAATATCACTTTTCCACCCGCCTCCATCTGTATGGAATAACGATTTTTCCTGCCGTATAGCAGGAATTCCAGGTGAGCGTTTGTCGTCGCCTCATGCGATAGCCTATACTGATATTAAAGAAGATACGGAGGCGTTGGATGAAAGACCTGGAACCCCCCCATGACATGGTTGATGCCATCGGTGTCGCTTACGAGCGCATGCTTGAACGAGCGATTGAAAATTCGCATAAAATCAGCGACAGGAGTGGGCATTTCATGCACGATGCTGTCGACAAGGCGCATGAGCGAGCGGTTGAGCTCAATGAGTTGACCAAGGATGAATCTGAACGCGTCGCTGAGTACCTCAAGCGTGATGTTGAAGATGCGGCTAGATACCTGCAGGATACTGGCGATGACCTGAAGCACTGGCTTGGATTTGAACGCGAGGTGTTCAGTGATCATATTTTGAGCCTTTTTGCACAGGCCGCCGATCAGACCACGCTTGCACTGAAGGAGTTGTCGAACAAGGCGCGTTCCAACTATGAAACTGATGATGTTGTCGCCCCGGGAATTTTCGTCTGCAGCGAGTGCGGGCACAGGACGCAGATTAAAAAAGCGGGCGTATTACCACCCTGTTCCGAGTGTATGGGCACGATTTTCACTCGAGACACGAGTGCAGAGGGCGGTTCTGAAAGCCAAAGTTGACACAGCGTCCTAAACGCGATGCTGCAGCGCATCATATTGATCTGCAGGGTAAATTTTACTGCATGCGAAAGCACTTATATTGGTCATAAACAGTTTTATGTCACTATCGTTTGACCTTATGGTGTCAAGCACTTATACTGCGCGCGGTTAGAACGGAGCTGTGGGCAAAAGCGTGCAAAACCTGCCGTCAGAAAAAATTCGTAGTGTCGTCATCAGACAGTTGATCCTGACACTGCTGATTTCGGCAGCTGCATTCCTGATCGGAAAAGATCAGGCTGTCTCCGCACTGATCGGCGGACTTGGTGCATCCCTGGCCAATGCAGTTTTTGGATACTGGGTTTTCAGTGCATACCAGGCACAGAAACCAGGCAAACTGCTGACCAAGCTGTATGTCGCTGAATTTGCCAAGCTGGTATTAACCGGCATTATATTCCTGGCCGCGATACTCTTTTATGAGAATCTGAGTCTCGTGGCTATGTTGGTAACCTATTTTATCGTACATGTGACAGCCAGCCTGCTGTCGCCACGTATGGAAAAGAAGCGAACAAGGGCTGAATATGGCATCGGGTACCCTGACATCAAGTGAATACATCAAGCATCACCTGACCAACCTCACATTTGGTCAGCATCCTGATGGGTCATGGGGCATGGCGCATTCTGCAGAAGAAGCTGCTGAAATGGGCTTTATGGCGATTCATGTCGATACCATGCTTTGGTCTCTCGGCCTCGGCATACTCTTTATATTCTTCGCTGCACGCGCAGCTAAAAGTGCAACGTCTGATACTCCCGGTGGTTTTCAGAATTTCGTCGAATGGATAGTCGACTTTATTGACGAAAGCGTGCGTGGATCCTTCACGTCAAAGAACGACCTGGTCGCACCGCTGGCAATGACCGCTTTTGTCTGGATCTTCCTGATGAACCTGATGGACCTGGTTCCGGTTGACCTGATTCCGTGGCTGCTTGGCCTCCTCGGGGTTCACTTCCAGAAAATTGTTCCAAGTACTGATCCGAATGCGACATTTGGCATGGCAATAGGCGTTTTCCTGTTGACCATGTATTACAGCATCAAGATAAAAGGTGTTGGCGGGTTCCTCGGCGAACTGACACTGCAACCTTTCCAGGCAAACAACATTGTCGTCAAGGTTCTGCTGATTCCGGTCAACTTCTTCCTCGAATTTGTATCACTGATCGCCAAGCCGATCTCTCTCTCGCTGCGACTCTTCGGTAACATGTACGCTGGCGAGATGATCTTTATCCTTATCGCACTCATGTATAGTGCCGGAATTGTATTGGGCGTCTTTGGCGGCGCACTTCAGTTTGTTTGGGCTGTATTCCATATCCTTGTAATTACCCTGCAGGCGTTCATTTTCATGACGCTGACAGTGGTCTATATGGACATGGCGCATAGCGAGCATTAAACGAATTAACCTTTTTAACCATTAACACCTAACCAGAAATTTTACGGGAGACAATCATGGAAATGGCTAACGCACTGCTGTACATCGCCGGCGCTCTGATGATGGGCCTTGGCGCTCTCGGTGCCGCTGTCGGTATCGGTATTCTTGGCGCACGCTTTCTCGAAGGCGCTGCACGTCAGCCGGAACTGATTCCAATGCTGCGTACCCAGTTCTTCATCGTAATGGGTCTTGTTGACGCGGTACCGATGATCGCTGTTGGTCTTGCTATGTACATTCTGTTCGCTGTTGCGTAAAGATCGAGCTTCAGAATCCGAAACCTTTCTTTATTAACTAACGGGGAAGCAGAATGAACATCAATCTGACCCTGATCGGACAAATGATCGCTTTTGCCATCTTTGTCTGGTTTACCAAAAAGTTCGTGTGGACGCCGATCATGGCGGCACTCGAAGAGCGTAAGGGCAAGATTGCCGATGGTCTTGCGGCTGCAGAACGCGGTCAGCATGAGCAGGAACTGGCAAAGCAGCACGCAGCCGACGAGTTGCGTGAAGCAAAAGCACAGGCTGCCGAGATCATTGGCCAGGCACAGAAGCGTGCCTCCGGCATCATTGATGAAGCGAAAGAGAACGCGCGCACTGAAGGCGACAGGCTGCTGACATCCGCACAGGCTGAAATCGAGCAGGAAGCCAATCGCGTACGTGAATCTTTACGTGAAAAAGTCGGTGAGCTTGCGGTTGCAGGTGCTGAGAAGATCCTGCGTCGTGAAATCAACGCAGATTCACACCGCGACGTCGTCGACGCTGTCGCCAAGCAATTGTAAGGCGGGCCGACCATGGCACAGGAATCAATCACAATTGCACGCCCATATGCGGATGCTATTTTTGCACGCGCAAAAGAGAGCAGTTCACTTGAGCAGTGGTCACAGACCCTTGAGCTTCTGGGAACTGTTATGAGCGATGCGGCAATGTCCGACGTCGTTGGCAATCCGAATATCAGCAAGCAGCAGCTGACCGAAATGATCCTCGGGATTGGCGGTGAGCAGTTGACTGGCGAGGCTGAAAACCTTGTCCGTCTGCTGGTGGAGAATGGCCGTCTCGTCATTGCTCCAGAGATTGCGACGCTGTTTGAAGAGCGCAAGAATGCTGAGCGCGGCGTACTGGAAGTTGAACTCGTCAGTGCTTATGTCATTGACGAGGACCAGAAGCAGGCGCTGGCGGATGCCCTCAAGGCGAAGCTGGGCAGTGACATCAATATGACAACTAGTGAAGATCCTGAGCTGATTGGCGGCATGCGCATTCGCGCAGGTGACCTCGTCATCGACGGTTCTGTCCAAGGGCAGCTGACCAAGCTGGCAAACGAATTAGGAATATAAGCGAGAAGCCATCATGCAACTCAATCCATCAGAAATCAGTGAGCTGATCAAAAACCGCATCGAGAAATTTGACGCGAAGACCGAAGCACAGACTGAAGGCACAATTGTCTCCGTAGCCGACGGTGTTGTCCGAATCCACGGACTTGCAGATGTCATGTCATACGAGATGCTCGAATTTCCAGACAACGTCTACGGACTGGCGCTCAACCTCGAGCGTGACTCTGTCGGTGCTGTTGTCATGGGTGAATACAAGCACCTTTCAGAAGGCGACCCGGTCAAATGTACCGGTCGCGTACTGGAAGTACCTGTCGGCGAAGGCCTGATGGGACGTGTCGTTGACGCACTTGGTAGCCCTATTGACGGCAAGGGCGCAGTTGAAGCTGCTGCCACATCACCAATCGAGAAGGTTGCACCCGGCGTTATCGCACGTAAATCAGTTGACCAGCCTGTACAGACAGGTATCAAGTCAATTGACTCCATGGTGCCAATCGGCCGTGGCCAGCGTGAGCTGATCATCGGAGACCGCCAGACTGGTAAGACCGCGATCGCTATCGATGCCATCATCAACCAGAAGGGCACAGGTGTTAAGTGTGTCTACGTTGCGGTTGGTCAGAAGGCTTCGACTATTGCACAGGTTGTTCGCAAGCTCGAAGAGCACGATGCACTTGCTCACACCATCATCGTTGCCGCTTCAGCTGCAGACTCTGCAGCGATGCAGTTCCTCGCGCCTTATGCGGGCTGCACCATGGGTGAGTTCTTCCGTGACAAGGGTGAAGATGCACTGATCATCTATGATGACCTGACCAAGCAGGCATGGGCATACCGCCAGGTATCACTGCTGCTGCGTCGTCCACCGGGTCGTGAAGCTTATCCTGGTGACGTTTTCTACCTGCACTCACGTCTGCTCGAGCGTGCTGCACGTATCAACGAGGCAGAAGTTGAGAAGCTCACCAACGGCGAAGTGAAAGGCAAGACCGGTTCATTGACCGCACTGCCAATCATCGAAACCCAGGCTGGTGACGTTTCTGCATTCGTACCAACCAACGTTATTTCGATCACCGACGGACAGATCTTCCTTGAGACTGACCTGTTCAACGCCGGTATACGTCCTGCGATCAACGCCGGTCTGTCAGTATCACGTGTTGGTGGTTCGGCACAGACCAAGATCATCAAGAAGCTTGGCGGCGGTGTTCGCCTGGCTCTTGCACAGTATCGCGAGCTGGCTGCATTCTCACAGTTTGCATCTGATCTTGACGATGCGACCCGTGCACAGCTTGATCGTGGTGCACGCGTAACCGAGCTGATGAAACAGAGCCAGTATGCGCCGATGTCAATTGCTGAAATGGCCGTCACACTGTTTGCTGCCAACGAAGGTTATATCGATGATGTCGATGTTAACAAGGTTGTTGATTTCGAAGCGGCGATGATGGGATACATGAACTCGTCACAGAGCGAGTTGATGAGCAAGATCAATGACACGGGTGATTACAACGATGAGATCGAGGGTGCAATGCACGATGCGCTGAAAGCGTTCAAGGCAAACAGCACCTGGTAATCCAGGCTCGTTTAATAACCAGGTAAAAAGATATGGCTGTCGGAAAAGAGATTCGCACGCAAATCGCCTCGGTACAGAGTACCCAGAAGATTACCAGCGCGATGGAGATGGTTGCAGCATCGAAAATGCGTAAAGCGCAGGATCGCATGGGTGCAACACGTCCCTATGCTGACAAGATGCGCAATGTTATTGCACACCTGTCTCAGTCACATCCGGAGTATAAGCATCCCTATACGCAGGATCGCGAGGTCAAGCGTGTTGGTTACATCGTGGTCTCCTCCGATCGTGGACTTTGTGGTGGTCTCAACAGCAACCTGTTTCGCCGCCTTGCAAAAGATATCAAGGCGCAGGCTGATAGCGGGGTTGAGGTCAGCTTTTGCACAATCGGTCAAAAAGCAGCCGGTTTCTTCGGGCGTTTTGGCGGAGATATGCTGGCGCAGGCGACGCATCTTGGTGATGCAGTGCATATCAACGACCTGATTGGTACGATCAAGGTGATGCTAGATGCGTTTGATGAAGGCAAGCTTGATCGCCTCTATGTTGCATATAACTCGTTCGTCAACACAATGACGCAGGAACCAACTGTTGAACAGCTGGTGCCGATAGCGGGTGAAGAGGATGATGAGCTCAAACACCACTGGGATTATATCTACGAGCCGGATGCAAAAGATGTACTGAATGGCCTGTTGACTCGCTACGTTGAGTCACTGGTTTACCAGTCGGTAGTAGAGAATGCAGCATGTGAGCAGTCGGCACGTATGGTTGCGATGAAGTCGGCAACAGATAATGCCGGTGAACTGATCGATGAACTTCAGCTTGTTTATAACAAGGCGCGCCAGGCAGCAATTACCCAGGAGATCTCCGAGATCGTCGGCGGCGCTGCTGCGGTATAAAAGAGTATTTAGAGCGGATGGCCACGGCCATTCACGGAAAGAATTTAGATAGAGAACGAGGAACCAGCAATGAGTTCGGGTAAAGTGGTCGAAATTATCGGCGCGGTTGTGGACGTAGAGTTCCCACGCGACGCAATGCCAAAGGTCTATGACGCACTCAAAATCGAATCTGAAGGCTTGACGCTGGAAGTCCAGCAGCAGCTGGGTGACGGAGTCGTGCGTTCAATCGCCATGGGTTCAACAGATGGTCTCAAGCGTGGCTCGGTAGTCACCGGGACTGGCGCACCAATCCAGGTACCTGTTGGTCAGGCTACACTGGGTCGTGTAATGGACGTATTGGGTGAGCCTGTTGACGATGCTGGCCCGGTTGATGCCGAAGCGCATATGCCGATTCACCGTTCTGCTCCCAGCTTTGACGAGCAGTCATCAGCGACTGAGATTCTCGAAACAGGTATCAAGGTTATCGACCTGATCATGCCAATCGCCAAGGGCGGAAAGATCGGCCTCTTCGGTGGTGCCGGTGTTGGTAAGACCGTAACCCTGATGGAGCTGATTCGTAACATCGCGGTAGAGCACTCCGGTTTCTCCGTATTCGCAGGTGTTGGTGAGCGTACTCGTGAGGGTAACGACTTCTACCACGAGATGGATGAAGGTGGCGTACTTGACAAGGTATCACTGGTTTACGGCCAGATGAATGAGCCGCCCGGCAACCGTCTGCGTGTTGCACTGACCGGTCTCACCATGGCTGAATACTTCCGTGACGAAGGCCGTGACGTTCTGATGTTCGTTGATAACATCTATCGTTACACCCTCGCGGGAACCGAGGTATCAGCACTGCTTGGCCGTATGCCATCAGCGGTAGGTTACCAGCCAACACTGGCTGAAGAGATGGGTGTACTGCAGGAGCGTATTACTTCAACCAAGACAGGTTCTATCACCTCGTTCCAGGCCGTATATGTCCCTGCGGACGACCTGACTGACCCGTCGCCTGCAACTACCTTTGCTCACCTTGATGCGACACTGGTACTGTCACGTTCAATTGCCGAGCTGGGTATCTATCCTGCGGTTGATCCGCTCGACTCTACTTCTCGTATCCTCGATCCGAACGTGGTCGGTGCCGAGCACTATGACACCGCACGTGGTGTACAGGGCTTGCTGCAGCGCTACAAGGAACTCAAGGATATCATCGCCATCCTCGGTATGGACGAGCTCTCGGAAGAGGACAAGCTGACAGTATCCCGCGCACGTAAAATTCAGCGCTTCCTGTCACAGCCTTTCTTCGTAGCTGAGGTCTTCACCGGTGCGCCTGGTAAATACGTTTCCCTCAAGGAGACAATTGCCAACTTCAAGGCGATCGCCGAAGGTGAGTACGATCATCTGCCAGAGCAGGCCTTCTACATGTGTGGCACCATCGATGAAGCTGTCGAAAATGCCGAGAAAATGAAGTAATATCAGGCTACTACGGGGAGCAGAGAGATGTCTATGACAATCCATGTCGATATCGTAAGCGCTGAAGGTGAAATCCATTCCGGCCAGGCCGAAATGGTCTTTGCACCAGCAGTCATGGGCGAACTCGGTATTGCACCACGTCATACGCCACTGGTAACAACACTGAAGCCGGGTGATGTGCGTGTTGACGAGGGCGATGGTGAAATTAAGCACTATTTCATCTCTGGAGGCATGCTCGAGGTTCAGCCACACGTGGTCACCGTACTTGCCGATACTGCTGTTCGTGCCGAAGATCTTGATGAGGCGGCGGCACTTGAAGCCAAGAAGCGTGCCGAAGAGGCGATGAAGGACAAGAGCGCCGAATTCGAATACGCAAAGGCGGCGGCAGAGCTTGCCGATGCGGCAGCGCGTCTGCGTTCCATCGAGAAGCTGCGTAAGGTAGCAAATAAGCGCGGCTGATCCTGCTTGGAAAAATCGCGAAAGAGCCGGGCCATGTGCCCGGCTTTTTTAATCGTGGTACGTCACTTCCCTGATTCTCTCCCCATTATAAAGACGAGCCACCGGATGAAAGGATTTCCGATACAATGTCCTGATGCACAGGCGCCGGAGTCAAGATCAATTCCAGCGCCTTGAACCTTATTCTTAAAGAAGTGGATAGATAGTAAGAGAATGAAACTTGGTGTTGTAATACTTGCCGCAGGCCAGGGCAGCCGAATGAAGTCTGCCATTCCCAAGGTTTTGCACCCGATTGCAGGCAAACCGATGCTTGCGCATGTGATTGAAACGGCACGGAAACTCAATCCGGACAATATCGTGGTGGTCTATGGCCATGGTGGCGAGTTGGTGCGCGAGCAGATGGCATCAGCAGATGTTGAGTGGGCGCTTCAGGAGCAGCAACTGGGGACAGGACATGCTGTTGAACAGGCAATGCCACTGCTAGGGTCAGTTGATCGGATACTCGTCCTCTATGCTGATGTTCCCCTGATTCGTCACGAAACACTTCTAAGGCTCATTGAATCTTCCGCTGATACCAACCTCGGAATGCTGACGGTCGAACTCGACAATCCCACAGGCTATGGTCGTATCGTGCGCGATGAAGAGGGTGCAGTCAGCCAGATTGTTGAACAGAAAGATGCATCTGCGGCAGAATTTGCAATCCATGAGGTCAATGTTGGCATCATGCTGATTAACCGCGAGCGTCTTGCGACCTGGATTGAGAGGCTTGACGACAACAATGCCCAGGGTGAGTTCTACCTGACAGATATCATCAGCATGGCAGTGAAACAGGGCGCTGTTATCTCTACGGTAAGCCCTGACGATCTGTTCGAAGTCGCCGGAGTCAATGACCGGGTACAACTGGCAGAACTTGAGCGAGAGCTTCAGAGTGTCGGGGCACAAGAGTTGATGCGCAACGGTGTAACAGTGATTGACCCTGCGCGAATTGATATTCGCGGCAATGCAAGCGTATCGCAGGATGTGACACTTGATGTCAATGTCATCCTCGAGGGTGATGTCGAGCTTGGTGAGGGTGTGCGTGTTGGAGCTAACTCCATTTTGCGCAATTGTAAAGTTGCAGCGGGCACCGTGATCAAGGAGATGTGTGTCATTGAGGATGCCATTATCGGTGAGTCTTGCCAGATTGGCCCCTTTG
Organism: Solemya velum gill symbiont; assembly: GCF_002020255.1. NCBI lineage: Bacteria > Pseudomonadati > Pseudomonadota > Gammaproteobacteria > Solemya velum gill symbiont. The sequence goes on along the minus strand of NZ_MPQG01000004.1, from coordinate 92,221 downwards.
CTCGAATCCGCCCGGGAACTGAGCTTGCACCTGGGTGTCATATTGGAAACTTTGTCGAAATCAAGAACGCACAGGTCGCCAGAGACTCCAAGGTCAACCACCTCAGTTATGTTGGCGATGCAACTGTCGGTGAGTCTGTAAATATTGGTGCAGGAACAATCACCTGCAATTATGACGGCGCATACAAGCACAGAACCGTTATCGGTGACCACGTATTTGTCGGTTCTGATACCCAACTGGTTGCACCTGTGACGGTAGAGTCAGGCGCTACAATTGGAGCTGGTTCAACGATTACCGCAGATGTGAAAGAGAATGCACTGGCACTGAGCCGAACAAAACAGAGAAGCGTGATGAACTGGAAACGTCCACAAAAGGATAAAGTCTGATGTGCGGTATTGTTGGCGGCGTTGCGCAACGCCCGATTGCGCCAATCCTGATCGAGGGGCTCAAGCGTCTCGAATATCGCGGTTACGATTCAGCAGGTGTGGCGCTGATCGAAAATGGGAAGCTATGGCGTGAACGAACCAAGGGCAAGGTCACCCAACTCGAGTCAAGAGTGAATGACGTATCTCCGCAGGGGCAAACCGGTATTGGACATACCCGCTGGGCGACTCATGGTGAGCCAACAGTCAGCAACGCTCACCCTCACAGGTGTCAGGATTCTGTTGCGCTGGTGCATAACGGTATTATCGAAAACCATGCTGGCTTGCGCGAACAGCAGAGTAGCAATGGCCACCTGTTTACTTCTGATACGGACACCGAGGTCATCGTACACGCAGTCTTTGATGAACTGCAGTCAGGCATCTCGTTGCTGCAGTCAGTACAGAATACAGTCAAAAAACTAGAAGGCGCCTACGCACTTGGTGTTATGTACCGGGGTGAAGAGGATGTCATTGTCGCGGCGCGTCGTGGCAGCCCATTGGTCATTGGCATTGGTATTGGTGAGAACTTTATTGCATCCGATATCTCTGCGCTGTTACCTGTGACGCGTCGCTTCATCATTCTTGAGGATGGTGATACAGCGCAAATCACCGCCGACGAAGTAGTGATATATGATCAGCAAGGTCAACTTGTAGAGCGTCCGATCAGGGAGAGTAATATCTCTGCTAATGCAGTCGAACGTGGTGAGTACAGACACTATATGCTCAAGGAGATCTATGAGCAGCCACATGCAATTGCTGAAACGCTCGAAGGACGACTCTCAGACACGCATGTGCTGGAGGCAGCATTTGGCCCAAAGGCAACAGAGCTCTTCGACAGAATCAAGTCTGTCCGTATCATCGCCTGTGGAACCAGTTTCCACGCAGGCATGGTTGCACGTAACTGGTTTGAAGGCCTGGCCGGCATCCCGTGCCAGGTCGAGGTTGCCAGCGAGTTTCGCTATCGTCACCCAGTAGCAGATCCGGCAACACTAGTGATTGCCATCTCACAGTCGGGCGAAACTGCTGATACATTATCAGCATTACGGGCAGCGCAGGAACGGGGTTTCGGACCAACCCTGGGTATATGTAATGTGCCTGAAAGTTCGTTAATACGAGAAACAGATCTCAACCTGATGACGCGGGCAGGTCCCGAAATCGGGGTGGCCTCGACAAAGGCTTTTACCACCCAGCTGGTTGCATTGCTTTTGCTTGTAACGGTTCTTGGCAAGCGCTTCAATATCACGCAGGAACGTGAGGCGGTCATCGTCAAGCAGTTAGCAGCCTTGCCGCGCCAGATCGAGGATGCACTGCAACTCGATGATGCGATCTGCCAGATGGCAGAACACTTCGGTGACAAGAGTAATGCACTTTTCCTCGGACGGGGCGTACAGTACCCGGTTGCCAAGGAGGGGGCGCTCAAGCTTAAAGAGATATCCTATATTCATGCCGAGGCTTACCCTGCCGGTGAATTGAAGCATGGCCCGTTGGCACTGGTTGACGAGGAGATGCCAATCGTAGCTGTTGCACCGAACGACGATCTGCTGGAAAAACTCAAGTCGAACCTCGAGGAGGTTCGTGCCCGAGGTGGTGAACTGTATGTTTTTGCTGACAACGACTCAGGCATGAACGGTTCACAGCGTGTTCATGTGCACGTAGTCCCACCCGCTGGCGAACATGTATCGCCGATTATCTTTACCATTCCACTGCAGCTGCTTGCTTATCATGTCGCTGTGCTCAAGGGAACAGATGTTGATCAACCTAGGAATCTCGCCAAGTCAGTAACGGTTGAATAAGGTAGAAAGAATAATGAACAGGGAACCAGTTCTAAAGTATGCAGTTTGTTTATCAGCACTTTTGTACATATCGAGTGCTTCTGCAGAACTGCCGCCTGCAGAGAAGGAAGCAATCGACCACTTGTTGAAATTCGTTAGTCAAACCAGCTGCAAAATCAACAGGAATGGCAGTTTTCATGACGGTCCTGAAGCCGTTGCGCATATTCGGAAGAAGTATGACTACTTCAAAGATAAAATTCTTACTGCAGAGGAGTTCATCGATTACTCTGTAACAAAAAGCACCATGAGCGGTACTTACTACCTGGTTCAGTGTGGTCAGGAAGAGCCTAAAAAACACGTGAGTGGCTACTGGAAGAGCTGGGTGAGTATCGAGCAGGCAGTAAGTGATCTGCATTCGTACATAAACGGATGCCGGCCAACAGGAAATTGGATTAAATCAGTAACTGTTGGGCGCTCTCCTGCTTCACCATCTTATTGCCCGACCACTCATGACACCAAGCATCGAATTCTTTGATCGGCAGTGACCGGCTGAATAGATAACCTTGATAGTGATAGCAACCGAGTTTGGCAAGAGAGGCCTGCTGTGAATCAGTCTCTACACCTTCAGCGATTACCTCCAGACCAAGACTGTTGGCCAACGCCACGATTGTCTTCGCAATCTCAGCGTCATTTGGCTCTGTCAATATGTCGCGAACAAATGACTTGTCTATTTTAAGTTGCCAAAGAGGCAGGCGCTTCAGGTAGGAGAGAGATGAGTAGCCTGTACCAAAGTCATCGAGTGAAAAACTGATGCCTGCATCGCCCAGAACCTGCATTTTACTAATGATATCTTCTATGTTGTGTAGCAGGTGGCTCTCCGTGAGCTCGAGCTTGAGCCTGTCCGGTTTGATCCCGGTGTTTTTGACTGTGCTCAGAACCTGTTCAACAAAGTCAGCCTTGGCAAATTGAATCGGGCTGACATTGATTGCAATCTTGAGGTGAGACATGTCAGCTCTTTTTGCCCATACGGCGAGCTGCGCACATGCGGTTTCCAGAACCCATTCGCCAACAGGAATGATCAGTCTTGTCTCTTCAGCAAGGGGAATAAACTCTCGGGGTGAGACTGCTCCTCTTCCCGGGCATAACCAGCGGAGAAGGGCTTCTGCACCTGTTATCCTACCGTTGATATCAACTTGCGGCTGGTACTGTAGAGTGAATTGCTGTTGCTCAATTGCGTTGCGCAGATCCTTTTCCAGCGCGGTGCGTTTCAATACGGATGATTGCATCTCGGGGTCATAAAAACTGATGGCGTTACGACCTGCTGACTTGGATTTGTACATCGCGAGATCCGCCTGTTTCATCAGATCTTCGGTCGTGATGCTCTCAGTACCAAACAGGCAGGCGCCTATACTGGCCGAGCTGTGATGAGAGTTGCCATCCAGCTTATAGTCCTGGTTTAGTGCCTCAAGAATTTTATCAGTAACCTTTTCGGCGAGATCGGCTGCTCGTTTTTTATCAGGGGAAAGCTCAGGCAGTATGATGATGAATTCATCTCCACCGAGTCGTGCAACCGTATCAATTGCCCGCGTACAATCTTCCAGGCGCCTGGCTACCTGGGCAAGAAAGATATCACCCTTGTCATGGCCGGGCGTGTCGTTGAGATTCTTGAAGTGATCAAGATCAATCATCAGCATTGCGCTGTATTGGCTGTTGCGCATACTTACAGCAATGAGTTGCTTCAAGCGATCAAGTAACAGGGTTCTGTTGGGCAGGCCTGTGAGTTGGTCAAAAAATGCCAGGCTCTCGATTTTCTGTTCTGCATTTTTTCTTTCGGTAATGTCAGTGTGTACACCGACATAGTGAGTGACCTTACCATCGGAATTGGCCACTGCAGTGATGCTTAGCCACTTGGGAAAGATGTCTCCATTCTTGCGCTTGTCCCAAATTTCCCCATGCCAATAGCCATTCTGGCTAATAGTCTCCCACATCTCCTTGTAGAAAACGCCATCATGCCGCCCTGACTTGAACATGCGTGGGGTACGGCCGAGAATTTCAGCTTCTGAATATCCACTCATTTTAATGAAGGCGTGATTCATCTGCAGAATCCGTTTCTGTTCATCTGTGATCATCATTCCCTGCTGTGACTCAAAAGCCGAGGCAGCAATACGCATCTGTTCTTCTGCCAGTTTACGGTCAGAGATATCGGTATGTGTACCGATGATGCGAACGGGGTTACCTTGTGCATCACGAGCGACGATCTTTCCACGGGCAGCGACCCATTTCCAATCGCCACTTTTTGTGCGCATTCTGAAATCAGCGGTATAAGATGAGTCTCCACCTTCGCGCATGTACTGCCTTACGCCTTTTGTCACAGACTTCACGTCTTGTGGGTGTATTGCCTTGAAAACTGCCGCACCAGTTTCGGGAAACTCGCCATCGGCGTAACCGAGTATCTCGTTCCAGCGCTGTGAAAAGATGGCTCTGTCAGTTTTGGGATTCCAGTCCCACACCCCGTCACCGGCACCATCAAGAGCAAATTTCCAGCGCCTTTCACTGCGCCGCAGTTGCCTTGATGTCGCGGTCATCATTGTAATGAGGGTAAGAGCTGCTGTCCCAATACTCAAAAAAAGGAGTGTTGCCGATATTTTTACTGCCGACAGCTCGGTTATGAAAATATCTGAAGGTGATAAGGATGCGCTTGCCTTGAAAAAGTACGTTGCCTCCATTCCCGTGAAATGCGTAGCTGAAACCGCGATGCCGAAACCGGTTGCGGTGACAATTGGAAACAGATTCTCCATTTTCTCTTTTAAATAGAGGGCGAAGTAGGAGGATGTCAGCGCGACAATGAAAGAGATTGAAAACAGAAGGGGGTCATATCCGAGGCGACCCTCGAATATCATGCCTGTCATGCCGATATAGTGCATGATAAGAATACAGCTGCCTAGCAGGGCGCTTCTTATAAACAATGGCAGGCGCATATCCAGCCGCAACAGAAGGCACAGGGAGATGATTGCGCCAAGTATGCCGGGAAAAATCGATAACAGGGTGGTGAGTGGGCGAAAGTGTGGTGTATGCGACATGTCAATAGCGAGCATGCCGACAAAATGCATTGTCCAGATGCCAAGCCCCATCGTTATAGCGCCTAAGAATGACAGGAGGTTTTTGTCTTTCTCCTCGTTGATCCGTTCAATCTTCTCGCTCAGTCTTAATGCAACATAGGAGGCGAGAATAACAAGAGCAATAGAGACGCTTACCCATATCAGATTGTATGAGTAAGCATGAACAAGCCCTTCTTCAGGGCGGAAATTAATGAGGCCTTCGATATCAAACAAACTGCGAGTCCTCTGGAAATGAGTACGGCTGAAATATTATTGTTAATGCACCACTATCAATCAGTAAACAAACTGTCTTCCCGGTTCAAAAAATAATGCAGGGGTATAGTTAAACTTTTGTTTAAGGTTCAGTGTAGCCAAGATTGAGACATAGATATAGGTTATTTATGTTAATTTTATTAAGGCTTAACGCAGAAAAAATATGCAGTTCAATGGTTCTTCCAGTGAATAAGATTGCATGGGTATGCTTCGGTGTGGCGTAAATTATACGCTTGGAAAGTGCTGGCTCAGTAAACGTAATTGAAGGTATATGGCGTAATTTAGGAATGGGTAGATAGGAATGTATGTGGTTGATTCTGCAATTGTGGGTTATTGAGAGTTGTAGCGTGCCGAATGACTTAACTCTAATGCATTACTGAGAGTTGAGGCTGGTGCTCAGTTCTGCCACTATTCCCTACATCTATTATATTTGTTATCTGGTGGTTATTTCTCAGCTGGAGTAATTGTGTACAGATGTGTTTTTATTTGCAGCTATTTAGTGATACTGCTGACCTTGCCAGTAGTACATGCTGCAGAATCGTTTGCTGAATTATCGTCTGTCACCGAAGATGATTTTTTTACAGAATTGCCTGTGGTATTACACGCCACACGCCTGCAGCAGTCGATTGATGAAACACCGGTATCGATGACGGTCATTGATCGGCAGATGATAGAAGCCAGCAGTGCAACGACCATCCCCGAGCTTCTGCGCTATGTTCCCGGCTTCCAACTCAGTTATCGCAGCGGCGATGAGGCGCTGACCTCTTATCAAGGTATTGCTGACGAATATGGCAGACGTGTACAGGTAACAATTGACGGACACGCAGTCTATAGCCAGGCTTTTATGGGCGGTATACTCTGGTCATCATTGCCGATCACGCTTGATGATATCGAGAGAATTGAAGTTGTTCGCGGTCCCAACGCAGCAGCTTTTGGCGCGAATGCCTTAATGGGCAGCATTAATATCGTTACGCTGGATCCGCACGAAGCGGCTGGCAGCATGGTTCGGCTGGATTATGGCAGTAACGGCCGAGCACAAGCCGGGGTGCGTCATGCAGGTGGTAATGGTGATATCAATTACCTGGTGTCGGCAGGCTACGAGGAGAATAGTGGCTTACCCAATCGTTATGATGATCTGCAGGCCAAGCGGTTTCACCTGCGCGGTACCTGGGCGATTAATACCGTGGACAGGATTGAATTTGCTCTTGGCTACAGGGATGCCGAAGAGGGTACTGGAATTACCAGTCCCCACGAGCGTTTCGTTGAAAGTAGTTACCAGCAGTTAAGGTGGCGGCATATCAATGCTGCAGATGATGAGATACAGCTCAGCTTTCATCATAATCGCCTGGTTGTGGATGATCTAGATAACACAGGTTTCTTTCCGTTGGACAAGAGTTTCACTTCTGATCAGTACGATATCGAGCTGCAGCACATTCTGCGTCTTAGAGACAATATACGTCTTGTATGGGGTGCCGGAGCAAGTTATGAAAAGGTCGATGCGCCCTGGTTTTATGATATCTGGTTTTTCTATCCCGATGAGGAAAACAGTGGTACCACCTGGCGTGTCTTTAGTAATGCCGAGTGGAATATCACGCCTGCTCTCTTGCTGAATGCAGGGCTGATGTATGAAAATACTGGAAGGATCGATGATTTTCTATCATCACGAATTGGTCTGAATTACAGAGTAAATGACAAGCACAGCCTGAGAGCGGGCCTGTCACGCTCATGGCGTGCGCCTTCTTTCTACGAAAATTATTCAAGCTTCGGATATCTCTGGGAGCCAATTTTTGTCAGTGACTCGGGTTCGCTGAAAGAGGGGCTGGACAGTATCGAGATCGGTTACCTGGGACATTTTCTTGATCAGAAAATGGCCCTGGATATCAAGTTTTTCTACCATGACTTCACCGACCGCATTATATTGTTTGATGAATTCGGTCCCGAGTTTTATTCACGTTTGAATGAATATGAGCAAGCGGGTTTTGAGATGCAACTCAGTTATACAGGCGAAACTGATTCGCTGCATCTTGGCTATAGTTATGTCAAAGAGATCGAAAGAGATAACAGCGAGCTGGTTGAAGCTGTTGCCTTATCGAGTCCTGAACAAACCCTGAGTCTTCTCTATTCTCATCGCTTCGCCAATGATTGGCTTGGCAGCATCTCGCTGTTTTATGTCGACGACTTGCGATGGAATTTTTCGGCGGCCTCGACTGTTCCGGTGAGTTGGGCCGACCTCAAGCTGGCGAGGAAATTTAAAACCACGAACGGTGACCTGGATGTTTCACTTCAATTACTGTCCTGAATGCAGAGGGAAAAAACCTGGTGCATCTGCAGGCGCAACGCTTTGTAGGTATCGGTGAAACAACATTACAGCATTTCATTGAAACAGTTGACCCTGTCGTTGTTCCCATCTCGGAAGATGAAGAGATTAACGGAGAGGGGGCGTTTGACACGATTGATCCTCAGTCTGGTCTTGGTTCTGTACGGGTTGCCCTGACTCGCTTCGATATAGAAAAGCTCAATGATCAGATTGTTACAAACACCCTGCTAATTGTGATTATTGCTCTGTTGCTTGCCTCGACCCTGCTGTGGCTGGTAAGCCGTTATATCACCAGGCCAATCGACAGGATTACGCATCTCGTCAAACGTGCCGAGAGTGGTGAGCTTGATGAGCGCGTTGAAGAGATATCGAGCGGAGAGCTTGGTGAACTTGAGGCAGGCATTAATGCCATGATGGGTTCATTGGAGGCGCACAAGATTGAGTTGGTCGAACAGGTAGAGGCGGCTACCGAAGAACTTTATATTCGCAACGCAGAACTCGAGAGAGCGCGCCAGGTAGCACTCAAGGCAAGCCGTGCCAAGTCGGAATTCCTTGCGCATATGAGCCACGAAATACGCACGCCGATGAATGGCATCATCGGCTTTTTGGGCCTGCTCGATAAAACACCACTGGATGAAGATCAAAGTGCGCAGGTCGGTATCATCAGGCGTTCTGCACATGACTTGCTGGATGTGATCAACCAGATTCTTGACTTCTCCAAGCTGGAATCAGGAAAAATCGAGATTCAGTCAGAGCCGGTTTCTCTTAACCAGGTGCTCGATTCTGTCTGTGAGATAGTCAGACCGATGGCAGATGAGAAGCATCTTGGGCTTAATGTGGATGTTACAAGCAAGGTTCCGGATGTTCTTATTACCGACCAGTTACGGCTTCGGCAGGTGCTTTCCAACCTGGTTTCAAATGCAGTCAAGTACACTGAAGAGGGTGAGGTCAGCATTCACGCAGATGCTGCTCCCTTGCCGGCGAGATGGTGGAGTTGCATGTTGCTATCAGTGATACGGGTATTGGTATCGATACAAACGAAATACCTCACCTGTTCGAGGCTTTCACGCAGGCGGATATTGCAAGCCGGCAGTTTTACCAGGGAACCGGTCTCGGCCTTGCTATTGTCCGGCGCCTGCTTGATGCGATGAATGGCGAGATAGATGTAACCAGTGCGGTTGGAGAAGGATCGCTGTTTGAAATTACACTGGTGCTTGAATCGGGTAAAGCGGAACAAGAGGTCGAGATCAGTGAAGAGCCTGTTGTCCAGCACAGAATGGCTAATGTGCGTGTTCTCGTGGTTGACGACAACAAGGTCAATCGCTACTTCCTTGAGCGTCTTCTGAGCTCATACGAAGCGTTGGTGACGACAGCTGAAGATGGTGTCATGGCAACCAGGGCTGCGAGGCAGAAGCAGTTCGATATTGTCCTCATGGATATCCATATGCCGAGGATGAATGGAATCGAGGCAAGCCATCATATACGTGCAATTCCCGGTTACGAGAATGTGCCTATCTTCGCCTTGAGTGCAGATGCGGTCTCCAGGGACGAAGTGAGTACAGCCACCTCGGTGTTTGATGAATACCTGACCAAGCCGATAGACGAAGCTCTGCTCTGCAAGGCGATGCAAAGTGCTCTGCAATCAACAGAACCGCGTACAGCTGATACAGAAGAGATGATTGGCGGTAAGCCGGCCGCGCTTGTGAATGAATTGCAAAAACTCTTTTGTAACGACCTGATTCAGCAGGTGAGCTGGATTGCCGATGCGCTGGGCAATGAAGCATGGGAAGATGCCCGTTCACAATTACACTATCTGAAAGGCGCCGCAGGTGTGTGTGGCGCCGACGGTGTTTACGAGACAATCTGCAGCTTGCAGGACGCGGTCAAGAGTAGTGATAAAAAGGGAATGCGTAAAGGGATAAGCGGGCTATATGAAGAGGCTGAGATTCTTTGTGCCGATATTCTTGGTAATGCGGATTAGTCCGGGTAATACTCACACAAGGCAGTGATGATTGCCTCGGCTGATGCCCCTTTGGATTCAATGATTTTCCGGAAGCCGCAAGCATGCGCATGCCGTGAGCAACGTTTGCTGATCACCACTATGGGGGTTTCCAAAATACTCTCCTGGTTACCACACAGCTCCAGCAGGTTGTTGATAATGACATTGGAGGTGGTTGTGATCACATCTACTTTCTGGCGCCACTCCTGCCTGAGCATGCTGCAATCTGCATCACTTGGAATCTGTCGCTGATAGACTTCTGTGTAGTCTACCTTGGCGCCACGTTCCAGCAGGTTCTGCGCCAGTAGTTCCCGTCCACTCTCTCCGCGAATAATTAATACGCGCCTGCCCTGCATTTGCTGCATGTCGGGATGGGCCAGCAGGTGTTCACTGTCGGCCTGTCCACGGGGAGAGAGATCAACAGTCACTCCACGCGCATCAAGTGCCTTGTGTGTCGCGGCACCAATCGCAATGACTCTTTGATTGTCTGGCGTGAAGTGATCAAGTGAATAGGTGACAGCATTGGCGCTGACAAAAATCAGGTCACTGTATTGCCCGGCATCCCTGAGTGAGGCAGCCGCACCGGGTGCGGCACTGATCTCAATAGTAGGGAATGCGAGCGGTTCGGCGCCATGCGCACGTAGTGCGTCAAGCAGCGGGGCAGCCTGGTGCGCAGGCCGGGTGACCAGCACCCTGAGTTGTTTGAGCTGGCACGTTTGGCTGCTCATTGCTGAAACTCAGTCCTGATCGTAAAGCGCTTTCAGAATTCTGTCAGCGCCATGCGTGAGAAGTTCATCAGCAATGGCTGTGCCGATAGTTTCAGCTTCGTCTGCTGGTCCCTCGATATTTGCCTCGATGATCTCGCTGCCATCAGGTTCGCCGACAAGCCCTCGCATGCGCAGTGTTTCACCATCCAGGGTTGCATGGCCTGCAATCGGTACCTGGCAGCCGCCCTGCAGGCGCTCGTTCATGGCACGTTCTGCGCGTACACAAATTGCTGTCTCTTCATGGTGCAGCGGGGCAAGCAGTTCAAGTACACGTTCATCACTGCTTCTGCACTCGATACCAATAGCGCCCTGGCCAATTGCGGGCAGGCTTGTATCAGTGTCAATGAAGGCAGTGATGCGCTCACCAAAACCAAGGCGGATAAGCCCGGCACTGGCGAGGATGATGGCATCGTAGTCACCGTTGTCGAGCTTGGCGAGACGCGTGTTGACATTACCGCGCAATGGCAGGATTTCGAGATCAGGTCGTGATGTCAGCAACTGGCACTGACGTCGCAGGCTTGCGGTTCCGACCTTTGCATTCTGCGGCAGTTCATCAAGTGATTTGAAGTTATTGGAGACGAATGCGTCACGAGGATCCTCACGCTCGAGGATTACTGCAAGACCAAGACCGTCGGGAAATTCGACCGGTACGTCTTTCATGCTGTGCACGGCAATATCCGCTGTTCCTTCGAGCATGCCGGTCTCGAGTTCTTTGACGAAGAGGCCCTTGCCGCCAATTTTTGCCAGCGGCGTGTCGAGTATCTTGTCGCCTTGTGTTGACATGCCAAGCAACTCGATTTCAATTCCGGGATGAGCAGCCTTGAGCAGCGCCTCAACATGTTCAGCTTGCCACATGGCAAGAGGTGATTTACGGGTTGCGATTCGTATCCTGTCGCTCATTCCGGCTGCTCCTGTTCGCGAGTCGATGGCAGTGTGTCCATTGTTGATTCGATCCACGCTTCAACCTCGCGAATAACCTGCTTGGCTGATTTTCCCTGTGTCTCGATTGGTTCGCCGATCACAACATCGATTGTGCCCGGGTGTTTTGTTATACCGCGGCGTGCCCAGAAAAGTCCGGCATTGTGCGCAACGGGGGTCACGGCATAGCCTGAATGCTCGGCAAGCAGTGCGCCACCGACACCGTACCTGCCATGGCTGCCAAAGGGCGTACGGGTGCCCTCCGGAAAGATGATTATTCGGTGGCCCTTTTCAAGATAATCGGTACCCTGGGTAACAACTTGCTTGACCGCCTTTCTTCCGGCTTTGCGGTTGATCGCGATAGGCGACATGAAAAACATGGCCCAGCCAAAGATTGGCACCCACATCAGTTCGCGCTTGAGTACCCATGACTGGTTGCCGCCGATGATGTGCCGCAGTGAAATGGTCTCCCATGTTGACTGGTGTTTCGACATGACAATTGCCGCGCCGTCGGGAAGGTACTCTTTGCCCTGCACGCGGTAATCGAGGTGGCAAATGTGCTTGAGCAGAAACAGGTTAACCTGTGCCCAGTTGTTTGCGAGTCGATTACGCATCGATACCGGAACCAGCCAGCCGACCAGTGATAGCGGCAGGCCGTAGAAGATGATGCTCAAGGCCATCAGTACGAAGTAGATAATTGAACGTGCCATCATCTTGTCTCTCCCGTTAGCCCTGATCGTGAAGGATGTGCATGAAGGGTATCAGCCTTGAAGCGCCGAAATATCTGCAACTTCGAGAAAGAGACCGTTCAGGCGGTTGAGCATGGCAAGACGATTATTACGTATCGCCATATCCTCGGCCATTACCATCACGTCATCAAAATAGCTGTCAGTTACATCTCGCAGCTGAGCCATCGACTGTAACGCCTGCGTGTATTCTCTTGAAGCGATCAGTGGAGCAACCTGTTGCTGTGTCTGTGTCAGCTGCTCCAGAAGAAGGGATTCTGCATCCTTTTCAAACAGGGCAGTATCGATCTCGGCAGGGAGGTCGCCTTCGACTTTTTTCAGCAGGTTGTGAATACGCTTGTTTGCTGCAGAAAGACTTTCTGCTTCGGCGAGTTCACGAAATGCGCTAACAGCAGAGATGCGCGCGTCAAAGTCATCCAGTGTCTGTGGATTGACTTTCGCAACTGCCTGAAAGGTGTCGGCATCGGTGCCGGCTTCTGCGTAGATACCACGCAGGCGTTCCAGCATGTAAGCCTTGACCTCGGCAACCACGGCTTTCTCAGTGACTCTTTCTCCCAGCGCTGTTTTCGCCTCTTCGAGGAGGGTGTCGAGAGACAGCGGGAGTTGTAGTTCGCGTAGCATTCTGAGAATGGCGATCGATGCACGTCGCAGTGCAAAGGGATCCTTGTCACCGGTCGGTTTCTGGCCGATACCAAAAATTCCGACAAGCGTATCAAGGCGTTCAGCAAGTGCGATTGCGATACCGGTTTTCGTTTGTGGCAGGATGTCGCCGGAGAAGCGAGGCAGGTAGAACTCCTCCATGGCGCTTGCTATTTCACCATTCTCGCCATCACGTAGTGCCTGGTAACGCCCCATGACACCCTGCATGTCGGCAAACTCGTTTACCATCTCGGTCATCAGGTCACAGCGACTCAGGCGTGCAGCACGTACAGCCATGTCCTGGTCGCCGCCAATTGATGCTGCAATGGTGGCGGCAAGTAAAGCGACACGCTCGGATTTTTCATGCATGTTGCCGAGTTTGTTCTGGAATACGACTTTCCTGAGTGACTCGATATGGTCCTCAAGACGCTTCTTGCCATCTTGCTGCCAGAAGAACATGGCGTCGGCAAGGCGTGGACGGATAACACGTTCGTTGCCTTCGCTAATCACGCCCGGGTTACTGCTGTCGATGTTTGAAATCGTGATGAAGTGTGGCAGCAAGTTACCGTCACTGTCGACCAGGTGAAAATACTTCTGATTTTTTTTCATCGTCAGGATCAGTGCCTCGTGTGGCACTTCGAGAAACGATTGTTCAAAGCCACCGGCAACCGGTACAGGCCATTCAACCAGCGCAGTTACCTCATCGAGAAGATCTTCATCGAATTCCACCTCTCCACCGAGTTCTTTTGCTGTCGTCTCCACCTGTTTTCTGATGGCTTCACGACGCTGGTCAAAATCAGCAATGACGAAGCCCTTGTCGCTCAATGCGGCGGCATAATCGCCCGGCTTGTTGATATCGATAGCTTGCGGATAGTGAAAACGGTGACCAAAGCTTTGCTTGCCTGCTTCTGTATCGAGCAAGGTGCAGGGCACGACATCATTACCGTGCAGGAACAACAGCCAGTGGACCGGGCGCACAAATTCGGCATCCGATGCGCCCCAGCGCATGCGCTTTGGAATCGGTAACTGGTTGAGCGCATCCATGGCAATCTGTGGCAGCAGTTCGGCTGCATCCTTGCCTTTTTCCTCAACCTTGTAATAGAGCCACTCACCCTTGTCGGTCGACATGCGCTCGAGTTGATCTACACTGGTGCCGCAGGAACGAGCGAATCCTTCAGCAGCCTTGGTAGGATTGCCATCGGCATCGAACGCGGCTGCTACTGCAGGACCGCGTTTCTCGATTTCCCTGTCGGCCTGGCGCGTGGCGACATCTTCTATCAGCAGCGCAAGACGGCGCGGTGAGGCAAAGCTTTTGCATGTGCCATGCTGCAGGCCTGTTTTATCCAGGCCGTCGACAAAATGCTGTTCCAGTGCATTGCGCAAGCGCTTGAGTGCTGTCGGTGGCAACTCTTCGGTACCAAGTTCAAATAGCAGGTCGTTTGTGCTCATGATCGTATTATTCTGAGATTGTCAGGCATCGTCAGACGTCTTTTCAGCCGCCTGTTGCGATGGTGGGCACATGGGAAAACCGAGTGCTTCACGCGAGTCGTAATAGGCCTGCGCAACTGCGCGGGCGAGGCTGCGTACACGCAGGATGAAACGCTGCCGCTCCGTCACCGAAATAGCATGGCGTGCATCCAGCAGGTTGAAGGCATGAGAGGCTTTCATCACCTGCTCGTATGCAGGAAGCGGCAGGCCCTTCTCGATCAGGGACTGGCTCTCTTTCTCGCATTCATCGAACAGGCTGAAAAGAAAATCGACATCGGCATGTTCAAAATTGTAGGCTGACTGTTCCACTTCGTTCTGGTGGAAAACGTCTCCATAGGTGACGACGCCCGCATCATTTTTGCCACGTGTCCAGACGAGGTCATAGACACTCTTGACGCCCTGCAGGTACATGGCGATACGCTCAAGGCCGTAGGTGATTTCACCGGTGACCGGGCGGCAGTCAAGCCCGCCAACTTGCTGGAAGTAGGTGAACTGGGTCACTTCCATGCCGTTCAGCCACACTTCCCAGCCGAGGCCCCAGGCTCCCAGTGTGGGTGATTCCCAGTTGTCTTCAACAAAGCGGATGTCATGCTCGAGCGGATCGAGTCCCAGCATCTTCAGTGAGCCCAGGTAGAGTTCCTGGGTCTCCAGCGGAGAGGGCTTCATAACGACCTGGAATTGGTAGTAATGCTGTAGACGGTTCGGGTTTTCGCCATAGCGACCGTCGGTCGGTCGGCGCGAAGGCTGTACGTAGGCAGCATCCCATGGCTCAGGTCCGATCGAACGCAGAAATGTTGCAGGATGGAAGGTGCCTGCACCAACCTCCATGTCGAGAGGCTGCAGAATCACGCAACCCTGTTCTGCCCAGTACTCCTGCAGGGCGAGAATCAGCCCCTGGAATGTTGTAACGTCTGCTGTTGAAGCCATCTGTTATTGCCGTTGATCGAAATATGCCGAAAATCAAACGCCGCATTATATAGGAATGTCTCAAATGGCGCGCGTCAAGATGGCTGTAGTTGAGGATGGGCGCCCATTCGCCTCTACATAAAAAACCCGGATTGCGTCGCAATCCGGGTTTCAACGCTTCTTGAAGCGGAAGTCAGGGTGACCTAGTTCCTCTTCAGGTTCCTGTCCAGGTTGTCGTTGATGTTGTCCTTGCGCATGTCATCCACCTGACCGGGGACGTCCTTGGCAGCATCTCCGAACTCTTCACCGACATCAATCGGGTTTGGAACATCAACAGAAGGTGCATACCAGCCTCCTGGCATTTCACCCATACGGCTTGGTGCATTGAGCATGTCATCCCA
Organism: Solemya velum gill symbiont; assembly: GCF_002020255.1. NCBI lineage: Bacteria > Pseudomonadati > Pseudomonadota > Gammaproteobacteria > Solemya velum gill symbiont. The sequence goes on along the minus strand of NZ_MPQG01000004.1, from coordinate 76,475 downwards.
TCCGTCACTCATAGAACCTTTTGGGTCATCCATTTCCATGAAGTCCCATGGGCTGTCTCCACGCCATGGCTTGCGTCGGCCCTTGAACCAGCTGCCGCCATTGTCGCGACCAAACCAGCCGCTTGGTCCATCGCTCCAGCTACGTCCACGATTGCGATTACGCGGTGGTGGAGGTGGTGGGTAGGCGCCATAGCCGGGAGGTGCTGAATAAGGCCCCTGCTGTGGCATAGGTTGTGGCGCAGCCTGCCTGTAACCGGGAGGTGGTCCGTATGGGCCTTGCTGGTAGCCGGGTGGTGGGCCATAGGCTCCTCCCTGCGGAGGTGCAGGTGGTGCATTCCGACGAGGCGGTGGCGCACGTCTGTAATCTGGTGGTGCGAATTGAGGTTCAGGCTGTTGCTGCTGTCCTGCCCATGGCGGTGCATCCATTGGTCTGAACTGGGGGTCATTCTGTGCCATGGCTGCCTGGGCGATTGCCGTGACCAGCAGAGCGCTACAGAGCTGGCCCACTCTTATCTTGTACTTTTTTTGCATCTTATTAGTACTCCATCCTGATTGTTTTTTTATCTTGGGTATATCGGGCCGCATGGCCAGATGAATTCCCTGGATGCTGATGAGTCATTTCAGCAGCATTCTGTCAGGATAAAACGCATTTCCCCTCTTGTCTATGCCCTCTTGTATCCGGTTTTATTTCTGATTCGCGCTATAATGACGAACTGTTTAACCAGTTTTTCTATTTATGACACAGAGAAAGGCAGTCGCCCTTATCTCCGGAGGACTGGATTCATTACTTGCCGTGCGCGTGATGCAGGAGCAGGGAATCCATGTTGAAGGGATCAACTTTTTCACCGGTTTTTGTGTGGAAGGGCATACCCATGCGATCCGCAAAAAGGATCAGAAGAAGCCAAAGCGCAACAATGCGCTCTGGTGCGCGGAACAGCTGGGTATCAAGTTGCATATCATTGATATCATTGATGAATACAAGCAAGTCGTTTTTAATCCGAAGCATGGCTATGGCGCCAATCTTAACCCCTGTTTGGACTGCAAGGTCTTCATGGTAAAGAAGGCGAAAGAGTGGATGCAGGCGCATGGCTTCGACTTTATTATTTCCGGTGAAGTCGTCGGCCAGAGGCCGATGTCGCAGCGCAAGGACACCATGCCGGTGGTGCAGCGGGAATCAGGTATTGATGATCGCCTGCTGCGTCCCCTGAGTGGCAAAAATCTTCCCCCAACACTTCCGGAGCGCGAAGGCTGGATCAGCAGGGATGGTTTGTATGATTTTTCCGGACGTTCGCGCAAGCCACAAATGGCGCTGGCGAAGCAGTTTGGCTTCGAGGACTATGCGCAACCGGCAGGTGGTTGCTGTTTTCTCACCGATGCCCAGTACTCGGTCAAGCTGGCTGATTTGTGGAATAGTCGTGGCAGCAAGGAGTATGAACTCGACGACATCATGCTGCTCAAGGTTGGACGGCATATCCGTCCGGCAACGCATTACAAGCTGATTGTCGCCCGTGAGGAGGGGGAGAGTAATTTTCTCAAGGGATACAAAAAGCAGTATCCCCACATGCGCTGTACCAGCCACGGTGGTCCATTGACTCTGATAGACGGCGATATGAGTGAAGACGAGCTGCAGCAGGCGGCGCGAATCGTTGCGCGTTACAGCCAGGGCAAAAACACACCACAGGTTGAACTGGAGTTTGTCACCATCGCTGGTGAGGTCACCCCCATGAGCGTTGAGCCCATGCCGCCAGCTGAAATACCGAAAGAGTGGGTGCTGTGAGCAGGGAGCGACTCGATTGTCATCGCCTGCTGTGTCCCATGCCGGTGATCAAGACTCAGGACCGTATTGCTACCATGCAGCCGGGTGATGAACTCGAGGTCGTTTGTACGGATCCGGGTGCGCTTAATGACATACCGGCCTGGAGCAGCATTAATGGCCACCAGGTGCTTGAAACAACAACACGTGACGGTGAGTACATCGTCGTCGTAAGGGTTTGTCAGGAGTAACGATGCACGGCGGACATCACCACCATCATGTTGCACGGGATGCGACCCCGGAAGAGGCCTCTTCAGACCGCTATCGCCAGATCAGGCGTGTCACCCTGATCGGAGCGGCGCTCGACTTGATGTTGGGAGTCTTGAAAGTTCTTGTCGGCTGGCTTGCCAGTTCTCAGAGTCTGATTGCTGACGGCGTACACTCGTTTTCAGACCTGGCTACGGACTTCATTGTGCTCTTTGCAGCCAAGCATGGCAGCATGGAGCCGGATGAGGATCACCCTTATGGGCACGGCCGTTTCGAGACCATAGCAACCGTTATTCTCGGTGTCAGCCTGATGTTTGTTGGTATCGGCATCGCTTGGGACTCGATCAACAGGCTGTTTCACCCAGAAATGCTTTTCAGCCCCGGCCCCTGGGCGCTGGCTATTGCGCTGCTCTCTGTTGTTTCGAAAGAGTGGATCTATCACTACACCATGCGCGTGGCCAAGCGCTTGCGTTCACACATGCTCGAGGCCAATGCGTGGCACAGTCGAACTGACGCCATCTCCTCGGTGATTGTTTTGGTGGGTGTTGGCGGCACCATGCTGGGGCTTGATTACCTGGATGCGATTGCCGCGATAGGCGTTTCATGGATGGTTGGTACGATCGGCTGGAAAATGGCCTGGAGCAGCCTTGGCGAACTCAGTGATAAAGGGCTGGGTGAAGAACAACTGCAGATTATCCGTGAAGCAATCATGCAGCAGGAGGGCGCTGAGCATGTGCACATGCTGCGCTCCCGTCGCATGGGGCATAATGCGCTGGTTGACGTGCACGTCGAGGTGGACTCCATGCTGACGGTCAGCGAGGGGCACATGATTGCAACAGCAGTCGAGAACGCAATCAAGGAGAGCGATCAGGGTGTGACTGACGTCACGGTACACATCGACCCGGAGAATGATGAGCGTGCACCATCCTGTGATGGACTGCCCGGAAGAAAAAAGGTGCTGGAAATCCTCTCCCGGGCATGGAAAGATGCAGGTGTAGATCTGCACTGGTACGATGTCCGCCTGCACTATCTTGGCGGCCGTATCGTAATTGATATCTACCTGCCGGATGCCTTTGTAGGGCGTATGGAGGATATTGAGCGCCTTGAAGAGCAACTCAAGAAGTCGCTCTCGGATCTGCCTGATTTTGGTGATGTTCATCTTTACGCTGCCCTGGGTAGCAGGCGTAGCGAGAGGGATTGACGCACTAAAATAGTGCGTTTAGCGCCATAGCGCCCCAAAAGGGGGCGGTTTAAGCCCTGAATAGTGGCAAAAGCGGTTAATTTGCTGTTGGCATAGTTTATGCCTTTGTTTTTGTCACGCCTATAGGGCAATCGATTCATACCGCTGTTTATCGCAGTGGTGACTGTTTTAAACAATGTACTGGAGTGAACACTGCCATGTCTGCAAAAGACGCAATGAAATTAATCAAGGACAGCGAAGCAAAATTCGTTGATTTCCGTTTTACTGATACCCGTGGCAAGGAGCAGCACGTTTCCATGCCTGTTTCCGAAGTTAACGAGGATATGTTTGAAGAGGGCAAGATGTTTGATGGCTCGTCTATCGCGGGCTGGAAAGGCATCAATGAATCAGACATGATTCTCATGCCTGATGCTGGTACGGCGGTACTTGATCCGTTCACCGACGATGCCCAGGTCAATATTCTCTGCGACATCCTCGAGCCGTCCACAATGGAAGGTTATGAGCGTGATCCACGTTCCGTTGGCAAGCGTGCGGAAGCTTACCTGAAATCGACCGGTATCGCTGATGAAGCATTCTTCGGTCCTGAGCCAGAGTTTTTCGTGCTTGACGATGTGCGCTGGAGTGCTGACATGAGCGGTAGTTCTGTCAAGATCGACTCCTCGGAAGCACACTGGAACTCTGAGCGTGTCTACGAAGATGGCAACATCGGCCACCGTCCAACCGTCAAGGGTGGTTACTTCCCGGTTCCTCCTGTCGATTCACTGCATGATATCCGTGCTGCAATGTGCCTGGTCATGGAAGAGATGGGTGTTCCTGTCGAAGTTCATCACCACGAGGTTGCAACAGCTGGCCAGTGTGAAATCGGAACGCGATTCAGTTCGCTCGTTAAGCGCGCCGACTGGGTCCAGATCCAGAAATATGTCACTTTCAACGTTGCTCACGCCTATGGCAAAACCGCAACCTTCATGCCCAAGCCAATTGTTGGCGATAACGGTTCAGGCATGCACGTTCACATGTCATTGGCCAAGGGCGGCGAGAACATCTTCGCCGGTGACCAGTATGGTGGCCTGTCAGAGACTGCGCTCTACTATATCGGCGGTATCATCAAGCACGCACGTGCGCTGAACGCCTTCACCAACGCTTCAACCAACTCATACAAGCGCCTGGTACCAGGCTTTGAAGCGCCGGTCATGCTGGCATACTCTGCACGTAACCGCTCTGCTTCAATCCGTATCCCATGGGTTGCAAGCCCGAAGGGTCGCCGTGTCGAGGTGCGTTTCCCTGATCCGACAGCAAACCCGTACCTGGCGTTTGCAGCCATGATGATGGCGGGTCTCGATGGCATCCAGAACAAGATCCATCCTGGCGATGCTGCAGACAAGGACCTTTATGACCTGCCTGCTGAAGAAGCACTGGCGATCCCGACTGTTTGTCACAGTCTTGACCAGGCACTTGAAGCACTTGATGCAGACCGTGCCTTCCTCACTGCCGGTGGCGTTTTCACCGACGATCTGATCGATGGTTACATTGAGCTGAAGATGGAAGAGGTAACCCGCTTGCGTATGACAACACACCCTGTTGAATTCGACATGTACTACAGCCTCTAATAGCATCACAATGTAATCGATGATGCAGGCCCCCGGTGATTCTCATCGGGGGCTTTTTTATTGGTAGGGTTTTCGGCTATGCTTACACTATGAACAAGGTATTTCTCTTTTTTCTCCTGCTTTTATGCATGCCGGTGACCGCAGAGGTTTACACCTGGATCGGTGCTGATGGCAATCGGCATTATGGTGACAGGCCACCAGAAGCAGGTGCGAAAGCCGCCACGGTACCTGAATCTGTCTACGCCTCGCCAAAAGTCGGTTGGGTGAATGGTGTTAGCCGCCGACCCCCGCTACCTGATGAGCCGCAGAGAGCTGCCAATGGATATTACAACAGCCTGGAAATTCTCAGGCCGGTAAACGATGACTCTGTACGTAATTCCAATGGGGATGTGCAGGTCGTTCTCTATGCAGATCCGCCGTTGCGTCGAGGTGATCTCTTTACGCTTTACCTCGATGACGAGGTTGTCTACGAAAATTTCAGCGCTGATGTGCGTATTTTGAATGGCGTCGATCGTGGTACTCATACCCTCCGGGCGGCAATTTTTGGCCAAGAATCGAGTGCATTAATCACCTCTGCCCCGACAACTTTCCATCTTCACAGTCCTTCACGGCTTATCAACAGGCGTAGTAATACTCCCAACCTGTAGTCTTTGACCTCTTGCGGAGCGCACCAAAATAGTGCAGTCTCTATTTGTGCAGGCGTCCCTGAATCATACTGAAGGGAATAAACCCTGACCAAAAGCCAAGCTCTGTCCGCCCTGGCGAATAATCTTTGCTGATGAAAGCATTTTATTGCGACTTGGCATGTCTATTGCATAGGTACATTGCATGAACGGCTACGACAAGCAACACCTTCTTCTGGATAACCTCAATACCGCGGTTCTGGTTTTTGACCGGAATCTGCACCTGCTCTACGTCAATCCGGCAGCAGAGGTTCTGTTTGCGATGAGTGGCAAGCAGATGCAGGGGATGAGAGCCAGGGAGATTATTCCCTGCAGCGATGCCAATGCAGTCAAGCATCTTGAAAGGGCGTGGAGCTCAGGTCACGTTATTACCGAACGCGAGATTCATGTCCATTTCCCGGGCCACGAAGAGAGCATTACCATCGATTGCACCATCATGCCTTTTGATGATGGCGGTGAAGGTGCGCTGATGGTCGAGATACAGCAAGTTGATAGGCAGCTGCGCATCACCAGGGAAGAGCAGATGATTGCCCAGCAAGAGGTGTCGAGCCAACTGATTCGCGGGCTTGCACACGAAATCAAGAATCCGTTGGGCGGGATTCGCGGAGCGGCCCAACTACTTGAGCAGGAGCTGGATAACAGCGAGCTTGAAGAATACACCAGCATTATTATCAACGAGGCTGACAGGCTGAGAGAGCTGGTTGATCGTATGCTCGGTCCGCGCGAACTGCCCAGGTTTGAATCAATCAACCTCCACGAGGTACTGGAGCGTGTTCGCCAGCTGGTTAAGGCAGAAGTAGGTGACGAGATTACTCTTATATGTGATTACGACCCCAGCATTCCACCTCTTCATGCCGATCTGAACCAGATGATCCAGGTGTTTTTGAATATCACAAGGAATGCGGCGAATGTATTGCGGGGTGAAGGAAGCATCACGCTGCGTACACGCGTGATGCGTCATTACACAATCGGCACGCATTGTCACAGACTGGTTGCACGAGTCGACATTGTTGATACCGGTCCGGGCATTCCACAAGACCTGCAAGAACAGATTTTTTTTCCCATGGTCTCCGGAAGTGCGCAGGGCACAGGGCTCGGTCTGACTATTGCGCAATCACTGGTTGCTGCGCACAAGGGCTTGATCGAGTGCCACAGCGAACCAGGTAAAACCACATTTTCTGTATTTATTCCGCTGGAGATTGAGAATGGCAGCTGACCGAATCTGGGTCATTGATGATGACAATTCCATCCGCTGGGTGTTAGAGAAAGCGTTGACCAAGGCGGGTATGGAAGTGCGCAGTTTTGAATCTGCGGTTGGTGTGGTTGAGGCGCTCGACAAGGAAATCCCGGATACTATCGTTACCGATATCCGCATGCCGGGAAAAGATGGCCTGCAACTCCTTTCCGAGCTAAGGGAGAGCCATCCCGATCTTCCGGTCATCATCATGACAGCGCATTCTGATCTGGATAGTGCCGTATCCGCCTATCATGGCGGTGCTTTCGAATACCTGCCAAAGCCATTTGATATCAAAGAGGCGGTTGACCAGGTACAGCGCGCCTGTCGCAAGTCGGCAGCAGCTAAACCGGCTGCAGAGAGTGGTGATTCGCGCCTGAAAGGGATCATAGGAGAAGCGCCAGCTATGCAGGAGGTGTTTCGCGCTATCGGACGTTTGGCGCGCTCAAATATCACGGTCATGATTACCGGAGAGTCCGGTACTGGTAAGGAGCTTGTAGCTCTCGCCCTGCACAATCATAGCCAGCGTGCAGCAAAGCCCTTCATTGCAATCAACACGGCTGCCGTACCACGGGACCTGCTGGAGTCGGAGCTCTTCGGACATGAGCGTGGTGCTTTCACGGGTGCGACTGAACGTCGTATTGGACGATTTGAGCAGGCAGATGGCGGCACACTCTTTCTCGATGAGATCGGTGACATGCCTGCCGACCTTCAGACGCGCCTGTTGCGTGTGCTGGCTGACGGCGAGTTTTATCGGGTTGGCGGACGAGCACCGGTCAAGGTGGATGTGCGCATTATTGCAGCCACCCACCAGGATCTCGAAGCGCTGGTCAACAGGCAGGAATTTCGCGAGGATCTGTTCCATCGCCTCAATGTCATTCGTATCAAGCTGCCCTCGCTACGTGAGCGACGCGAGGATATTCCCCTTCTGATGAGTCACTTTTTGCAATCTGCTGCCGAAGAGTTGGGTGAAGAAACCAAGGAGCTGACACCGGAAGTCGAAGAGTTAATGCGATCCTGGGACTGGCCGGGTAATGTGCGTCAGCTGGAAAATACCGCTCGCTGGATCACGGTGATGGCGGCTGGAAACCAGGTTCACCTGGACGATTTACCCCCCGAGATGCGTGAAGAGGCGACTTCAGAAAGTGTCTACAGCGGAGACTGGGACGAGGCATTGCGCCAGTGGGCTCGCGTTGAATTAAAGAGAAATGATGCGCCCCTGCTGGACAAGGCACTGCCCTTGTTTGAGCGCACCCTGATTGAAACCGCACTCGAGGAGACCGGTGGCAAGAAGCATGAGGCCGCGACGATTCTGGGGTGGGGACGTAATACATTGACGCGCAAGATCAAGGAGCTCGATATCGAGTCATAGGAGCCCCGTCCCTGTCCGACCGGGGCGATTGCCTGGCAGTAGCGGAATCGGCACTATAGCGCCCGCAGTCTTTGGCCACCACCCCTGACCATCCGGGGCGATCAGCCTGTCCCTTCGATGTGTACGGATAATTCCCATCACCATGCCGTATAATCGTGTGCTGGAAATTTACAGCAGTGGTATTTGAACAATGGACAGTAGCAGTATCGAGCTAAACGGCAGCGAAATATCAGGCGTCAGTGTCAGTGGCGACGAGGTGCGGGTACATCTTGAGCGTGCCATTATCATCAAGACCATGACGGGTTCGGTTGAAAAGACCAAGTGGTGGCAGAAAGGGGATATCGTCTTTACCGGTGCATCGGTTGTTGAACCGCTGCCTGATGCCTTTGGTGAATGTGAAGGCGGTGATGTCGGGGAGAATATCTACACTTACCGCGACATGATTCCATTACCGCTTGAGAGTCGCGGGCAGGCAAGCTGTGATTTGATCATTGCAGGTCAGACACGCCATATCGTGGTGCAGGGAGAAACGATCAAACTCGAAATGGTCGAGGTGCCCAAGTATATCGAGCATATTCGCCCGGAGTAGCACGCGTTAATCCCTGGCATTCGCATGCATCTTGTTACATTTCGCCAACCATTTGCCCGAAGCTTTCAACTTTGTCCCAGTCTGTAAATTCAACAACAGCATTCGGGTCAGTGGGTCCTTTGGTCATATACATGATCAGGCGAATTATCGTGCGGTCCAATACGCCATATTTTGGATAGTCTATTTTTCCTGCAAAGATCCCTATCGCATCCGGTTTCCACGAAATACCGGACAGGAATTTCTTTACATAAGGATTGGTTTCAGGCGTGTTTCTGTTCGGTTTTCGCGCAACCACGCTGACTGAGAAAAAAACACTGGGTTTTTCTTCGAGGAGACTCTTGTATTCAGATACAAAATCAACAACTTCCTTTTGATGTTTTCCATACCGTATGCTGGCACCAATGATAATTTTATCGGATGCGTGTAATTCGTTCACGTCAGCTGAAGCAATAGGCAGAACTTTCACTTCATGGCCGACTTTTTCCAGTACTAACTGAATTCTTTGGGAAATCTTGATCGTGTGTCCATCAGTTGTTGAATATAAGATCAGGATATTATTCACCTTGCCCTCCCGTACACATACAGCTCATTATTTTACACGATAGAATCCATCAATAGTTCTTTCACATAATAGCGGTAATAGGAGCAGACAAGGTTTTGTCGCCCGGCACCAACAGTCTCACTCTCCTGACCTCCGCCTGTTTCGTTCACGTGCCAGCGCAAAAAGAACTCGCTCCCCATGGTCGCTCAGACATCTTTTTGCTTCACCTGTCACGTGACCGGGCTCCGCTCACGGAGAGTGAGACTGTTGGTGCCGAGCTCCCTGCAGGTGCAACACCCCTCTCTTTTCCCAACGTCAGCGGAGCCGTATTCACACCACGGAGGAGAGCGAAAGTATGTTTGAGTGATCCGCGATCGCGAGTTTCTTTCGAGTCCGTGGGGTGGATACACAAGGCGTAGCGTGGTGGGAAAAGAGAGGGGTGTTGTACCAGTTCGGGCGACGATAAGAAGCCTGGTCTATCCCCTGTCGGAACGGCGGCTGCCGTGTTTCTCGTGGTGATTGTTTCCGGAAAGGAGAGCGCAAAGAAAAAGCCCGCAATTGCGGGCTTTATCTGGTTTCCGGCAGCTGATGAATCAGTTGCGGGTAGAACCAACGATTTCGTGTGACAGGTCAACAACGCGGGTTGCCATCTCTGCGTACTTCTCACGGTAGTCAGCCAGCAGGCCTTCCTGTGAGTAGTAGTAGTCCTTGCCTGAAATGCCCTTGTCATGCTCGATATCCATGAACTTCTTCTGCATTTCAATCATCTCTTCAACCAGCTTGTTCTTCTCGTCGATCAGTGCTTGCTTGTCACTCATTGTTTTTACTCCGTATCAGCTGCGCGATGTCTATCGCACGGTTCATAATTTACGGGGGTCAATATAGCACTGGTGCCTGCTTGGCCACCCCTCCCAAAGGGGATAGTGGCGGCAAAAGCGGAAAATTAATCCGGCGGACTGATTTTGGAGCCATCCCTTTCGGGATAGATTTCAGCAGTTGCACTTGTTATGTTGTGCCGGTGGCTGATTAAGGGACAATGTTCCTGTCAGCTCCGCGACACTTGTCAGTTCATGACGATCGAGGTATGCCTTGATGCCGTCGTTGATTTTCGGGCAGATCAGCGGATCGTAGAAGAGCGCGGTTCCGACACCGACGGCACTGGCACCGGCAATCAGGAACTCAATTGCATCCTCTGCCGAGTTGATGCCGCCCTGGCCGATGATGGGAATGCCGTGATCACGACACACCTGGTAGACCTGGTGGGTTTTGAGCAGTGCAACCGGCTTGATTGCCGGGCCTGAAAGACCGCCCTGGTTGTTGCCGATGATCGGCGAGCGTGATTCGATATCGATCGCCATACCCATCAGCGTATTGATGACAGCAAAGGCGTCACTGCCGGCCTCAATACAGAGGCGGGCATTGTGCTGGATATCGGTCTGATTTGGCGACAGCTTGGTGATCAGCGGCTTGTTGGTGACTGCGCGGCAGGCCTCGACGACACGTGCCGACATCTCCGGGTCATTACCAAAGGCGACACCGCCCTCCTTGACGTTGGGACAGGAGATGTTGATCTCGATCGCATCAATGTCGGAATCATCGAACTTGCGCGTAACATCGATGTACTCTTCAATGGTTGAGCCCGAGACATTGGCGATGAAGCGGGTTTCGGAGAAATCCAGCTCGGGCAGAATCGATGAGACCACCTGGTCTACGCCGGGGTTCTGCAGGCCGATAGCATTGAGCATGCCGCCCGGTGTTTCATGAATCCTGTGCGGCTGGTTACCGAGACGCTGGGTGCCGGTTGTGCCCTTGAGGCAAACCGCGCCGACATCCCGGTTGGAAAAGCCGCTTACACGGGTATACTCTTCGCCGAAGCCGACGCAGCCGGAAAGCAGTACGATCGGTGTCTGGAAGTTCATGCCGCAAAATTCTGTGGCAAGAGGATTGCTAGTTGTATCGATAGATTTTTCTGAGGTCATCTGATTTGTTTCACATTCTGCTTTACGAGCCGGAGATTCCGCCTAACACGGGCAATATCATACGCCTTTGTGCGAACAGTGGCAGCACCTTGCACCTGATTCATCCGCTTGGCTTTGAACTGGACGATAAAAAACTGCGTCGCGCAGGTCTTGATTATGCAGAATATGCAGCCGTACGTGAACATGCATCGCTAGACGCTTGTCTGAAGACGCTGAAACCTGGTCGCCTGTTTGCATTCACTACCAAGGGTGGAAATGCGCATAGCTCGCCCTCATACAGAGAAGGTGATGCATTCCTGTTCGGCCCCGAGACACGCGGTTTGCCGGATGATGTACTGGCAGGTATCGAAAAAGATAACTGGCTGCGCGTACCGATGCTGGAAAACAGCCGCAGCCTCAACCTGTCGAACACGGTCGCTGTTGTACTCTATGAAGCATGGCGGCAGGCAGGTTACGAAGGCGCTTTGATTAAATAACACCTGGAATAATGGAAACAACCGCATGGACAATGCAAACCCGCTATTGAAAGAGACATTTCTGCCGCAGTTCAACGAAATCAAGGCTGAGCACGTGGAGCCGGCAATTGATACGCTGCTGGCGCAAAACCGCGAGCAGATTGAGAAGCTGCTCGATACGGTTGAGAGCCCCGGCTGGAAAAATTTTGTTGAGCCGCTCGAGGAGCTGGATGACTTGCTTAACCGTGCCTGGTCGCCAATCAGCCACATGAACTCGGTGGTCAATACGGATGAACTGCGTGATGCCTACAACACCTGCCTGCCGAAGCTGAGCAGTTATGCAACCGAGATGGGGCAAAACGCCAGGTTATACAGCGCATACAAGGCAGTACTTGAGAACGAGACATCCCTCAACAAGGCGCAGACAAAGATGCTGGAAAATATCCTGCTCGACTTCCACCTCACCGGTGTTGATCTGCCGGAAGAGAAAAAGCAGCGTTTCAAGGAGATCAGCAAGCGCCTCTCGACTCTCACCAGCAAGTATGAGCAGAACCTGCTTGATGCAACCCACGCCTGGGCCAAGCTTGTCAGTGATGATTCGCAACTTGCCGGTCTGCCTGAATCGGCGATTGACCTTGCCCGCCAGGCAGCCGAACAACGTGAGCAGGAGGGCTGGCTGCTGACGCTCGATTTTCCATCCTATTTTCCGGTCATGACCTACGCGGATGATCGGGAACTGCGTTATGAGCTTTACCAGGCTTATGTCACACGTGCCTCGGACCAGGGGCCGAATGCCGGTGAGAATGATAACGGCGAGTTGATGGGGGAAATACTCGCGCTGCGCCACGAAGCGGCACAACTGCTTGGTTTTGATAACTATGCGGAGCGTTCGCTGGCGAGAAAAATGGCATCAACAATTGACGAGGTCATGACTTTTCTTGAGGATCTCGCAGATCGATCTACACCACAGGCGCAACAGGAATTTGACGAGTTACAGCAGTTTGCCCGTGATGAATTTGGAATGGATGAACTGCAGGCGTGGGATGTTGCCTACTATGCGGAGAAGCTGCGCGAGAAACGCTACAACCTTACCCAGGAGGAGCTCAAGCCATACTTTCCGGACACGCGTGTTATCAGCGGCATGTTCGACGTGGTGCAACGCCTGTTTGATATCAGTATCGAGCAAAGTGATGGGGTGCAGACTTGGCATCCTGATGTGCGTTTCTATGACATCAGGGACAGCAGCGGCAAATTGATGGCGCACTTTTACCTGGATCTCTATGCCCGCGAGAAAAAACGTGGCGGTGCCTGGATGGATGTCTGCATCAGTCGCTTCCGTTCAGAGAAGGTCGATCAGCTGCCGGTTGCATATCTTGTGTGTAACTTCACACCACCGGTTGGCGACAAGCCCGCGCTGCTGACGCACGACGAGGTACAGACGCTGTTCCATGAATTCGGTCATGGACTGCATCATATGCTGACACAAATCGACTATCCGCCAGTCTCCGGCATCAGCGGTGTCGCCTGGGATGCGGTTGAACTGCCGAGCCAGTTTCTCGAGAACTGGTGCTGGGAGCGCGAGGCGCTGGATATCATCTCGGGTCACTATGAAAGCGATGAATCGATACCTGAAGAGTTGTATGAGCGCATGATCGCGGCAAAGAATTTCCATTCGGCAATGCAGATGGTGCGTCAGCTTGAGTTTTCCATTTTTGATTTTCGCCTGCATCGTGAATATGACCCTCAAAGGGAGGCAGATATCGAAGCGCTCATTAGTGAGGTGCGTGATACGGTTGCCGTGGTGAAGCCGCCAAAGTGGAATCGTTTCGCTAACGGCTTCGCACACATTTTTTCCGGTGGCTACGCAGCAGGCTATTACAGTTACAAATGGGCGGAGGTGCTCTCTGCAGACGCCTTCTCCCTGTTTGAAGAGAAGGGTATTTTCGATCAGCAGACAGGCCGCTCATTCCGGGAAAACATTCTTGAGAAGGGTGGTTCGGAAGATGCGATGGATCTGTTCGTGAATTTTCGCGGGCGCAAACCGGAAGTTGAACCGCTCTTGCGACATACAGGAATTACCGGCTGAACAGATCGGGGAACTTAGCCCTCCGTGGCCACCTGGTCCCTTGCTGGATGCCCGGAGAGGCATCTATTGACTCGTTAACAAGTCTAGTACATAAGGGGGCTTTTGCCATTTGCATTTCTTATGGTGAATATGGTGATAAAGTTGGCGATATGGGAAAGGGGAGAGCATGAAGTACAGAGATTTACGGGATTTTATCGCCAGGCTCGAGGAGATGGGAGAGCTGAAACGTATCAACGTTGAAGTTGATCCATTTCTCGAGATGACAGAAATCTGTGACCGCACCTTGAAAGCCGGAGGTCCGGCTCTTCTGTTTGAGAAAGTTAAGGATTCGGACATACCGGTACTTGGCAATCTCTTTGGTACCCCGGAGCGCGTGGCGTTGGGTATGGGCGAAGAGTCCGTGTCGGCTCTTAGAGAAGTTGGCACCTTGTTGGCGCAGCTCAAGGAGCCGGAAGCGCCGAAGGGTATGCGTGATGCGCTTGAGAAGATGCCGGTATTTAAAAAGGTGCTCGACATGGCACCGAAGAAGGTCAAAAAAGCCCTGTGCCAGGAAGTTGTTGTAGAGGCTGGTGATGTCGACCTCTCTAAAATACCTGTGCAGACGTGCTGGCCGGGTGATGCCGGCCCGTTAATCACATGGGGGCTGGTGGTCACGCGTGGCCCCGAAAAACCGAGGGCCAATCTCGGTATCTACCGCATGCAGGTGATCGGCAAGAACCGTGTCATTATGCGTTGGCTTGCACACCGTGGTGGAGCGCTCGATTTTCGCGACTGGCAGAACGCACATCCTGGCGAGCCTTTTCCTGTTTCAGTTGCATTGGGAGCGGATCCGGCAACAATTCTCGGAGCCGTAACCCCGGTTCCCGACTCGCTTTCTGAATATGCCTTTGCAGGCCTGCTGCGTGGCTCACGCACTGAGGTGGTGAAGTCGATCGGCAGTGATCTGATGGTGCCTGCATCGGCCGAAATCATTCTTGAGGGTCATCTACATCCTGATGATATGGCCGATGAGGGGCCTTTTGGAGACCATACGGGTTATTACAATGAGGTGGAGAGCTTTCCTGTCTTCATCATCGATCGTATCACTATGCGTGAAAAGCCGATCTATCACAGTACTTACACAGGTCGTCCACCTGACGAGCCGGCAGTACTCGGTGTGGCGCTCAACGAGGTGTTCGTTCCGATACTGCAGAAGCAGTTTCCGGAGATTGTCGATTTCTATCTGCCACCGGAAGGTTGCTCCTACCGTATGGCTGTTGTCAGCATGAAAAAACAGTATGCAGGACATGCCAAGCGCGTGATGTTCGGCGTCTGGTCATTTCTGCGCCAGTTCATGTATACCAAGTTTGTGATTGTCACGGATGATGATGTCAATGTACGCGACTGGAATGACGTGATCTGGGCAATGACAACGCGCATGGATCCGGCGCGCGATACCGTGCTGGTCGAGAATACCCCGATCGACTATCTTGATTTTGCCTCGCCGGTTTCCGGTCTCGGTTCAAAGATGGGTATGGATGCCACCAACAAGTGGCCAGGTGAGACGGATCGAGAGTGGGGTGAGCCGATTGAGATGGATGCAGAGGTCAAGGCGCGAGTCGATGCGATCTGGAGTGATCTGGGTATCAATTGACCATAATCATCGCGATGAGAAGTCAATTCCTGCCATAATTAATTGCAAAGCAATAAACTCCCGGGAACGATAGATGAGCAAGAGCATCAAGGGCACTCAAACAGAAATCAACCTGATGAAAGCGTATGCAGGAGAAGCGCAAGCAAGAAACAGGTATACCTACTTCGCCGGCGCAGCGAAGAAAGAGGGGCTGGTTCAGATCGCCGATATTTTCGAGGAGACCGCGAATCAGGAAAAGGAGCATGCAAAACGCTTCTATAAGTTCCTTGAAGGTGGAAATATTGAAATAACCGAGATTTTTCCGGCTGCACCAATTGGCACAACCCTTGAGAACCTGGTCGCTGCTGCAGAAGGTGAGGAGCATGAGTGGGAGGAGATGTATCCCGCGTTTGCTCAAATAGCACGGGAAGAGGGCTTTGATGAAATTGCAGAGGCATTCGATGCAATCTCGATTGCCGAAAAGCAGCATGGCAAGCGCTACAGGGATCTGGCGAGCAACCTGCAGGAAGGAAAGGTCTTTAAAAGAAACGGCAAGGTTGTGTGGCGTTGCAGAAACTGCGGTTACCTGCATGAGGCAGAAGAGGCGCCGGACAAATGCCCGGCATGCCTGCATTCAAAGGCCTATTTTGAATTGCTGGGTGAGAACTGGTAATCAGGCATCTTGGTTTCCAGGCCGTGGCTAGGGCGCCCATCCTAAAGAGCGTGGTAGCAAGTAATCTGATAATGGAATCAATCAGCCACGTGCCTTGGCTCGCCGCTTCAGCCACACTTCCAGTCCTTGTGCATTGAGTTCCAGGTCGCTGCTGAGAAACTCCAGGATCTGCTCTTTACTCATATCAGCACCGTGGTCGATGATCTGCTGTGCAGTCAGGTCGCCGAGCTCTCCCTTGATGCGCTCATGGCGGCCCGCCTCTTCTCCCTCTTCACTGATAGCAATCTCGGAGATCGCATCAATATTCCTGTGCAGTTGCTGCGCGAGTGATTCAAGGTCGGTCACCCGGCTGTAGTGGGTCAGCAGCATGGCTGATGGATTGAGTGCCATCAGCTTGTCGATGCTCTGGTGCCATGCATCCGGGTCAAAGGCAACAGGGGTGGATGGAGCAAAGATGTAATCGCCCTTATCAGTCTTTAGTTCACGATAGGAGAGGCCGAAGGTATCACCGGTGACGATGGCGCGTGACTTGCTGTCAAGAATGCAGCCGTGGTGATTAGCATGCCCGGGGGTGTCGTAAAAGGTCAGGGTGCGGCCATTGAGGTCAAAAGTGTCACCATCCTGTGCAGCAATGACGCGCTCCTCGTCAACCGGCAGCAGGGTGCCGTAGTCGTTTGCGAAGCGCTCTTCACCGTAGACGGCAGTCGCCCCTGCCACGATTCTCGACGGATCGATCATGTGGGGTGCGCCCTTCGGGTGGATCACCAGTTGTGCATTGGCGCAATCTGCCATCAGTTGTCCGACCCCACCGGCGTGGTCGAGATGCACATGGGTCGGAATCACGTATTTAACATTATCACGTGTGAGACCAAGCACATTGAGCAGTGCATAGACTGTTGGTGCGGTGAAATTGGTACCTGTATCAAGAATGGCAGCGGCATCTCCCTCACGAATCAGGTAACAGGCTGCCATCTTCGGGCGCAAAAAGCCTGTATCGATACAGTAGATGTCGTCGCCCAGCTCTTCCCAGTTTTTTTCTATGCTCATGGTGAATAATGGTATTGTGCAAAGCACAAATCATATCAGGATTAAATCCGGCTTGCAGTCATCCGGCAGGCAGTTTTTTTACACGGGATTATCAATGTCGATAAAGCGGTGGCTGATACCAAATTCTTCCGCAATTCGCTCGCCCAATGCCTGTACACCGTAGCGCTCAGTGGCATGATGGCCGGCTGCAAAGTAGTGAATGCCGAGTTCACGTGCGGAATGAAAAGTGTGCTCGGAGATTTCACCACTGATGTAGGCATCGGCCCCGAGCGCCGCCGCCTCGTTGATATAGCCCTGTGCACCACCAGTACACCAGGCAACTTTGCTGATCAATCCGTTGCCACCATCAATATGCAACGGTAAGCGCCCAAGTGCCTGTGCCAGCTGGCCGGCCATCTGGATGGAATCCATAGGTTTAGCAGTTTCAGCTGCCCACAAGAGCCCCCTGGGGTCGTCAATCGGCGCCATTTGCTGGAAGCCGAGAAGTTGCCCCAGTTGCGCATTGTTGCCGAGTTGTATGTGAGCATCGAGTGGCAGATGGTAGGCGAGCAGGCTGATGTTATGCTGTATCAGCTTCCTGATACGCCGGGCTTTCATGCCGGTCAGGACTTGGGCCTCACCTTTCCAGAAGTAACCGTGATGCACGAGTATGGCATCTGCTCCGGCCTCGATGGCACCATCAATCAGTGCCTCACATGCGGTGACGCCTGATACAATTGACGTTATCGGTCTCAGCCCCTCGACCTGCAATCCATTCGGGCAGTAGTCATCAAACTGCCCTGTATCGAGCAGTTGTGAGCACCAGTTGGCGAGTGTTTCGGGTTGGATCATCGGGATCTGGCCATATATTGTAATTAAATCATTCTACATCGAAAGTGGAAATAACCCATGCTGAAAAGTCTACGCTTCATTTTCATCTCGGTATTCGCGGGCGTTGTTGCTGCAGCCATTATTCTCTCGCTTGGCAGCGATGACGACAAACAAGTCACACTGGTCACGAATACGGCTGCACCTTCCGGGCCAGTGGTCCAGGGTCCATATTCCTATGCGGATGCGGTTGGCCAGGCATCGACCTCGGTGGTCAATATTTATGCGACAAAAATTCGTCAGCAACGTATCAGTCCGCTGTTCGACGATCCCTTCTTTCGTAACTTTTTCGGTGACGCGTTCCGTGGCCTGGGTGAGCAGGGCAGAACACGCAAGGAGAACAGCCTGGGATCAGGCGTTATCGTTGACCCGCGTGGCTATATCGTCACCAATAACCACGTCGTCGCCGATGCCGACGAAATCAAGGTTGTGCTGAGTGATGGAACCGACCTGGAAGCAGAGGTTGTCGGAACCGATCCTGAATCCGATGTTGCCGTGTTACGTGTCGATAATGGCAAACTGCCGGCGATAACGCTTGGCCTGTCGGAAAATCTTCGAGTCGGTGACGTGGTGCTTGCGATTGGTAATCCCTTCGGTGTGGGCCAGACGGTGACCATGGGGATCGTCTCTGCAACCGGCCGTAACCAGCTTGGCATCACCAGTTTCGAAAATTTCATCCAGACGGATGCGGCTATTAACCCGGGTAATTCAGGTGGTGCGCTGATCGATGCGCGCGGAAATCTTGTTGGTATCAATACGGCTATTTTCAGCAAAAGCGGTGGTTCACAGGGTGTCGGATTTGCGATTCCCGTGGATATGGTGCATGGGATCATGGAGCAGCTGGTTGAGCACGGCGAGGTCAGTCGTGGCTGGCTGGGCATGGCGGGACAGGACGTAACCAGGGCGCTGGCTGAATCCTTTGGACTGGAAAATGTAGACGGCGTGCTGATATCAACAGTTTATCGTGACGGACCTGCGCACAAAGCGGATATCCTGCCAGGTGACGTGGTTACCACTATTAATGGCAATCGTATTGAGACAGCTGCTGACATTATCAACCTTGTCGCTTCGCTCCCTCCCGGAGAGAAGGTCAGCGTGACGGGATGGCGTGAAGGAGAGCCCTTCGAACGTGTGGTCAAGCTTGGCAGGCGCCCGACGACAAACGAACGATAGATTGTGATTCCGCTATTCCGGATCAGGGAAGAGAGGAGTAGATGACCCAGCCCTGGTAAGAGACATAACCGATCAGCAGTAGCAGGCCACCGATACGATTGATGTGGCGCACGCCCTTTGCTGTCCAGGCGAGACCGACAATGGCAAATGTCAGCACCATCATCGCGGGCATGTCACGACTCAGCAGAACATCGTCGACGACACCCGGTGCAATTAGCCCCGGAATCGAGAAGACCGCGAGCAGATTGTAGAGGTTCGAGCCGATCACATTACCAAGGGCCAGGTCTGGCTCGCCCTTCAGCGCGCTTGCCATACTGGTGGCAAGTTCGGGCAGGCTGGTACCCAGGGCCACGATTGTCAGGCCGATAACCAGGTCACTTACACCAAGCCAGCTTGCGACTTCAACTGATCCCCAAACTAGGATTTTCGATGCAAAAACCAGCAATAAGAGTCCGGATCCGAGCCATAGAAGGGCTTTCCCTGTCGACATGGTCTTGGGGATTTCGGCTTCCAGGTCTTCGAGCATCGGGTCCCTTGCACTACCGGAGACAGCCACTCGCCACATCAGGAAGAGAACTCCGGCAAGCATGAAGATGAGTAACAGGCCATCATAAAATCCTAGTTCGCCATCTATAACGAGAAGCAGCGCCGTGATGGTAACGACTAGAAGTATTGGATATTCACGCCGAAGGACTTGTGAACTGACACTGAGAGGGATGACAAGAGCCGTGAGGCCGAGTATCAGGCCGACATTTGCAATATTTGAGCCGACCGCGTTGCCGATGGCGAGACCTGCATTGCCATCGACAGCGGCGGTCAGTGCGACCAGAATTTCAGGTGCAGAGGTGCCGAAGCCAACGACCGTGAGGCCGATGACGAGGGTAGAGACACCAAGGTTGTTTGCCAGTGCGGCAGCGCCGTTAACGAAGTGATCGGCGCTCCATACCAGCAACGCAAATCCGGCAAGGATCGCGAGAAACTCAAGCCACATAAAATCTGGTCTTTAATTCTGTCAGAAGCGCGGATTGTTTCAGATTAGACGCAATGCGACAAGCGGCACTGTCAGCGGTTTTTTCTGACAGGGCAGAATTTGCTGGTGCGGCTGGCTTCAGGTACGAGCGCTGCAATTCGCTTGGCGAGGTAGATGCCACGTTGCCCCGGTGGTAGCTCTTGAGCCTTTTCCTGCCATTGACGAATCATTTTCTCCTGCAGTTGCCCGGATTCACCAGCTGATGCCATTGCAGGAAGTAAGGCAAGAAGTAAAACAGGAAGGTATTTGTGCATAGTGACAGCCCTCGGGTCTGTCAGGAATATATATCTGGAGTATAGTCAAGACTAATAGCTTTCTTCCCATATCACAACAAAAGGAAAGGTGCCGAAGGCTGGGCGGATCAGGGATGGGATTATGCTATGCTTTTGACGCATGGATTGCTTGACCTGTAACAGAAGCAGACGCAGAATGCCTATCAATATGAAAACCTCCGGACCCCAGCCAGCATGAGTGCCCTGGTCAGCATCAGAAACCTGCATTTTTCGCGTGGAGATCGAGCCATTTTCAATGGCGTCGACCTTGATATACCGCGTGGCAAGATCACAGCGATCATGGGGCCCAGTGGCACCGGTAAAACCACCCTGCTGAAACTGATCGCCGGCCAGCTTGTGCCTGACCAGGGAGAAATTACAGTTGACGGGCAACGTATCGATCAATTGTCGACAAAAGAGCTGTATGCGTTACGAACGCGCATGGGCATGCTGTTCCAGAGCGGTGCCCTGCTGACCGATCTGAATGTCTACGAAAATGTTGCCTATCCATTGCGCGAGCATACGGGCCTGCCGGAAAGCATGATCCGCAAGCTGGTACTCATGAAGCTTGAGGCGGTTGGTTTGCGTGGTGCACGTTACCTGATGCCGGCAGAGCTGTCCGGCGGCATGGCGCGTCGCGTGGCAATGGCGAGGGCGATTGCACTCGATCCAATGATGATTCTATATGATGAGCCCTTTACCGGGCAGGATCCCATTTCAATGGGCGTGCTCGTTGACCTGATCCGGCGTCTCAACGATGCAGCTCATCTTACATCCGTGATGGTGTCGCACGATGTACCTGAAAGCATGTCGATAGCGGACTATATCTGCGTGATTTCAGGCGGAAAAATAATCGAGACGGGCACACCAGAACAACTCAGCGCCTCAAACAATCCATGGACGCACCAGTTTATTCATGCTGAATCAGATGGCCCTGTACCTTTTCATATGGGTGCACCCTCAAAAGAGGTTGATTTTCTGGGGATTGACGAATGAACTGGCTTGCATCGATTGGCCACAGGGGAATTAATGTATTGCGCAACCTAGCACGGGCGCTGTTGCTGCTGCTAGCTATTCTGCGTGCCCCACAGGGCCTGGTTACACGCTTCCGTGAATTTCTGGCTCAGCTCTACTCGGTTGGTGTACTGTCACTGTTGATCATCTCGGTGTCGGGTGTTTTTGTCGGCATGGTGCTTGGCCTGCAGGGTTACTATATTCTGTCGCGTTTTGCTGCGGAATCGACTCTCGGGGTGTTTATTGCAGCATCACTGGTTCGTGAGCTGGGCCCCGTGGTTACAGCCTTGCTGTTTGCCGGCAGGGCGGGTTCTGCACTGACTGCAGAGATTGGCCTGATGAAGGCTACAGAGCAGCTTTCGGCGCTTGAAATGATGGCGGTCAATCCTGTTTCGAGGCTGCTGGTGCCACGTTTTTTTGCCGGACTTGTTTCAGTTCCCCTGCTTGCCGCGATGTTCAATGCACTCGGCGTGCTGGGTGGTTATTTTGTGGGTGTCGGGCTAATGGATGTCGATGCAGGCACATTCTGGGCGCAAATGCAGTCCCAGGTTGATTTTAACAAGGATATAATTAACGGCGTGATCAAAAGCGTTGTTTTTGGTGTCATATGTACATGGATTGCGCTGTTTCAGGGCTATGAGGCTGTACCTACTTCAGAAGGAATCAGTCGCGCAACAACAAGAACCGTCGTACACTCATCACTCGCAGTACTGGGCATGGATTTTGTTCTGACTGCGCTTATGTTTGGAGATTAATGTGGCGAACAGCAGGTTTTCCCTTTTAACTGAGGCAGCCGTCGGGGCAATGATGTTGCTTGGCGGTATTGCGCTCTTTTTTCTGGCGATGCAGGTGAGCAACCTGGGTGGTTTCAAGCGTGTCAGCGGCTACCAGGTAGAGGCTCGTTTCGATAACATAGGTGGTCTCAAGGTGCGTTCGCCCGTTACCATGGCTGGTGTGCGTATCGGTGAGGTCTCCTCGATCGGATTCGATGCGACCACCTACGAGGCAGTGGTAACGCTCGACTTGCTACCTGAGTTTAACCAGGTGCCGACAGATACTTTTGCCAAGATACTGACACAAGGGATTCTCGGTGAACAGTATATCGGGCTTGATCCTGGTGGCAGTGAGCAATACCTGCAACAGGACAGTGAAATTACCATGACGCAATCAGCGTTTGTGCTGGAGGAGATTGTGGGACAATTTCTCTTCAGTAAAGCGGAGGAGTCAGCCACAGGAGGTGGATTTTGAACAGCGGAGAAAGAGCGATGAAAAAGAGTTTGATCTGGAGCTTTCTGGTTTCCTTGCTCTTTATTGCTCCTGTCACAATGGCGGCGGATGAAGATGTCATCAAAGTGGTTGATGATGCGGCACAGAAGGTTTTGAAACGCTTCGAATCACGTAAGGATGAGCTCAAGGCACATCCCGGGCGCATACATGACGCGGTGGCTGACCTGGTTAAACCGCATTTTGATTTTAATGCCCTGACGCAGTCGGCCATGGGTAAACACTGGCGTCGTGCATCCTCAGCAGATAAGAGGTCTGTCGTTAAAGCCTTCAGCGAGTTGCTCATACGTACCTATGGTTCGGCGCTACTGAACTACTCCGGCAAGCCGATTGAATACGGAGAAGCAAGGCGCTCAAAGGATAACTTGCGAGTGCTTGTTCCGAGCAAGGTGACAACCGCATCCGGGAGCCTGGTGACGATTGACTATATTCTGCACAAGCCCGGAAGGGCATGGCTGGTTTCTGATGTCAAGATTGAGGGTATCAGCCTG
This sequence comes from Solemya velum gill symbiont, assembly GCF_002020255.1. NCBI lineage: Bacteria > Pseudomonadati > Pseudomonadota > Gammaproteobacteria > Solemya velum gill symbiont. Next base: position 53,245 of record NZ_MPQG01000004.1, on the reverse strand, counting down.
GCAGCAAACTACCGCACCAGTTTTGCCAACGAGATTCGTTCAGGTGGTGTAACGGGCCTTGTTGCCAAGCTTGAAGAACGTAACAAGGCGTTGGTGAATTAATGCCGGCAATCCTGAACTCCCCTGATGGTTCAGGTCGGTTGCAGCTGTCGGGTCAACTCGACTTTTCATCTGTTACGGGCTTGCGTTCTTCACTCTCCCCGTTTCTGAAAAGAGGATCTCGGCTGGAGATTGATTTCAAGGCTGTCGACAGGACTAACAGTGCCGCGCTGGCACTACTGCTGCAATGGCAACAGGATGCACTTGACCGGAATTGCCGCATCAATTTTGTCAATCTGCCCGAGAAACTGATCGATATTGCCGAGCTGCATGGCATCAAGGGTCTTCTGCCCATCTCCTGAAATAGCTCCAAACCTGACCCGGGAGCCAAATTCCAGTACAATGGCCTCCTTTTTTCGCCACAGGCCGCACAGGATCCGGTATCTATGGATAAGCTAGTCATAACAGGCAATGGCCCACTATCGGGCGAGGTGCGCATATCCGGCGCCAAAAATGCCGCGCTTCCAATACTTGCTGCAACACTGCTCGCAAGTGACCGTGTCGTGATCGGTAATATGCCACATCTGCAGGATGTCACCACTACAATCGCCTTGTTGGGACAGATGGGTGCAGATATCACTGTGACTGACCGTATGCACCTCGAGGTTAATGCCAGCACGGTGACCAGCTGTGAGGCGCCCTACGAACTGGTCAAGACGATGCGCGCATCAATTCTCGTTCTTGGCCCGACACTGGCACGTTTCGGTGAGGTTGCAGTATCGCTTCCAGGTGGCTGTGCGATTGGATCACGCCCTGTCAATCTGCATATAGACGGCCTGCGCGCCATGGGTGCTGATATCGAGGTTGAAAACGGTTTTATCCGTGCGAAAACTGATCGACTCAAGGGCGCCACCCTGGTACTGGACATGGTGACAGTGACGGGAACGGAGAACCTGATGATGGCGGCAACCCTGGCCGATGGCATCACCGTCATAGAGAATGCGGCGCGCGAGCCTGAAGTCGTCGACCTTGCAAATTTCCTCAATGCCATGGGTGCAAAGGTATCCGGGGCTGGCAGTGACACTATAACCATCGAGGGTGTTGAGTCACTCGGCGGTGGCAGTTATGACGTCATGCCCGACCGTATTGAGACAGGAACCTTCCTTGTTGGTGCTGCTATTACGCGAGGCAAGATCAAGGTCAGGGACACGGATCCGGAAAGCCTGGATGCAGTATTGCAGAAACTGCGCGAGGCAGGTGCCGTGATTGAGACCGGCGATGACTGGATCTCTCTCGATATGGAAGGGCGCAGACCAAAGGCGGTCGATATCCATACTGCTCCCTATCCGGCATTCCCTACTGACATGCAGGCACAGTTCTGTGCAATGAACGCGGTTGCTGAAGGGGTCGGCATGGTCACCGAGAATGTTTTCGAGAACCGCTTCATGCATATTAATGAATTGCAACGTATGGGTGCTGATATCACGGTCGAGGGAAAGACAGCTGTTATCAGGGGGATCGAACGACTCACTGGTGCGCCCGTTATGGCAACAGATCTACGTGCATCGGCAGGACTGGTCCTCGCCGCCCTGGCGACAGATAACGACACCCTGGTTGATCGTATTTACCACATCGATCGTGGTTACCAGAATATTGAAGAGAAGCTTGAGGGGCTTGGCGCCCGCATCAAGCGCATAGCGGGATAAGGCGATGCAGTTTGATACACCATTAACAATAGCGCTCTCCAAGGGCAGAATTTACAAGCAGACAATGCCGCTGCTGAAACATGCCGGTATTGAGCCACTGGATGATCCTGAGACCAGTCGCAAGCTGATTCTGGATACGAACCATGAGCAGGTGAAGCTGGTCATTATCCGTGCAACCGATGTACCTACCTACGTGCAGTGGGGTGCAGCAGATGTTGGCGTAGCAGGCAAGGATGTATTGTTGGAACATGGCGGTGAAGGCCTTTATGAACCACTCGACCTCGAGATTGCTCGCTGCCGCCTGATGGTTGCGGGCAGACACGGTGCCTCGCTTGAAGGCGACCCGTTGCGGATTGCGACAAAATACGTTCACTCGGCACGCGACTACTTTGCTGCGCGTGGACAGCAGGTTGATATCATCAAGCTCTATGGCTCAATGGAGCTTGCACCACTGGTTGGCCTTTCTGACCTGATTGTTGACCTGGTTGAATCCGGCAATACCCTCAAAGCAAATGGGCTTGAGCCGCTTGAGCATATTGCCGATATCAGTTCTCGCCTGGTAATTAACAAGGCGGCATGGAAAATGAAACACAACACCATTATGCAATTGACCGATCTGCTGAAACAGGCAGTTGAGCAAAATCGCTGACGGGGCACAGATATGGCAGCAATTAGACGACTCGATTCAAATAATGCGGGCTTTCAGGAAGAGCTGGAGGCACTGTTGGCATGGGACTCTGTTTCCAATGCAGAGGTAAACAGCATCGTAGACGAGATCATCGCTGGTATTCGCGAAGAGGGTGATGCCAGCCTGATTGAACTGACAGCGAAACTTGATCGCTGGCAGCCATCATCGGCTACTGACCTCGAAATTCCGCATCAGCGTATGCAACAGGCACTCGAGGCGATTCCGTCAGAACAGCGTGAAGCGCTGGAAAAGGCTGCTGAACGTATTCGCGCCTATGCAGAACACCAGAAAATGAACGACTGGAGCTACACTGAGGATGACGGCACACTGCTGGGTCAGCAGGTGACGCCACTCGATCGTGTTGGTCTCTATGTCCCAGGCGGCAAGGCAGCCTATCCCTCGTCAGTATTGATGAATGCAGTGCCAGCCAAGGTTGCCGGTGTCGGGGAGCTGATCATGGTCGTTCCGACACCTGACGGCGAACTGAATGAACTGGTACTCGCAGCAGCAGCTGTCTCCGGTGTTGACCGGGCATTCGCGATTGGTGGTGCGCAGGCAGTTGCTGCACTGGCTTATGGCACCGAGACAATACCGGGTGTCGACAAGGTTGTTGGTCCGGGAAATATATTCGTTGCCACCGCAAAACGTGCCGTGTTCGGCCAGGTTGGCATCGACATGGTTGCCGGACCCTCAGAAATTCTCGTTGTCTGTGATGGCAAAACCGATCCGGAATGGATCGCCATGGACCTCTTTTCCCAAGCTGAACATGACGAGGATGCACAGTCGATTCTCGTCTCTTCTGATGGTGATTTTCTCGATCAGGTTGCAGCCGCAATCGAAAAGCTGCTGCCGACCATGGAGCGTAGTGACATGATCACCACGGCACTTGAGGCGCGTGGTGCCCTGATCAAAACGAGTGACATGGAGGAGGCTGTTGAGGTCGCAAACTTTATTGCGCCGGAACACCTTGAGCTTTCTGTAGAAGATCCGCTGACAATGGCAAAATCGATTCGTCATGCGGGAGCGATTTTCATGGGGCGCTACACTTCCGAGCCGCTCGGCGACTATTGTGCCGGACCCAATCACGTCTTGCCGACTTCGCGTACTGCACGCTTCTCATCGCCACTTGGTGTTTATGATTTCCAGAAGCGCTCAAGCCTAATCATGGTGTCACCGGATGGTGCAGACACACTTGGACAAGTTGCCTCTGTCCTTGCTCGCGGCGAAGGACTGACTGCCCACGCAAGAAGTGCAGAGTATCGCCTCAAGGTTAAGAAGTGAGTGAGATTGAAAAGCGAATCCGGCAATGGATTCGCCCCGAGGTCCAGGCGATCAACGCCTATCATGTTCCGCTCTCTGAAGGGCTGATCAAGCTCGACGCAATGGAAAATCCCTACACCTGGCCAGAAACAATGCGTGATGAGTGGGCAGCGCTGATTCGTGAAACGGATGTTAACCGTTACCCGGATCCGCAGGCTGCGACACTGACACAGGCATTGCGCGAGGCCATGCAGATACCTGGTGATGCGGGCGTGTTGCTGGGTAACGGTTCTGATGAAATCATCCAGATGCTTGCCCTTGCCCTGGGTGGAGAGCAGCGCGTCATTCTTTCTGTTGAGCCAAGCTTTGTCATGTACCGCATGATTGCCGAGTTCTCCGGCTTGCGTTATGTCGGCGTGCCACTCGATGCAGATGATTTTTCACTACAGCCGGAAGTGCTGCTGGCGGAAATCGCCCAACACCAGCCGGCCGTGGTTTATCTTGCTTACCCGAACAACCCTACCGGCAACCTGTTCGATATTGATGTCATCGAAAAAGTGATTGCAGTTGCGCCCGGCCTGGTTGTGATTGACGAGGCCTATTCTCCCTTCACCTATGCCAGCTTCATGCAACGAGTTGGCGATTACGACAATCTGGTTGTTATGCGTACAGTCTCGAAGATGGGGCTTGCCGGTTTACGTCTCGGCCTGCTTGCAGGACCCGCTGAATGGATCGAGCAGATCGACAAGACGCGGCTGCCATACAATATCAACCGTCTTACCCAGGTCAGCGCCAGCTTTGCGCTGAAACACAAACAGCTCTTCGATGAGCAGACAAACAGGCTGCGGGTGGAACGTGAGTCATTGCTTGCTGAGCTGGCATCGATTCCAGCTGTAAAAGTCTTTCCAAGCGAGGCAAACTTTATCCTTATAAGGCTTGAGCAGGGTGATGCATCGGAGACCTTTGATGCCATTCGAGCACAAGGTGTACTGATAAAAAACCTGTCGAACTCACACCCCTTGCTTGCAAACTGTTTGCGCGTTACTGTCGGTACACAAGAAGAGAACGCAGCATTTCTTACTGCGTTCAGGAGAGTTTACCAGCCATAAAAAGGAGTTTGGGATGAGACGTTACCTTATGCAGTATGGATCGCTGCTTGTTATTTTTCTTTTTGTACTCGCCGGTTGCGGCTCGCCGACACTCAGGTCCGCAGGATCACAGACGAATGTCGCACCTGCCCTGTGGCAGGTCACCTCAGGTGCATCTGATGTTTACCTGTTCGGTTCCTTCCATTCACTCCCTTCAAGTATCAAGTGGTATGGCGGTCCTATTGCTGATGCCTTTGAGGCTGCTAGTGAACTGGTCGTTGAGAGTGTCGATTCCCCCGAGGAGGCGCGCAATGCTTTGCTGTTGCTCGAGAGCAAGGCGTTGTTGCCGGATGGCAAGACGCTGGATGAATATGTTGACGAAGAGACTTTCACAGAGCTGATGGAGAGTGCCGACAAGCTGGGACTCAGCAGGTGGCGTGTATCGCGTTCGCAGCCCTGGTTCCTGTCAATCATGTTCGCTTATGAAGGCATGTCTCAAGTCGGCATTCACAAGGAGTACGGGGTCGACAGCCTGCTTGAACAAACTGCGGCCCAGCGTCGGATGAAAATTTCCGGTCTCGAAACTGCAGCCGAAGCACTGGATACACTCGCTAGCCAGCCGCTCAAGATACAGGTCAGGCGTTTGCAGGAGAAGCTCAGGGAGAAACAGCCACAAGTATCGCCCTTGGCCAGCCTGTTTCAAGCCTGGGCGTACGGCGATGAGAAGGGGCTCGCGCGCCTGATGCGCAAAGAGATGACCCACGAGGAGTATCAGCGTGTACTGATAGCAAGAAATCGTCGCTGGCTACCACGTGTAGAAAAGCATATTGCATCACCGGGTAAGACCATGATCGTGGTAGGTGCTGCACACCTGGTTGGTGAACAGAGCCTGGTAGCAATGCTTAAATCGAAGGGCTACGCAGTCAGCCGCATACAGTAAATCACCCCACCACTCTATAAGCCATTTTCGTCACCCCGGGCCTGACCCGGGGCCCATCAAGAACAGAGCACATGCTAATGGACGTTGGCCCAAGGCCGGCATGACGAGTTTATTTTCCATCCGCCAGTGAGGCAGAGTCAGCAGGAAAGATCACCAGGTGATCAATTTCAAGTGCAATGCCCAGCTTCTCTCCAATGGCATGGTCATGGTGGGAGTGCACAAGTGAGAGCAACTCGGTGCCACTGCCAAGCTGCAGTGTGTAGAGGTAGTTGGCACCACGGAAAACCTTCTCTGTTATCAGTGCCTTTCTGGGGCTGCAGTCGTCGTGAAGAATATCATCCGGGCGTACCAGTACACGTACCTTACTGCCAGGTTTGCAGCCTTCAGGCAGCTCCCCTTCGAGTGTTGTCAACTCGGTTTCGACCTGCATGGCATCATTGACCACACCATCGACAAAGACGCCCTGACCGATGAAATCCGCAACAAATTCGCATGCGGGTTCATGGTAGAGGTTATAGCTCGTATCAAACTGGAGGATAATTCCCTCGGAGATGACCGCGATACTATCAGCCATGGCGAAAGCTTCATGCTGATCGTGGGTGACGAGAATCGCGGTGATATTTTCACGCTTGAGTATATCCCGCACTTCAGCTGCCAGGGCTTCGCGCAGGTCCGCATCCATGCTGGAAAAGGGTTCATCCATGAGCAGGAGCTTCGGGCGTGGTGCTAGTGCGCGCGCCAGTGCAATACGCTGCTGCTGGCCTCCTGAGAGTTCATGCGGGTAGCGTGAACCGTGGCCGGGCAGGCCGATCAGTTCCAGCAGTTCAGTAACACGCCGTTTTTTGTCGTTACCCTCGAAGTGGCGGATACCAAAGGCGATATTGTCGAAAATGCTGAGATGTGGAAACAGCGCAAAATCCTGGAACACCATGCCGATCTGCCGGTGCTCAGGAGGGGTGGTGTGAGTCGGCGTACTGACACTGTTGCCGTCAATCGAGATGCGTCCATTTTTCAGTGGTTCGAAACCGGCAATGGCCCGCAGCAGGGTTGTTTTGCCGCAGCCGCTTGGGCCGAGCAGGCAGCCGATCTCACCTTCACCAAGAGCCAGGTCAACCTTGTTGACAACAATGGTTCCGTTATAGCCAATCGAGGCTTGTTCTATAGTCAGGCAGCTCACTCTTGTACTCCTCCTGCTCGCGAACGGCTGATGATTCTGCTGAGCATGATCACCGGAATGATACCGGCAGCGACGATCATCAGGGCAGGGGCACCTGCATCGGCAAGGCGCTCGTCAGATGCCATTTCGTAAGCGCGTACGGCAAGGGTGTTGAAATTAAATGGACGTAGTATCAGGGTTGCCGGGAGCTCCTTGAGTACGTCAACGAAGACCAGCAGCAGGGCCGTGACCACGGTGCCCTTCATCAAGGGCAGGTGAATCCGAGCAAGTACTCCTGTGGGTGACAGGCCGAGCGAGCGCCCGGCATCATCCATTGAGAACTTGATCTTTCCCAGTCCCGACTCAATTGCCTGGATCGATACGGAGAGAAAGCGCACTGTGTAAGCAAATACCAGGGCAAACAGGGTGCCGGAGAGAAGCAGCCCTGTCGAGATGTTGAATTGTTCGCGCATCCATGCATCGATGCTGTTGTCCAGCCACGCGAAAGGTAGCAGCACGCCAACGGCAATAACGGTACCGGGAACTGCATAGCCCATTGATGCGATGCGTACGCCGGTGTTGCTGAGCAGATTGCCCTGCAGACGTTTTCCGTATGCCAGCAGCAGCGCCAGGAGTACGGCAACCACAGCAGAGATACCGGCGAGCATCACGCTGTTCCATGCCAGCAGGGCGAATGACCAGTTGATGGTTTCAGTGGCAGTGTTAATAGCCCAGTAGAGCAGTTGCCCGGCAGGAATGATAAAGCCGAACAGGACGGGCGACAGGCATGCAATAAATGCAAGCCATGCACGCTTTCCGTGCAGTTGGTAACGGCGAATCTCCGAGTACCTGTTACTGGTATGGTGGAAGCGCGCGCGCTTGCGTGACCAGCGCTCCATGATTACCAGCAGGAAAACGAAACCGAGCAGTGTGGCTGAAAGCTGTGCAGCAGTGGCGCTGTCACCGAGGCCGAACCAGGTACGGAAAATACCGGTAGTAAAGGTGCTGACACCGAAATACTGCACTGTGCCATAGTCTGCGAGCGTCTCCATCAGCGCAAGAGAGAGGCCGGTAACGATCGCAGGTCTTGCCAGCGGCAGCGCGACACGTGTAAAGCTGCGAAACGGCGTGTTTCCGAGTGTGCGACTAACCTCCAGAACGCAAATCGACTGTTCGAGAAAAGCGGCACGTGTCAGCATGTAGACATAGGGATAGAGCACTAGTGACAACATCACCATGGCGCCACCGAGCGAACGTACTTCCGGGAACCAGTAGTCACCGTATGACCAGTCAAACCATGCGCGCATTGCACCCTGCACTGGGCCTTCGAAGTCGAGCAGCCCGGTATAGGTGTAGGCGATAATGTATGCCGGGATGGCGAGTGGCAGAAGGAGTGCCCAGGTTAGCCAGCGCCGACCGGGAAATTCACACATGCTGGTTAGCCACGCAGTGATAACACCAATACTCAGTACACCAACCGAGACACCGACCATCAACAGCAGGGAGTTGCTCACATATTCAGCGAGCAGGTTATCGACAAGATGTTGCCAGTTTTCGCTAGCGGGCAGAAACACGAAGCTTGCGATGACCAGCACAGGCAGAGCCATCAGGAAGGCGATGCCAATGATACCGAGGTTCCACAGGTTGATCAGGGACCTGGGGAACCAGTAGAGATTGGACGGTATCGAAAGCGTTGGCATGGCTGGAGAATATTATCAGATAAAGGCGCGTTGCATCCGGGTGCTCACCGCTTGCAGCACGCCCTTGTCAGCGTTTTGATTAACGCCAGCCAGCGCGATCCATCAACCGCACAGCATCAGCATTGAGTTCGCCAAGCCTGGCCAGGCTGAGGTTATCAGGCTTGAAGTCGCCCCATGATTTCAGAATCTCGCTCGTACCCGCGCCTTCGACAACCGGGTATTCATTATTGGCTTCTGCGTACCACAGTTGGGATTCAGGGCTGACAAGAAACTCGATCAACTTGATCGCATTCTCCCTGTTAGTAGCGGCCTTGGTGACACCCACACCGGAGACATTGACATGGGTGCCGCGCCCATCCTGGTTGGGCCAGAAGATGGCAACTGAATTGGCTGCCTTGATCTGTGCATAATCGCCCGAGATGAGCATGCCGCCATAGTAGTAGGTGTTTGCAATGGCGATATCGCACTGGCCTGCTGCAGCCGCCTTGATTTGGTCACGGTCTCCGCCCTTGGGCGGACGTGCAAAATTGCCCACAAATGCGTCAGCCCACTGCTGTGTTGCTTCCGCGCCATTATGGGCAATCATCGAGGCAACCAGTGACTGGTTGTAGATATTGTTCGAGGAACGAATGCAGATACGTCCTTTCCACTTCTTGTCGGTAAGTGCCTCGTAGGTGGAGAGCTCTTCCGGTTTGACGCGATCCTTGGCATAGAAAATCGGGCGCGCCCGGACCGACAATCCGAACCAGTAGCCCTCCGGATTGCGCAGGTGTGGCGGAACGACCGTATTGAGCTTTTCTGATTTGACCTGCTGCAGCAGGCCGGCGCTATGTGCACGATGCAGTCTGCCGGAATCGGTGGTAATCAGCAGATCGGCGGGTGAGTTGGCGCCTTCAGACTGGAGACGTTTGAGCAGGGCATCCGCCTTGCCGGTGACCAGGTTGACCTTGATGCCGGTCTCCCGGGTGAATTGATCGAGAAGCGGCTTGATCAGCGCCTCTTTGCGTGCAGAGTAGAGGTTAGCTTCTTCGCTGGCAGCCATGCTAGCGTTGCTGCCAAACAGCAGGATGACGACAGCAAAGAGTGCCTTGGTTATATTCATGTTCGATGTTTCCCGGAGTAGTTTGTAAACTCAACGAAAATCATCTTACTGCAAATGAGAATGATTCGCAATAGTAATCATGTGGCAATATTACCTGCTATAGACTGATCAGAAAACGATTGTTCTATTCCGATAGGCGAGAACTCGGTGCTGCAGGTGTTGCCAAATGGCACGTGCGAGAACGATTTTCTCTAGATCACGTCCCTTGCGAACCAGGTCGTCGATCGAGTGTTCATGGCTGACACGCACCACGTCCTGTTCGATGATGGGGCCTGCATCAAGATCGGCAGTCACATAGTGGCTGGTTGCACCGATAATCTTGACGCCACGTTCGTAGGCGGCGTGGTAGGGGCGTGCGCCTGCAAAGGCTGGCAGGAACGAGTGGTGAATATTGATGACCTTGTGTGGCCAGGCTGACACGAAATCCTCACTGAGAATCTGCATGTAGCGTGCCAGCACAACGAAATCAACGCCATAGTGCTGCAGTAATTCGAGCTGTTTCTGCTCCTGCTGGGCCTTGTTTTCCTTATTTACCGGCAGGCAATGAAAATCGATACCAAGACGTTCAACCGCGGGTCTGAGAGTTTCGTGATTACTGATGACCAATGGAATTTCGACGCGCCATTCGCCAGTCTCGTAACGTGCAAGAATGTCGTAAAAACAGTGTGAGTGCTGTGAAACGAACAGTGCCATGCGCTGTACGTGGTCAGTGAATTCAAGTGACCACTCCATCTGCATCTCTCTGCCTAATGCATCTGCAAAAGCGGCATCGATATCTTCTCGTTCCAGGTCGAACTGGTCGAGTGACCAGGCCACGCGCATGAAAAACATACCCTGTTCTGGATCAACATACTGATCGAGCGCAGTGACATTGCCGCCGTGACGGAAAATAAAATCGGTCACTGCACGTACGATACCGCGCTGGTCTGGGCAGTGGATGAGCAGAATGGCGCTGTTGAGATGGTCTGTCATGGATTACACGCCATACTCTTCAGAATAGGCGAGAATCGGTTTCAGCCATTTATTGTATTCAGGCATCTCTTCGACGAAAGTAATCAAGTCTTCAAGATGAGCGATCGCACTGACAGGAATACCGATATCAGATTCAACTTCCTGAACGGCTGATGTCTCACCCTGGCCGCGTTCCTGGCGGTCGAGAGCGATCACAACACCGGCAGGTTCTGCATTCTGTTCGCGAATGATGTCGACCGATTCACGTACGGAGGTGCCAGCAGAGATGACATCATCAATGATGAGAACACGCCCTTCCAGAGGGTGACCGACGATAATACCGCCTTCGCCATGGTCTTTTGCCTCTTTACGATTGAAGGCGTAAGCGACGTCGATATCATGGTTGTCTGCAAGTGCGGCAACGGTAACAGCTGCCAACGGAATGCCTTTGTATGCCGGGCCGTAGAGCACGTCAAACTGGATATCGCTGTCAACGATCGTCTGTGCGTAGTAACGCCCGAGTTCGGCAAGGCTGAGGCCGGTGTTGAAGAGCCCGGTGTTGAAAAAGTAGGGGCTCAGACGGCCTGATTTCAGGGTGAATTCACCAAAGCGAAGAACCTCTTTGTCGAGGGCAAATTTGAGAAAGCTGCGCTGATAATCTTGCATTTTCTTTACAGTTTGTGTGCGAATAGCGCATTGTCGGGCGATGAGGGCCTGTAATCAAGTAGAATGTGACAATTCATTAACTGCTTTGTTTGATTTATGTCCCCACGCGTTCCTTTCAGTACCAGGCCTGGCCGTCACGAGCGGCACTTCATGCGCAAACTGGATAACCCGATGTTTCCAAGGCCGATTCTCGATTACGAGGATGATGCCCTGCTGGATGCCCAGCGCCAGGATCACGAGGAGTTGCTGGAATTTATCACCGCACTGCGCAAGCTGATTGAGTCTGTCATCAACCTCAAGCCAAACGAGGAGTCACAACGTATTCTCGATCTCAAGGGAGAATTCGACAAGGCGTATGAAAAGGCCTGCACGCTGGCGGATGACCAGGCGGGTAACAAGTCAGCCATCTCAGAAATGATCAATGTCATCATGCAGGTGATTCGCAGGTCGGCCGGGGATGACCCGATGGCGCTTAAGGAGTTTGCAGACGAGGAACTCGCCAGGAGCAACCATTTTCGCCTGTGTGAACATGCGCTGGTTGCAGACCTGCTGGATCCCGATTCCCTGATTCTCGAAGATGAACTGGTTGCCGTGTTACTGGGCGCGCCCGAAGATGAATTCACTTCAGCGCTTGAGTTGTTCGATGACGAACAGCGAGCAGAGTTGGTAAAGCAGGCAGGGACTGCCATTTCCCGTTTTGATTCACCGGATTCAGATTGGCTGCAGCGTATAGAACAGATGGGAGTGTAAGTACGGGTATCGCCCCGGCCGGAACGGTTCCTTACGGTTCCCGGCATTTCCGCCATCCTTGGCGGTCAAGGAAGGGGCTCCTACAAATGCACTAAACCCCGTAGGAGTGGCGTCCCCGCCGCGATCACAATGACTCCGGTGCCGGAGTAGCGATCTAATCAGCACTTGCCTGGCTGCAGCGGTAGTTGCCAATTGTCTTATTACAGAAGAGCTCAACTGTTCCGGTAACACTGACAGTGAGAGTGCTGCTGCCAGCCTCGATGGCTGCAGGTGCTGCCTTCGCTTCCATTGCCATCATGTTCCCACGGTAGTAGGGAGTCGGTGGGCGGACATTGCCGTTGTTGATCGAGACGTTGACAAGATGGAAGTCATCAAATCCGAAAGCGCTGGCGCTCTGCTGCGCGCGCTGGCGGAATGCCTCTATTGCTTCATCGGTCAGTTTTTGCATGGCTGCTTCCCGGGCACTTCTGGATACCTTGTAAGCAAGATTCCGAATCGCCAGTTTTTCCTGCAGTACCGCGATCAGGTCACCGAGTTTTTCACTATCGCCCGATTCGAGTCGCAGTGACTGGGAAGCGCGCCATGCCTTGATGCGTTTTTTATCGTAAACAGCGTTGGTGCTGTAGTTGAGCGTTCGCACTTCGATACCGTCAATCTTTTTTGCCGTATCGACAGCCCAGTTGATCGCCTTGTTGACTTCCTTTGCTGCATGCGCAGCGTTGCCGGCCTGGAATTCAGCGTAGAGTTCTGCAACCAGCAGGTCGTTTTCAATCACCTGTGCCGCTTCTGCACTGAGGTGAACACGGTTGTATGTTTCGTCTGTTTCAGCAAGTGTATTGCCCGCGAATGCCAGGATGGAAAGTAGAAGGAGTGCAAGCACTGTACGCATAGGTTTCTCCCCGGGAATGCGAAAACTAGAGCAGAACGCGTTCGATACCATCTTTCTGCAGGCCATCAATAAAATTTGCCTGCCAGTTGTCTCCAAGCAGCTTGTTGGCCATTTCTATGACGATGTAATCAGCCTTGAGGCCGGTTTCATCCTGGTATTTTGCAAGGCCCTGCAAGCAGGCAGGACAGGAGGTGAGCAACTTGCTCTCCTCGGCATCTGTACGTTCCTTTCCTGTCAGACTCTTGACGCCTTTGAGAAGTTCCTCCGATTTACGGAAGCGTAACTGGCTGGCAATGTCCGGGCGGCTGACGCTAAGTGTGCCTGATTCGCCGCAGCAGCGATCCGACAGTTGCACTTCACTACCGGTGAGTTCGCTTGCGACCTTGAGTGAAGAGTGCTTCTTCATCGGGTTATGGCAGGGCTCATGATAGAGATACTTTCGACCTGTGGTGCCATTCAGCGTGATGCCCTTTTCTAGCAGGTACTCGTGAATATCCAGCAAACGGCAACCGGGGAAGATTCTCCCGAATTCATATTTCAGCAACTGGTCCATGCAGGTACCGCAAGAGACGACAACTGTCTTGATATCAAGATAGTTAAGAGTGTTAGCAATACGGTGAAAGAGCACGCGATTTTCTGTCGTGATGCGCTGCCCCTGTTCTGCAAGCCCTGCTGATGTCTGCGGGTAACCGCAGCAGATATAACCGGGAGGCAGAACAGTCTGTGCACCGGTTTTATGCAGCATGGCAATAGTTGCCAGTCCAATATCGGAAAAGAGACGTTCTGAACCGCATCCGGGAAAGTAGAAAACAGCATCACCATCTCCGTTCTGGTTCGGATCGGAAATGATGGGCACTTGTGTTTTGTCTTCCAGTCGCAGAGCTTCACGAAAGCCCTTTTTGGGCAGGTCAACACGGATCGGTCTGCGCACCAGTTCGATCACCTGTTCCGTGACTGATGCTTCCTCTGTTGTCGCCTTCGGTAATGGCGGTGTTTTGCTGATGACGCCGCTCAGGCGTGCCAGTGTGTGCCCGGCATTGAGTCCGCGAAAGCCCCACTTGCCCAGTGTTGCACGCAGAAAACGTACAGTGCCCGGGTTGGTGGTGTTGAGGAATGCCATCGCAGCCTTTGCTCCGGGGCTGGTGCGTTTCTGTCCGCGATTAACGAGGATTTTACGCATGCGCGTGGTGACTTCACCAAAATCGATATCGACCGGGCACGGATTGAGGCACTTATGACAGACGGTGCAGTGGTCTGCAACATCATTCATATCATCGAAGTGACGGGCAGAGAGACCACGGCGTGTCTGCTCCTCGTAGAGGAACGCCTCGATCATCAGTCCCGTTGCGAGAATCTTGTTGCGCGGCGAATAGAGCAGGTTAGCTCGCGGTACATGTGTCATGCACACGGGCTTACACTTACCGCAACGCAGGCAATGCCGGATATCGTCATTGAGTGCGCCGAGCTCACTCTCCTCGAGAATGATCGCCTCCTGCTGTACCAGTCGCAGTGACGGTGTATAGGCATCACCGAGGCCGGAGTCCGGCATCAGTTTGCCGCGGTTGAAGTTGCCGTCAGGATCGACATCCTGTTTATAGCTAACGAAGGCCGCCAGCTTGTCATCATCGAGGTACTGGATCTTGGTGAGACCGATACCGTGTTCACCGGAAATTGAACCATCAAGTGACAGCGCCAGTTCCATCACCTGGTCGACGATCTCGTCGGCTTCCTGCAGCATGCGATAGTTGTGTGAATGTACCGGGATGTTGGTGTGTACGTTACCGTCACCGGCGTGCATGTGCAGGGCTGCAAAGAGACGCTCGTCACGCAATTCAGCATGGATTTTTTCGAGGCGCTCCCGTACCGGCTGCATATCCTGTCCACGGAAAATCTCTCGTGTACGTTCAACCACCTCTTCGCGATAGCTGTGGCGCAGGTCGCCGCGCAGTAGCAGGTCGATGAGCTTGTTGCCCGGCTGTATACGTTCACGTTCATCCTCGGTCAGCAGGATTCGTGATGTATCCGCCAGTTGATCAAGAGAGGCGAGTATCTCTCCCCAGCGTTTGAGAGACTTTTCAACCATCTCGCGAGCGGCATCCTGTTTGGCTGTCAGAATTGCGGTGTTTTCTTCCGAATCCTCGTACGCCTCGATCCGCCACAGTTCCGGCATCTCGCTATTGAGGTAATTGAGTACAGCCTGCTTGATACGCAGCTTGTTGCGAATCGACTGCTCGATGTTGATGCGCTCGATACCAACGCTGTATTCAGCCAGGCGATCCAGCGGAATGACCACGTCCTCGTTGATCTTGAAAGCATTGGTGTGCTTGGAAATCGCTGCCGTGCGTGAACGGTCAAGCCAGAAACGGCGACGCGCTTCCGGGCTGACTGCGATGAAGCCCTCTGCGCTCCTCGCATTGGCAAGGCGAATAATTTCATCCGTTGCTTCTGAAACTGCATCTTCAGAATCAGACACCAGGTCGGCAATCAGGACCATCTTCGGACGTTCGCGCCTCGCCGCCTTGGTGGCGTAGCGCACTGCCTTGATGTAACGATGATCGAGGTGTTCGAGACCGGACATGGCAACTTCGGGCTGGCTGTCGATGTAATCCCTGATCTCGACAATTGCGGGAACTGCTCGTGACAGGTCATTGCCAAAAAACTCAAGGCAGACAGTGCGTACATGATCCGGCATGCGGTGCAGAATGAATCGTGCAGAGGTGATCAGGCCATCACAGCCCTCTTTCTGCACCCCGGGCAGGCCGCTGAGAAATTTGTCGGTGACATCCTTGCCCAGGCCGGCCTTGCGAAAGTCCTTTCCCGGGATATCGAGCTGTTTCTCGCGGGTGATCTCGTTACTTTTCGCATCGCGCCATGTGAGGCGGAAAGAGACAAGCTCCTGCTCATGGATTTTGCCAAGGTTGTGATTGATTCGTTCAACATCAAGCCACTCACCGGAGGGAGTGACCATGCTCCACGAGGCGAGGTTGTCCAGTGTTGTGCCCCACAGAACGGCCTTTTTCCCGCCTGCATTCATGGCGATATTGCCACCAATGGTGGAGGCATCCTGCGAGGTCGGGTCAACGGCAAAGGCGAGTCCGTTGGCAGTGGCAAGATCGGAAACTCGACGTGTGACAACCCCGGCACCGGTTCTGACCGTGGCAACTTCACTTTCCAGGCCAGGTAGCTGCTGCCATTCGACAGCGGAAAGCGCCTCCAGTTTTTCGGTGTTGATAATGACGGACTTGGCATCAAGAGGCACCGCGGAACCTGTGTAACCGGTGCCGCCTCCACGCGCAATAATGGTGAAACCGCTGTCGATACATGCACGTACGATCGCAGCAACCTCCTCTTCGGTATCGGGTGAGATCACAACAAAGGGCAGTTCGACACGCCAGTCGGTTGCATCGGTTGCATGGGAGACGCGTGCCAGACCGCCAAAATCGATGTTGTCCTTGCGTGTCAGTCCATTGAGAGCCTGGGTGAGGCGACTGCGCCATTCGCGGCTGTCATCAAGACAATTTGAGAACTTGTCAACTGCCTCGCGCGTGAGTTCCAGCAGTTTGAGTGCCTTTGCGTTACCGGATGCACGCTGATTGAACTGATCGAGCCTGTGATTGAGGGCACCGACCAGCGCCTGCCTGCGAGAGCGATTCTCCTGCATGTCATCCAGCAGGTAGGGATTGCGTGCAACAACCCACATATCCCCCAGTACTTCAAACAACATACGCGCGGAACGCCCCGTGCCGCGGGAGTCACGTAACTCCTGGTGCAGGTGCCAGCCCTCTTCGCCGAGATAACGCAGAAAAATCTCGCGATCGGAGAAGGAGGTGTAGTTGTAGGGGATCTCGCGTATGCGAGTGATTTCGCTCATGGTTCGGGGTCGTCGTGCAAAAAGCGATTTTAACGGATTTTGCACTGCAATGAACAGTAACAACCCACCAGTATTCGTGTATTTTCCCCTTTTCCCGGCTTTCGGATAGACTGACGCTGTTCTATTTATTCGGAGAAACATAATGAAGGCCGTTTTTCTTGATCTGAAAACACTCGACCAGGAGGATCTGGATCTGTCAGGACTTAAGTCTTTGGCTGATGATTGGGTGTTTCACGATTTGACGGCAGCTGAAGAGACAGCTGAACGTATCCGGGATGCTGAAATCGTCATTACCAACAAGGTGGTGATCGATGCAGCATTGATGGATGCGGCCGAACAACTCAAGCTGATCTGCGTGGCAGCAACAGGCACAAACAATGTTGATCTCGATGCTGCAAAAGGCAAGGGCATTATGGTCACCAATGTGACCGGTTATGGAACTCCATCGGTAGTACAACACGTCTTTGCAATGATTCTTGCGCTGAATACCAACCTGCTTGGTTACCATGAGCGTGTTCAGGCCGGAGCCTGGCAGAAGAGTAACAGCTTCTGCCTGTTCGATTACCCGATCACAGAGTTGACCGGCAAGCGTATGGGTATCATCGGATACGGAGAGCTGGGACAAGGTGTTGCTGCAGTTGCCGAGGCTTTTGGAATGCAATTGATGATCGCACAGCGACCCGGAAGCAGAGAGGCGCAGCAAGGTCGATACCTGATAGATGAAGTGTTGCAGCAGGCAGATGTGATTTCACTGCATGTGCCGCTGGCTGAAAATACAGCCAACCTGATAGGTGCGCGTGAACTGAAGATGATGAAAGCGGATGCGCTGCTGATCAATACGGCACGTGGTGGTATTGTTGATGAAGATGCGCTTGTGGTTGCACTCAAGTCAGGTGAAATCGGTGCTGCAGGTTTCGATGTGCTATCGGTTGAGCCGCCTAGAGAGGGAAATGTGTTGCTTGATAACCCGATGCCGAATCTCATCGTTACGCCGCATGTTGCATGGGCAAGCCAGCAGTCGAGACAGCGCTTGCTGAATTTTGTTGTCGAAAGTATCGATGATTATATTGCCAAATCTTCTGTCAGGCGGCGGCTGGTCTGAGTTTCACTAAAAATATGGCTTGAGGTGTTTCTCATAATGTTTCCAAACACCAATAGCCTTCTCAGGCATGGATGAATAATTGCTGTTCATGTACTCCATATATTCATTTTCATAAGGGAGGTCGCAGAATTCCAGTATGCGTTTAATCTCCATTTCAGGATCGCATAGCAGATCCTCAAAATTGACTGTGTGGATAGAGTCAGGGAATATTTTTTTCCAATGCGACATTATTTTGTGATGCGAATCATACTTTTCTGATATGTCAGGTATGTTGTAAGTGTATTGATAGGCATGCGATGCGAATTGTTTGGTAAAGATCTCAAAGATATTATCTTCTCGATTACGTGCAACGTGGATAATTTTTAAATTGGGAAGAGAGAGCAGGGCGATGCCGACATGTAAATCCAGGTTCGGAGCGGTTCCTATAACGCGCTTTGATATTTCGTGTAACTCTCGAATGGAAGTTGATGATTCCCGTCCTGTTTCCGTCACCTGGTTGCCATCAAGGTCTTGAATGGCAGATACGGAAGTATAATTATTCAGCTGGGGCATCCTCTTTTCAATAGTTGAAGAGAGGATGCCTGCCGCGGATTCTCCTGTTTTGGCTGTGTTGGAACTGAGGCCAATGATATTTTCGAGCATGGTTTTTCCGGTTCGAGGAAGACCGATGATCAAAATTGACTGATCTTCTGTATATCCGGATCCGGAGACCTGGTGTCTCAGTTCAGGCTTGAAGTTCATAAGAAGGGTTTCAACCTTTTGAGAAAGGCCTGCAAGGTCATGTTCGGACTCAAGAGCACATAGTTTGTTGGCTTTTTCAAAATGCTGGTAAGAGATGTCGTAGTCTTCAAGGTTTTGATAAATGTAACCAAGACCAAAATGAAGTAATGATTTGTCAGAATCAGGTAAATCTTCTTTCTGTAACAGTCTTTCCAGAACCGCCGCGTTGGAATCCACCTCTGTGTATTTCGTTTGCATGGCTAAAGCATGCTGTGCAAGGACGTTTTCAGGATTTAGTCGGATACTTTTCTGGAAGTTCTTGACGGCTTCATGATAATTGCCTTTCGCATCCTGAATAACGCCAGATTCTGCATAACAGTCTGAATCATTAGGGTATTTTGATATTGCGGACTGTATCGATTTTTCAGCATCTTCAAGTTTTTCGAGTCGTCTGAGAGATGTTGATTTCCCTAGTAATGCTTCTCGGTAATCAGGATTTAGTGCTAAAGACTTGTTATAGCTGGTTAGTGCGGTATCAAATTTGTATAGAGCCATATTGGCCATGCCCAGTTGGCACCATGCCTCAGCGAAATCGGGCTTTACCCGAATGGCTTGTTTGAAGACGTTAATTGCGAGTTCGTCTTGACCGGATGCTCGCAATGCTATGCCCTTGTAAAACAGGATCTCCGGATGATTTGGCTGTATGGAGAGCGCTTTATCCAGGGCCGACAGAGCCTTTTCATAGCTTTTCAGAGAGCCAAAATTGATTCCTTTTCTAAGCCATGCTTCAGGATTGTCAGGAGTGATCGCGAGGACTTTATCAAAGCAGTCAATGGCATCCTGGTAACGCTGTAACCTTTCCAGGGTAATACCTTTTGCAAACCATACCTGGGGGTTATTTGAAACAATGGTTGTTGTTTTCTCAAAGCATACCAGGGCTTCCTTCAGTCGATGCATTTCAGACAGAAGATTGCCCTTGTTGAACCAAAGAGCAGGTTCATTCGGAGCCAGTCGCAGTGCCTTGTCGAAAGACTTCAGTGCTTGATTATGCCGTCCTGCCATTGCATGTTTTATGCCTTTGGCCATCAATTCCTGTGGATTTGGGTTGCTCATATAGATAGACCTGAAAAGGGGGTTAAGCAGTGCGGAGAAATGATTTTAGATTATTTCTTTTTCTCATTAAAGACTCGGCGTCCACCTGAACGTTTGCTTTTCTTTCCTGTTCTGATGCGGTGGTGCAGATCTTTTTTCTGTCCGTGTATTTTCGGTGCACGCTTTTCACCCGGTTGCCAGGATGGCACCAGGTGGCGTTTGCCATTTCCGATGAGATCTGCGCGCCCCATCTGTTTAAGCGCATCACGCAGCAGCGGCCAGTTGGCAGGGTCGTGATAACGCAGGAACGCCTTGTGCAGGCGACGTTGTTTGATGCCCTTGACGGTCGCAACCTGTTCACTCCTGCGAGTGACTTTTTTCAGCGGGTTCAGGCCCGTGTGGTACATGGCAGATGCAATCGCCATCGGCGTCGGCAGGAATGCCTGTACCTGGTCGGGGCGGAAGTTATTGCGTTTCAGCCACATAGCAAGGTTCAGCATGTCTTCATCGGAGGTGCCCGGGTGAGCCGAGATGAAGTAGGGGATCAGGTATTGCTCCTTGCCGGCAGCCTTTGAATACTTGTCGAACAGCTGCTTGAACCTGTCATAAGTACCGATACCCGGCTTCATCATTTTCGACAGTGGACCACTCTCGGTATGTTCGGGGGCGATCTTCAGGTAACCGCCGACATGATGTGTTACCAGTTCACGGATATATTCCGGATCGCGAACAGCGATGTCGTAACGCAGGCCGGAGGCAATAAATACTCGCTTGATGCCGGGCAGTTCTCGCGCGCGGCGATAGAGTTGCGTCAAAGGTGCATGATTGGTTCCGAGGTTCTTGCAGATATCCGGATAGACGCACGAGAGACGTCGACAGGAGGCCTCGATTTTTTCATCCTTGCACTTGAGACGGTACATGTTGGCCGTCGGTCCGCCAAGATCCGAGATGTTGCCGGTAAACCCGGGAACCGTGTCGCGAATGGTTTCGACCTCGCGAATGATTGAATCCTCTGAGCGGCTCTGGATGATGCGTCCCTCGTGTTCGGTGATCGAACAGAAGGTGCAGCCGCCAAAACAGCCGCGCATGATATTGACCGAAAAACGGATCATTTCCCATGCAGGATTACGAGCATCTCCATAGGCGGGATGTGGTCTGCGCGTGTAGGGGAATTCGAACAGCTGATCCATTTCACTTGTTGTCAGCGGTATGGGTGGCGGATTGAGCCAGACATCTCGCTTGCCGTGCCTCTGTACCATGGCGCGTGCATTACCGGGATTGGTTTCCAGGTGAAAGACACGCGAGGCGTGTGCATAGAGTCGCTTGTCGTGAGACACCTGGTCATAGGAGGGCAGCCGAATAACGGTTGTATTTCGGTCAAGTTTTGAGGGCCGCTCATAGAAATGAACAACCTTGGCGGCACCGGCATTTTCGCTCTTGCAGTCTGCTTCTGCAGTGGTATCAGTGTATGGATGAGGATCACGATGATGCGCTGATCCTGGCTCATCGATCTCGGTCGAGTCGATCACGGTCCAGCCCTCGGCAATACCCTGTTGCATATAAGCGGTACCGCGGATATCCCTGATTTCACGAATATTCTCGCCCGCAGCAAGGCGATGTGCCAGTTCTACAATGGCGCGTTCGGCGTTACCGAACAGCAGCATGTCGGCCTTTGAATCTGGCAATACGGAGCGCCTGACTTTCTCGGACCAGTAGTCATACTGAGCAATGCGTCGCAGGCTTGCCTCGATGCCGCCAATGACCACTGGGGTGCCTTTGAACGCCTCGCGTGCACGTTGTGAATAGACAGTGACCGCACGGTCGGGACGTTTTCCACCAGCACCATCCGGTGTGTAGGCATCATCCGAACGCGACTTGCGGTCCGAGGTGTAGTGATTCACCATCGAATCCATGTTGCCGGCCGTGATACCAAAGAAGAGATTCGGTTGGCCGAGTTCACGGAATGCATCAGCCGAACGCCAGTCCGGCTGCGAGATGATGCCGACACGAAACCCCTGTGATTCAAGCAGGCGCCCGATAATCGCCATACCAAAGCTGGGGTGATCGACATAAGCATCACCTGTTACGATGATGATGTCACACGAGTCCCAGCCGAGCATATCCATCTCCTCGCGGGACATCGGCAGCATGGGTGCGGGCCCGAACTTGTGAGCCCAGTGCTTGCGATAGGAGAAAATGTCAGGATTCGTTTGCATTGTCTGTCAGGGTATGGACGGAGCGGGGATTTTACCCGTCATTGCCTTTCAGCATTGATTTTTCTATTTTTTTAATTCGCGCTTTCAGTTTTTCCTTCGGCATTTCAACAATATTGACAATCTCCTCTTCACTCCAGTAAGGCGACAGGCGTGTCAGGAAATCGAGTTCAACCCGGCTCGGGACATAGGCGCGACGGATAGCAACACGGGTAATATTATTGTCAAACAGGTGTTTGAGCGGACGCATCGAGAATCGCTTGGCATCTTCATCCGAAAAGGCCATTTCGGCTATTACGCCGATACCAATACCATTGTTCACATAGGCTTTGATTGTGTCGGAGTCATTTGCTGCAATGACAATGTCCGGTACCAGGCCGGCTTTTTCGAATGCGCTGTCCATCAGTTTGCGCCCTGTCATACTGGTGACATAGGTGACCATCGGATAGCTGGCAAGGTCTTCAAGTGTGATTTCATCAATTGATTCAAGCGGATGCCCCTTCGGAATCAGCAGTAACCGGTTCCAACTATAGGCGGGCAGAGCAATCAGATCCGGATGCTTGCTGACTGATTCGGTTGCAATACCGATATTTGCAACGCCGGAAGCGACCATTTCAGCAACCTGTATCGGCATACTCTGGTGCAGGTTGAAGCGCAGTTCGGGATAGTCATGACGGATTTCGCTGATGACATCGGGCAGCAGGTAGTTGGATTGTGTGTGTGTCGTCGAAATTGAGAGTGTGCCGCCGCGCGGATTGCGCTCCTCTCGCGCAATGCGTTCAAGCGCCTCGAACTGAGCAACCACGACCTGTGCATGATGCAGGGTGCGCTTGCCTGCATTTGTGAGGCCGATCAGTTTTCTGCCTCGGCGCTCAAACAGGGGCGTGCCAAGCGCCTCCTCAAGGTTCTGCAAGTGGCGGCTGACTGCTGGCTGTGAGGTGAATAGTGCTGCTGCAGCACGGCTCACGTTCAGCTCTTCAGAGCAGACCTTGGCAAAACAGGCAAGTTGTTGCTGGTTCATGACTCTTATGCACTTTCTGCATAGCTTTATCCGAAGTCATTATTTTACATTATATTGCACGCTTGACTAGTATTGCCTCAACGATGATTCATATTACGAGGATACCGGGATGGGCATAACACAACTTCAGCAGGTCACGGCTTTCGTAGCGGTCGAAGTGGATGATGAGGGGTTTCTCAAGGATTTTGATTCCTGGAGCGAATCATTTGCCGATGCAATTGCACTTGACCATGGTCTCACGCTGGATTATGAAAAGCTCCAACTGATCGGGCGTATGCGTGAAGCATATTTGCGCAACGGCAGTATTATCAGCCTGCGGAAAATGTGCCGCGAAAACGAAATTGACAAGAAGCGTATTCAAAACCTGTTTGGCAGCTGCCTGCTGTTGTGGCGTTTGGCCGGTTTGCCCTATCCGGGTGAAGAGGCGAGGTCCTACCTCTCCTGATTAACGACCGGGTGTGGCATCCGGACCTGATAGATTTCCACTTTTGAGTATTTCAGGGAGTGCTGCGCAAGCAGCACTCCCTTTTTCTTTTTGTGATCATCAATCTGAGCCAATGGCTTAACAATTATTGTCTTGAAAAGTATTGCTGGCAAGAGTTCGTAAAACCCTGCACCATAGAACTGACATATAGTTGTTAAGGCAGTTCAGCTATAGACAATATTCCAGATCCTGTTTTTTTCCTGGCTGAGACGAACAGACAGATACAAGGATCCTGAGGGGACAATGGCACAACTCCAGCTCGCTGATATTCTTACATTCCCCGTTGTCACTGTGACGCCGGACCGACCTGTGCATGATGCCTTGTCTCTGATGCGTGAACGTATGATCAGCTCCCTTGTGGTTGTTGACGGAGATCGGCCTGTCGGTATCTTTACCGAGCGAGACGCCGTACTGCTGACCTATCGTCATCTGAATGCCGAAAACATCCTTGTTGGCGAGGTGATGAGCAAGCCTCCCCTCACTGCTCTGCCAGGCGTTGATTACCATCAAGGCTATGGCCTGATCACCGCACAGCAGGTCCGTCATCTCATCATCGTGAATCAACAGGGTGAGCTGGCAGGCATTGTCAGCGAAGGTGATTTTCTGAAACATCTGAGCACCGATTTCCTGGTGCGTTTCAAGGAAGTCGGTGCGGTGATGGTTGAGAACGTTGTTACCTTCCCCGGAGATGCCACGGTGGATGATGCGGTCTGTTTGATGAGGCGTGAAAACATCTCTTGCATCGTGGTCGAAGAGCAGGCGCAGCCACTGGGTATCTTCACGGAGCGGGACCTGGTGCGGCTTGCAGCAATACCTGGGCAGACGTTTGACATTCCGCTGGTTGAGGTCATGACCCGTCCGGTCTGCAGGGTAACTGTCGATACTGCTTTAAATGATGCCATACAGGAGATGGATACAAGGTGTATCCGGCGTCTGGTCGTGGTTGATGCCAAGGGATGTATCGTGGGACTGGTGACGCGCCACGATATCGTCAAGCAGCTCTACAACCGCCACGTAGAACACTTGCAGGAGACCCTGGATCTGCGCGAGAGTGAGCTCACAGAGGTGCGAGCCGAACTCAAGGTGGAGCGTGAACTGAGACGCACCGAGGAGCGCCTGGCAGAGTCCCAGCGGTTAACCCGTATTGGCAGTTGAGAACTGAAGTATGAAACGGGCGAACTCTGGTGGTCAGATGAGACTTTCAATATCTTCGAGGTCGATCCCCGGCAGTTCGAATCCACGTACGAGGCCTTTCTCAACGAGTTGCATCCTGATGATCGACACCTGGTTAACCAGGCGTACACAGAATCAGTAGCTAACCATACCCCATACGATATCGTTCATCCTCTGCATTTCAAGGATGGCAGGGTCAAATATGTCAACGAGCGCTGCGAGACCTTCTATGACGATGCGGGCAAGCCTCTGCGCTCCGTCGGAACCGTACAGGACATCACCGAGCGCGAGCAGGCGCAACAACTGTTGAGCGAAAGTCAGGCACGTTACCAGAGCTACTTTATCCACGCGAATAACGCGATTCTCATTTTCGATCCGGAAGGTGACCTTATTCTGGACGCCAACCCCAAGGCCTGCGAGCTGCTGGAATACGGACATGATGAGTTACTGCACACTTCTGTATCCAGCTTTCATCCCGATGAAATGGAGGCTTTGGAGGTGTTTGTAAAAGCCGTTTTCAGTGAAGGGAATGCGGTCACCGAGGAGCTGACTTGCCTGACCAAAAGCCGTCAACGAATTTCAGCCATTATTACTGGAGCTGTTATACCTTATGAGGGGAACACGGCGGTGTTGGCTGTGGTGCAGGACGTTAGTGATCGTGTCCGGCTTGAGGAGAGTCTTGCTCACTCAGAGTTGATGTATCGCCAACTCTTCGAGCGTACCGGCACCGGTATGACAGTGGTCGAGGCCGATGGCACCTTCTCCCTGGTCAACCAGGATTTCGCCAAACTGGCCGATAGTGTTGTAGAAGATATCATCGGTCGTTCCTATCTCGATTTTGTGGATGAGCAGGATCGAGCCCGTATAAAGTCGTACCACGACAGCCGTTTGCTGGGTGAGGAAGCGCCACTTTCATATGAATTCAGGTTTTCCACGGCGGCAGGCCGGACTGGATGGACGCTGCTGAATATTGCATTCATCTCGGAAACCGGGCAAACGCTGGCATCTGTCATAGATGTCACCGAAACCAAGCAGGCGCATGAACGTCTGCGCCTGGCAGCCAGTGTCTTCGATAACACGGCCGAGGGAATCGTTGTGACGGATACCGATGGCAATATTATTGAGGTCAACAAGGCCTTCACGGAAATCATGGGCTATTCGCGTGAGGAAGTTCTCGGTCGAAATCCGCGCATATGGCAGTCCGGGCGTCATGACATAAATTTCTACCGAAATATGTGGAAAGCACTAATCGCTACCGGGAGTTGGCGAGGTGAAATCTGGAACAGGCGCAAGGATGGTGATGTTTATCCCGGGTGGCAGAATATCAACGGTGTTTTTGACGAGGACGGGAAGCTGACCCAGTATGTGTCGGTGGTCTCCGATATCAGCCAGATCAAACAGTCACAGGAAAAACTTGACCACCTGGCACACCACGATGCACTCACCGGCCTGCCCAATCGCCTGCTGTTGAGCGAACGCCTGAAACAGGCTATTCGGCATGCTGATCGTACAGGAACTGACCTGGCGTTATTCTTTCTCGATCTGGACCATTTCAAACATATCAATGATAGCCTGGGGCATCCACTAGGGGATCAGTTATTGCAGGATGTGGCGGAGAAATTGACTCAGTCGCTACGCCGGGAAGATACCGTGGCCCGTGTCGGCGGTGATGAATTCGTGCTATTGCTGGGAAGTGTGAGCAGGCCTGAAGACATTGCCAACATGGCAGAAAAACTCTTGAAGGCTTTCAGGGCCCCCGTTTTGCTGAACGGCCATGAACTCAGTATCGGAGCGAGCCTGGGTATCTCCCTGTACCCTCAGGATGGCAAGAGTGCGGATGAATTGTTACACAATGCCGATGCTGCGATGTACCGTGCCAAGGAAGAGGGGCGTAACAACTACCAGTTTTATACTGAAGCATTGACCCACAAAGCGTTCGAACGCGTTCTGATGGAAAACAACTTGCGCCAGGCGTTGGAAAAAGAGGAGTTTATTCTTCACTATCAACCCCAGCTCGACCTGCATACTGGCAAGATCGTGGGCGCAGAGGCACTGATTCGCTGGCAACAACCGCAGCTTGGCCTGATTTCTCCTTCAAGATTTATTCCCATTGCCGAGGATTCCGGTCTCATCATGCCCATCGGTGAATGGGTGCTGCAAGAGGCGTGTTCTCAGGCCAAAAAGTGGTTAGACAAGGGTATCGACATAGGCCGGATAGCAGTCAACGTGGCCGGGCCACAACTCCAGCGCGGCAGGCTCGTTGAAGTGGTACAAGATGTACTTGCCAAATGTGGTCTGCCGGCCTCACGATTGGAGATCGAGGTGACAGAAAGCCTGCTTATGCAGAAAACTGAATCTGCGATTAAACAATTGGATGAGTTGCGTCAGCTCGGTATCGTGTTGGCGATTGATGATTTTGGTACTGGCTACTCCTCGCTCAGTTATTTGAAGCAACTGCCCATTCACAAGCTCAAGATCGATCGATCCTTTGTGCACGACATCCCGGGTGACCCTGATGACATGGCGATTGCTGATGCAGTTATCGCCTTGGGAAAAAGTCTTGGCTTAACAGTTATTGCCGAGGGTGTAGAGACACTGGAGCAGGCTGAATTTTTGCGCGGTGCAGGATGCCAGGAAGTGCAGGGCTATTTATACAGCCAGCCAGTCACGGCGGAACAGTTTGAGCAGCTGATTTCCTTACATGAACTAAAATAGTGGCAATCTCCCTATAGCTTTTCTTCAAGCAACGGACGCATGGCGTGCAGCATGTTTGCAAACAGGTGCTTGTTTTCACCCTCAAGCTGCGCCAGCAGCTGTTTCATCGACTCCCTCTGTGTTGGCATTGAAAAGCATGCCGGACAGGAGTCCGGGATGACAGGCAGTTTTGCACTATTGGCAAAATCAGCCATCTGGTTTTCACGCGCATAGGCGAGTGGACGGATGATGCGCACATCTCCCTCCCTGTTGGTGTAATTCGCCTTCATGGTACGCAGTTGACCGCCGTGAAATATTGACATCAGCAGGCTTTCTGCAAGGTCATCAAGGTGCTGTGCCAGCGCCAGCACGTTATAGCCTTCTTTGCGACAGGTCGAGTACATGATTCCGCGCTTCATACGTGAGCAGTAGGCGCAGAAAGAGTCGCCATCCATGTTCTGTTTTGCCTGCTCCATGATCGGCTGTTCAGCGTAGTGCCAGGGCACACCGATGCGGGTGTAATATTCAGTCAGTGAGTGTGGGTCAAAGCCTTCGACTTCCGGATCGACCGTCAGTACCCCAAGATCAAATTTAACCGGTGCATAGCTTTGCAGGTGGCCAAGGATGTGTAGCAGCGAGAGCGAATCCTTACCGCCGGAGACACCCAGCAGGATTCTGTCGCCGTCGCGGATCATGTCATAATCGGCTATCGCACGGCCGACCTTGCGCAACGGGGATTTTGGAGGTTTGAGGTAACTTGTCATATTGCTGTGCTATGGTATCTGTGATTGCCATAAAATGAAATCAGTGTCGCTTGGAACGGTAGTTTCAACCGCAAATAATCGCTGCTTTGTTCCAGAAAGTCATCATCAATAGGAGAGACAGGAAAAATGGGTATGGAAATGGAGATGTTTACTGTTGTCACCGTCGTACTTGCCTTCGTTATCGTCATGCTTGGCGCGAAGCGAGTGCCGCAGGGATCTGAGTACACGGTTGAAAGGCTGGGGAAGTACACCCGCACGCTCAAGCCCGGTTTTCATGTCATTATTCCGATCATCGATGGCATTGGTGCCAAGATGAACATGATGGAACAGGTACTGGATGTGCCGTCGCAGGAGGTAATCACGCGCGATAACGCAATGGTCACAGCTGACGGCGTGGTTTTTTTCCAGGTGATGGATGCTGCCAGTGCCGCCTACAAGGTTAACGATATGTACCGCGCCATCCTGCAGATGGCAATGACCAATATTAGAACGGTACTTGGCTCGATGGATCTTGACGAGTTGCTCTCCAATCGTGATGCGATCAACTCACGCCTACTGTCGGTTGTCGATGAGGCGGCCGGAACATGGGGCATCAAGATTACGCGTATCGAGATCAAGGATATCAATCCACCGCAAGACCTGGTCGAGGCGATGGGTCGCCAGATGAAAGCCGAGCGTGAAAAACGTGCCAACATTCTCGATGCCGAGGGTTTTCGCCAGGCGGAAATTCTGCGTGCAGAAGGTGAAAAGCAGTCGCAGATACTGCATGCAGAGGGTGAGCGTGAAGCAGCCTTCCGTGAGGCCGAGGGTCGCGAGCGCCTGGCGCAGGCTGAAGCGAAGGCGACCGAGGTGGTCTCAGACGCGATCTCGAAAGGTGATGTCAATGCGATCAATTACTTCATCGCCCAGAAATATACCGAGGCATTGCAGACCATAGGAACGGCCGAGAACCAGAAACTGATCATGATTCCACTCGAAGCCTCGAGCCTGATAGGTTCAATTGGCGGCATCGCCGAAGTGGCCAAAACTGCACTTGCTGAGAAAAAGGAAGCCTGATGATGGAAGGATTGTTCGATTCCATGAACTGGTGGCACTGGCTTATCGTTGCCGTGCTGTTTCTGATAATGGAGATATTCTCACCCGCAGCCTTCTTTATGTGGTTGGGCTTCGCGGCAGCAATCACAGCACTGGCTGCGCTCGCGATCGAAATGAGCTGGGAGATGGAGTTCTTGCTGTTCGCGGTGCTGAGTGTCGCTTCGATTCTTATCGGTCGTAGCTGGTTCAAGCGTCACCCGATCGAGAGCGAGCAGCCTGCACTGAATGAGCGCGGTGTCGAGTTGGTCGGGAAAATGGCTGTTGTTGAGACCCCGATCGTCAACGGTACCGGGCGTATTCACCTTGGTGAAACCACATGGAAAGTGACCGGGCCTGATGCGGCTACCGGTCAGAAGGTTCGTATCATTGGATCACAAGGCTCGACACTAAAGGTCGAATTGATCGACTGAACAGGAAGATAGAATATGACACATGACCAGTGGCTGATCAGCGCTGTTCTGCTCCTGTTGTTCATCATGTTTGCCTGGGGGCGCTGGAGGCATGACCTGGTTGCCATGTCCGCACTGGTCTTTTCAACGCTTCTTGGGCTGGTACCTGTTGAGCAGGCATTCTCCGGATTTGGTCACCCGGCGGTGATAACAGTTGCTGCCGTGCTGATCATCAGTCATGCACTCAAGCGTGCCGGTGTTGTAGACCTGATTACCGGCGGTCTTGCTCCGCTGACAAAACATCCGATGTTGCATATTGCATCCCTGACTCTGGTGGTGACGGTGGCATCGGCATTCATGAATAATGTTGGTGCGCTGGCACTGATGCTGCCTGTTGCAATTGCAACAGCGAAACAGCAAGGACGTTCACCGGCAATGCTCCTGATGCCGTTAGCCTTCGGCAGCATCCTCGGTGGTATGACAACCCTGATCGGTACGCCGCCGAATATTATTATCGCTACAATGCGTTCCGACCTGACTGGCGAGGCGGCTTTCAAACTGTTCGACTTTGCGTGGGTAGGATTGCCCGTGGCAGTTGCCGGCTTTCTTTTTGTCATCATTATCGGCTGGCGACTGTTGCCCAGGGAGAGACTCGAAAAAAATATTCCCGATCAGCTGTTTGATGTGGGTGATTACCTGACTGAACTCGAGATACTTCCCGAGTCGCCGCTGATAGGGCGTTACCTGCGGCCGGTCATGCTCGAAGAGGGATGGGATATCCAGTTGGTCGGTCTGCTAGGTAAGGCGCAGGGCGTGCAACCTATGCCACCGGGTTTTCGTTTTCAGGAAGGAGATGTCCTGATTGCTTCAGGAAAAGCGAAGGATCTGCAGCCGGTACTGGATAGTTACGGACTGCAGCTGAGGGCAGCATCGGCAAGTGATGTTGAACATATTGATCCCCAGGAACTCGAATTTTTCGAGGGTATCGTATCGGCCCAGTCAAAACTGGTGAATCGTAATGTCAGGTTTCTGCGCAGGGAGAGTGGTGACAATCTTTCGCTGGTCGGGCTTTCTCGACATGGTGAAAACTTGCGCAAGCGCCTGCGTCACATCCGCTTCAGGATAGGTGACGTTCTGTTGCTGCAGGGGCGGCGTGACGAAATGGATGAGCAGTTGCAGCGCCTCTCTCTGTTGCCGCTTGCGCCAAGGGATATCTCACTGGGGCAACGCAGAAATGCCAGCTTGTCGCTAATAATTTTTATTGTCGCTATCTGTCTTGGTCTGTTCGAGCTGATGCCGCTGTACCTCGCCTTTCTGCTCGCTATATTCGGCTATATTGTGATTGGCATGCTACCGGTGCATCAACTCTATGATGAAGTCGACTGGCCAGTGATTGTCCTGCTGGGTGCCATGATTCCTGTCGGCAAGTCACTTGAAACCACCGGTATGACAGAACTGGTTGCAAGCAACCTGACTGGTTGGTCTGAAGGAATGGCGCTTTACTGGATAATTGCGCTGGTACTGGTGGTGACAATGTTCATGTCCGATATCATCAATAATGCGGCTACGGCACTGGTAATGGCACCAATTGCGGTCGGTATCAGCCAGCAACTGGGTGTTTCTGCCGACGGCTTTTTGATGGCAGTGGCGGTGGGCGCATCCTGCGCTTTTTTGACCCCGATCGGGCATCAGTCAAATACCCTTGTCATGGGCCCTGGCGGTTACAAGTTCAGCGATTACTGGCGTATGGGTTTGCCGCTCGAGGTGATAATCGTAGCCGTGGCGGTGCCGTTGATTATGATGGTGTGGTTTTAATAAAAAAGTATAAAGCCTGACTTATTACAAAAAAGGAGAATGAGGATGAAGCGACTGATTACAGTGATGACGCTTTTGTTGGCAATGCCGGTTCAGGCAGAAGTTCAAACAAAGACGGTGGAATACGAACATGATGGGGAAAAACTGACCGGTCACCTCTACTGGGATGATGCAAAGAAGGGCAATGGTCCTGGCGTCATGGTGATACACGCCTGGTGGGGTCTGAACGATTATGCAAAAACAAGAGCACGTATGCTGGCAGAGGCGGGATATGTTGCTTTTGCGGCTGATATGTACGGTACCGGAAAAGTTACTGATAAACCAGCCCAGGCGAAAGAGTGGATGTTGGAAGTGACTGCAGATGTCGATGGATGGCAGGAGCGTGCAGCGCTTGGACTTGAGCAGCTCAAGAAGAGTGGCCTGGTTGATCCGCAGCGAATGGCTGCCATCGGCTATTGCTTTGGCGGTGGTACGATCTTACAAATGGCCTATTCAGGCACGGAAGCGAAAGCTGTAGTCGGTTATCATGCCTCGCTTCCTGCGGCACCGGAATCGGTCAAGGGTAAGATTGGTACGAAAGTCATGATGTTTCATGGCCACGGTGATAAGTTCGTCGCCCCCGAGGTTGTCAGCAATTTTCAGAACAAGCTGGAAGAGGCAGATGCGGACTGGGAAATGGTGATCTTTGGTGGTGACGTCAGGCACTCATTTACCAATCCGGATGCTGCTAAATATGGTATTGAGAACCTGAAGTATGATGCAGATGCGGATGCCGCATCCTGGCAGCGTACCCTTGAATTATTTAAACAGACTTTATAAACCGGTAGGAGAAAAAACTAATGTCAGAGCAGGCGCGTTTCACGCTGACGCTTGAACACCTTGAGGATTACGAGTTCAAGGTGAAGTTCGATAAAAAAGCACTCGACGACATGATTGTCGATGAGCCACCTCCTTTGGGCATGCTGGCCGGTCCCAATCCCTCACGCCTGCTGGCTGTCTCGGCAGCCAACTGTTTGAGCGCGAGCCTCCTTCATTGTATTAATCGCGGTGAACCATTGCCCGGCAGTGTGACTACCGAGGTGACGGCAACGATAGTACGCAATGAAAAGAAGCGTCTTCGCATTGGTGGCATGAGTATCAAGCTGAAAATGTCGGAGGATCTCTCCAATGCAGCAAAGGCGAAGCGTTGCCTCGCACTGTTCGAGGATTTCTGCGTGGTCACAGACTCGATTCGGCAGGGTATCCCGATCACGGTCGAAGTTGAGAACAGTGAAGGTGAGGTGGTCTACCAGAATGAAGATGAAGCCTGAAGCAGATCTGCAGCAACGTTTCCTGTTTGACACTATGGGTGTCAGGGGTGAGTTGGTACGGCTTGATAGCAGTTTCAAGGCACTGCTTGAGAACCATGATTATCCGCGGGAAATCAAGGCGCAGCTGGGTGAGGCACTGTCAGCAGCTGCGCTGCTTGCATCTACCATCAAGCTTGACGGCGCCTTGATCATGCAGGTTGAAGGTGATGGCCCGATGCGAACACTGATTGCCCAGGCAAACAGTGATAATACTGTCCGCGGTTTGGCACATTATGATGACAGCTTTGAAACCGCTGCCGGTTTTTCTGAGCTTGTCGGCCAGGGACGCATGGTGATCACTATTGATGCACAGGGTAGTGAGCGTTACCAGGGCATAGTTGAACTTAAAGGCGATTCAATTGCAGAGACATTGAAAACCTATTTCACTCAATCAGAGCAGTTGCCAACACAGCTATGGTTGACGAGTATCGATGGTATGGCTGCAGGTCTGTTGCTGAATATGGGCAAGGAGGAGGTGGAAAGCCTGCTCGAAGAGATGGATGTTGTTGAGACACACTGTGATTTCTGTATGGCAAAATACAATTTTGATGCAGTTGATGTTGCTGCGCTTTTCAGTGATGCCATGCCTGCGGAGAAGGGCCAGTAACAAATCGAGTTTGTGTGTTGCATTCCATAAACCGTCATCCCGGTCTTTACTTGGTGAAGAACCGGGATCTGATGTACTGTTCGGATCCCCGCGTGCGCGGGGATGACGAATAAATTCAGGTGGAACCTGATCCCATTAGGGTAATTAATTCCCGGTGTCTATAACAGTCAGTCGTATGGTCATTGACCATGCCAATCGACTGCATAAATGCATAACAGATAGTTGGGCCGACAAAGCGGCAGCCGTAACTTTTCAGTGCCTTGCTGAGCTGTACGGACAGCTCTGTCTGTGCCGGTATATCTGAAACGGTTTTCCACTTGTTGTGTTGTGTTTCGCCATTTACAAAACTCCACAAGAAGGCATCGAGTGAGCCGTGCTCCTGGCGGATTTTCTGTACTGCACGTGCATTGTCGATGGTAGAACTGATCTTCAGGCGGTTACGCACAATACCGGCATCGCCCATCAGGCTCTCGAACTTGCTGTCGTCATAAGCGGAGACTTTATCGATATCGAAATTATCGAAAGCCAGCTTGTAATTTTCCCGCTTGCGTAAAATGGTGATCCAGCTGAGCCCTGCCTGCGCCCCCTCGAGGGTCAGCATTTCGAAGAGCTTCCTGTCATTGTGTACGGGCACGCCCCAGTCGCTATCGTGATAAGCGACATAGAGAGGATCATCACCGCACCATGTACAACGCCGGGTAAGATCAGTCGTCCGTTTTTTGCTCATAAGCCTCGATTACCTTTTGCACCAGCTTGTGACGCACTACGTCATGTGAGTTGAAAAAGGTGAAGCTGATGCCATCGATATCTGCAAGTACATCAATCGCCTCACGCAGTCCTGATCGTTTGCCTGTCGGCAGGTCAACCTGGGTTATGTCACCAGTAATGACTGCGGTGGATCCGAAACCGATTCGTGTGAGAAACATTTTCATCTGCTCGGTGGTGGTGTTCTGTGCCTCGTCGAGAATGATGAAGGATTCATTGAGTGTACGCCCGCGCATGTAGGCCAGGGGTGCGACCTCGATAACATTGCGTTCAATCAACTTGTGTACGCGTTCAAATCCGAGCATTTCATACAGGGCATCGTAAAGCGGACGCAGGTAGGGGTCGATTTTCTGGCTCAAATCTCCGGGTAAAAAGCCGAGCTTCTCACCCGCTTCGACAGCCGGACGTACAAGCAGAATACGGCGTGCGGTCTGGCGTTCGAGTGCATCCACGGCACAGGCAACAGCGAGAAAAGTTTTACCTGTTCCTGCCGGTCCGATACCGAAGTTGATGTCGTGCGTCACGACCTTGTGGAGGTATTCTTTCTGGTTAGGGCCGCGTCCACGCACCATGCCGCGGCGGGTTTTTATCACGACCTCCTGCGGTTCATGTGCAGGCTTTTTGACGAGTAACTCTTCTATACCGGCCTGTTGCAGGGCAAGGTGGGTGCGCTCTGCATCCAGGGCTTCATTTGCGGTATCACGGTAGAGTTCAGTGATCAGCTCTTCAGCTGCATTGACCGCACTGTCCGGACCAACCAGGCTGAAATCATGGCCGCGATTATTGATCTCTATGCCGAGCTGGCGCTCGATCTGGTGCAGGTGTTCCTCGAGCGGACCACAGAGATTTGATAGACGCTCGTTATCCTGTGGCTCGAGTGCCAGTTGCAGTGTTGTTGGGTGGTCATTCATTGCTTGTCTGCCATCTCGCCGCGTAGCGAGTTGGGAAAGGCCTCCGTAATACGTACATCGACGAATTGTCCGATCAGTTCTTGTGATCCCTTGAAGTTGACCACGCGATTATTCTCGGTACGCCCGGAAATTTCGTCCGGATCCTTGCGCGCAGGGCGGTCGACAAGTACACGCTGTGTGGTGCCGACCATCTGCCTGCTAAAGCGTTGCGCATTACTGTTGATCGCCTGCTGCAAGCGTTGCAGGCGTGCCTGCTTGGCTTCCATGGGCACGTCGTCGGTATAGTCAGCGGCAGGCGTACCGGGGCGCTGGCTGTAGATAAAACTGAAAGAGTGGTCGAAGTCGATCTCCTCGATCAGTTTCATTGTCTGTTCGAAATCGGTATCGGTTTCACCGGGGAAACCGATGATGAAGTCGGACGACATGCTCATATCGGGGCGGAGTTCACGTAGACGGCGAATTTTCTGCTTGTATTCAAACGCGGTATGGCCGCGTTTCATGCGCATAAGAATCTGGTCCGAACCACTCTGAACAGGCAGGTGAAGATGACTGACCAGTTCGGGTACATCTGCATAGACATCGACCAGCGAATCACTGAACTCGACAGGATGCGAGGTGGTGAAGCGGATGCGATCAATACCATCAATTGCAGCAACATAGCGGATCAGCAGTGCAAGATCTGCGATCTCATCGTCATGCATCTTGCCTCGGTAGGCATTCACGTTCTGTCCCAACAGGTTGACTTCACGTACTCCCTGGTCAGCAAGTTGTGCGACTTCAGCGAGTACATCATCAAAGGGTCGGCTGATCTCTTCTCCGCGTGTGTAGGGTACAACACAAAAGGTACAGTACTTGGAGCAGCCCTCCATGATGGAGACAAACGCTGTGGGTCCCTCGGCACGCGGCTCGGGAAGGCGGTCGAACTTCTCGATTTCAGGGAAGCTGACATCAACCTGGTGCCCACCTTCACTCCTGATGCTGTCCAGCATCATCGGCAGGCGATGCAGGGTCTGGGGTCCGAAGACGAGGTCTACAAAGGGCGCGCGTTTGGTTATGGCATCGCCTTCCTGGCTCGCAACACAACCACCAACACCAATAACGAGATCAGGATTTTTCTGTTTCAGTGGACGCCAGCGACCAAGCTGGTGGAACACCTTTTCCTGCGCCTTTTCGCGCACTGAGCAGGTGTTCAGCAGTAGCACGTCAGCTTCTTCAGGAGTGTCTGTCAGTTCCAGGTTGTGTGACTCACGCAGGACATCGAACATTTTGTCCGAGTCATACTCGTTCATCTGGCAACCGAAGGTCTGGATGTAAATTTTACCGCTCATGTAAGTTCATGTTTTATCAACAGGGCGGCAATTATACGGCAATTCAGCATCAGAGGTTTCCCCTACTTGCCGTTTTCCTTCTCGGCAGGAGTCTCATCACTTTCCTTGTTCCGCCGTGCACGCGGATGCGCCTTGTCGTAGACCTGGGCCAGGTGCTGGAAATCGAGGTGGGTATAGATCTGAGTGGTGCTGATATCTGCGTGCCCGAGCAACTCCTGCACGGCACGCAGATCACCGGAAGATTCGAGCAGATGAGAGGCAAAGGAGTGGCGCAGCATGTGAGGAGTCAGGTGCCTGTTGGTCTCCTGTTTGACGGCACGTTCGGCAACACATTTCTCAACCATTCTGGGACTGATGCGGCTGCCGCGAACGCCGGTGAAGAGAGCAGTTTCACCCTCTTTTGCCATATCGCCACGTACTTTCAGCCATGCATCAATAGCATCGCGTGCCATGCGTCCAAGGGGGATACGGCGGGTTTTGCTGCCCTTGCCGGTAACCTCAAGCTGGTTGTCCTCTGAGGGGATATCATTGACATCAAGTGACACCAGTTCAGCCAGGCGCAAGCCACAAGCATAGAGCAACTCGAGCATGGCACGATCACGCAAGGCAAGTGGATCGGTCTCACGGATCGTCAGTAGCTGGTTGACCTGGTCGGCATCCAGTGACTTGGGCAGGCGCCTGGCAATTTTCGGTGCACGCACGCCTTCTGCCGGATTGATGCCGGTAACACCTTCACGAATCAGGAATCGGAATAGCGCACGCAGGCTTGAGAGTACACGCTGCAGGCTTTTCGCGGTTGTGCCGTTACGGTGGCGCCAGGCAGCGTAGGCGCGTACATGGTGCTGTGTAATCTCCTTCGGATGGCTGACATCCGCTTGCCGGAGCCATTCGCGAAAGCGTTCGATATCGCCCTGGTAGGCAGAGAGTGTACGTGGAGAGAGGCGCCTTTCGTAGGCGAGATAGTCATGAAAGCGTTCAACCAGTTCCCTGGCTATTGCCTGCCGGGAGTTGTTGTCGCCTTCACTCATCTGTCATCCGACTGTTGAAAGCGCGAGATGGCATAGCTGGCGAGTTCACCAAGGCGTTGCAGTAGCTCGGTATCCTTTCCCGGGTGAAATCGCTGGTTGTCGTGACTGCCAATGGCGAGGATTCCCTCGGTATTGGCATGACGCAGCGGGATGATGGCAACAGAGCCTGTCTCCTGTGCATTCTCACTGAAAAGGTATTGCATCTGTTCGCTTTTCAGCAGACCGCAGCGAGGTTTGCCATTCTGCATGAAATCCTCGAACAGCACAGGTCCAGGTTTACCTTCGTTGACAGCCTGTTCGAGTTCACTGGCAGAGAAGAGCTTGACCTCGACTGCATCAGCCTGGAATTGCTCACGCAAATCGTCGAGCAGGGTATCCAGCAGGGTATCGAGAGAACCGGCTTCAATCAGTGTTAGCGTCAGTTCGTGCAAACGACGATTCAGAATGTCGTTCTCACGCGCCACCTTGATCAGCGACTCGAGCTGTTTACGGGTGTCGTCCAGTTTCTGACGCAGGGAGCTGTTCTGACGTTCGATCAGCGAAACTGTTCCTGCTCCCGCCTCGTGTGTGAGGTGCAGTTTCTGCAAAATGTCCGGATGCCCGTCGAGAAAAGCCGGGTTGGCTTCAAGGAAATCGAGAATCTCTTGTTCAAATGATGGTGTATCGCTCATAACTCGTCTTCTATTGTTATAGTTCCTTCAAAAACCGATGTGGCAGGACCGCTCATCCACACCGGTTCATCCTCTTGATCCCAGCATATCACAAGCTCTCCACCCCTCAATTCAGCCGTTACGCATCTGTCCAGCAGGCCCTGGCGTATCCCGTGGGCAACAGCTGCGCAGGCGCCCGTACCACAGGCGAGGGTTTCACCGCTGCCGCGCTCATAGACGCGCAGACGAATGCGTGAGCGGTCCACAACCTGCATGAAACCCGCATTGACGCGATTCGGAAACGCGGGATGTGATTCGATCAGTGGTCCCAGGTGTTCAACATCTGCCGTATCGGTATCGCCGACCAGCAGTACAGCATGTGGATTACCCATCGACACGGCGCCGATTTCAACGCGATCACTGCCGACCTCAAGCATGTAGCTGTCAGCGGTGCTTTCGGTGGTGAAGGGCAGGCTGGCCGGGTCGAATTGCGGTGTGCCCATGTTAACGCGCACCAGGTCATTCTCTTCCAGCTCCAGCGTGATTGGGCCGCGAGCAGTACCGACGGGGATAGTGGCCTTGTCTGTCAGTCCCTTGTCATGCACGTAGCGCGCGAAGCAGCGCGCACCGTTACCACACTGTTCGACTTCGCCGCCATCGGCATTGTAGATGCGGTAGTAGAAGTCAGTTTCCTGGTCACGCGGCGCCTCGACAAGCAGAACCTGGTCGCAGCCGATGCCGAAGTGACGATCGGCAAGCTGACGAATCTGTTCTGGGCTCAGTTCGAGTGGATGATCTATCGCGTTGAAGACGACAAAATCATTCCCGAGGCCGTGCATTTTTGTGAATTGCAGTTCCATTTCTGAAAGATAGCAAAATTTGGAGTTCTTGACTTGCGCAGTTGGTGTTTTTTTGTGTCGCTGCGCGACAGTTTGATGTTGAAAGCGCGCGGTGGCTCGCACCCACTCTACTTTCTTGTGCTGACAAGAAAGTAGGCAAAGAAACAGCTCCTTACCGGCGCCTGATCGTGCGCAACTTGGCCATCACAGCGACCGCTCTTGCGCATCCTGCGCTCGCGGCATTTGTGCTTCCCTGCACATCACGAAGTAAAACTCTCGATCTTCGATCGCTCAAACAGTTTTTCGCTTCATCTGTGATGTCCTGCGCTGCACACGGGCGCCGATAACGGAGAGTCCGCGCTGTTCAGGTGTCGTTCTCAGGGGAGAGTTTGCTCACCAGCGAACAGCGATTCAATCGTCTCGCGTTCACGTACAACATAAACCTGATCCCCATCGACCATCACTTCTGCTGCGCGCGGCCGCGAATTGTAATTGGAGCTCATGGTGAAACCGTAGGCACCACTGGAACGAACTGCCAGCAGGTCCCCTGCAGCTAGTGACAGGCTGCGACTCTTGCCGAGGAAATCCCCGGTTTCGCATACCGGCCCTACGATATCGTATAGGCCGTCACGCCCTTGCGCGTTTTGATCAGCACGAATAATCTGCTGAATAGCGTTGTAGAGTGACGGGCGCAGCAGGTCGTTCATGGCTGCATCGACGATGGCGAAGTCTTTCTCTTCTGTTGGCTTGAGGTACTCCACGCGTGTCAGCAGGATACCTGCGTTGGCAGCAATGGCGCGTCCCGGCTCAAGGATAACCTCGAGATCGCGTGCAGTGATGTGATCGCGTACCGCCTCAGCATAGTTGTGTGGCAATGGTGGCTGCTCATCTGTATAGGGCACACCGAGACCGCCGCCAAGATCGATATGGCGCAGCTTGATTCCGTCAGCCGCCAGTTCATCGATCAATGCGAGAATGCGATCGAGGGCATCGAGGAACGGGGTCAGCTCAGTCAGCTGCGAGCCGATATGGCAATCGATACCGGCGAGGTCGAGTCCGGCAAGCTCTTTTGCCTCGTGGTAAAGGCGCTTGGCCTCACTGACGGGCACACCGAACTTGTTTTCACGCAGTCCGGTCGAGATGTAGGGGTGCGTGCCTGCATCAACATCCGGATTGACGCGCAGTGATACCGGGGCTTTTGTACCGCACTCAAGCGCGACCTGGTTGAGTAGTTGCAGTTCGGCTTCAGATTCAACATTAAAGCAATGAATGCCGACCTCGAGCGCACGGCGCATTTCGTCCGAGCGTTTGCCGACACCGGAAAAAACCACTCTCTTCGGATCACCACCGGCAGCAAGGACACGTTCGAGTTCACCGACAGAGACGATGTCAAAGCCTGAGCCCATACGAGCCAGGACATTGAGAACGCCTAGATTGGAGTTGGCCTTGACCGCAAAACAGATCAGGTGCGGGTGGTTGTTGAAGGCGTCATTGAAAGCGTGCCAGTGACGCTCCAGGGTTGCGCGCGAATAGACATAGCACGGGGTTCCATACTGTTGCGCAATTTCGGCAACAGCAACACCCTCGGCGAACAGTTGTCCGCCCTTGTATTCAAAATGATCCATCAGTTTCCGGCCGGCTTGACGACAGGCTGACTGGCTTGCCCGGATTGTGATGATTCAGGCAGGTAGAGAGCTCCCTTGCTGCCACATCCGCTGAGCATGTTGCCTATGCCGAGAATGGCGACAAGGATGATGAAGAGATAGCGTGAATAACAGTGCATGGCGTATGTTCCGGTTGTTCGTGAGGCAATTCTACCCTTAATTCATCCTTCATTGTAGGGCTCTATCTCTGGCGCTCACGCCGCTCCTACATCGCTTTTTTACACAGGCTTGGAATCTCTCCGGAGGTGCCAAGCGCATGTTGCATGAAGCCCTCTTTGATGAGAGGCAGTCGCTGCGTGGCAGCTAGCCCCCCGTTTCTAAACAGTTTCAGCAAGCTGTTATCGTTACTGAAGAGGTGATTGAAGCCTTCCATGCTTTTCTGCATCAGCAGGTTATCGCCGCGGCGTGTACGTTCGTATGCACGCAGGCCTTGTTCATTACTGATCGGACGGCCGCGTTCGAGCTGGCTGGCAACCGTGTCGATCAATGCGCCGGCATCACGAAAACCGAGGTTGACGCCCTGGCCGGCAAGCGGGTGAATCTGGTGCGCGGCATCGCCGACGAGAGCGGCATGGCTACTGATGTAACTTTCTGCATGGATTGAGCGCAGCGGATAACGCGCACGTTGAGAGGTTTCTGTAATCTCACCCAGACGTCCCTCGACTGCCTCATTAAGTGCGACACAGAATGCCGCATCGTCCATTTCCACCAGTTTTTCGGCGATGTCCGCCGTGGTTGACCAGACAATTGAACACTGATCGGTGGATATAGGCAGAAAGGCGAGCGGCCCTTCGGGCAAGAAACGTTGCCACGCGGTCTCAGCGTGTCCCTGTGCAAGACGCACCGTTGTCACCACGGCTGTTTGCTGAAAATCGAATTCACTGAAACCGATTCCCAGTTCATCGCGCATACGTGAGCGGGCACCATCTGCAGCAACCAGCAGCTCGCTCTCCAGTGATGCATCGTCATCCAGTTGCAGGGTGATTTTCTCTGGTGACGGCTGCAAATCTGTGACGGAACAGGGTGAAAGTACGGTGATGCCGGGTCTCTTTTCCATCGCCTGCCACAGGGCGCGCTGAATCACCCGGTTTTGAAGTATGTGGCCGAGATCGGGTTCCCCGATATCAGCGCTGTCGAAATGAATTTCACTGCTGAGACTGTCCCATACACGCATTTCGCTATAGGCGACCGCATCCCTGTCGTCAATCAACTGCCAGGCACCAAGATTTTCCAGCAGGTGCTGGGAGGCCTTGTTAATGGCGGAGACACGCAGGTCAATCTCATCCTGTGGCCAGTCGAAATCGGGACGATTGTGTTCAATCAGGGTGACGTCAAGCCCGAGGTCTGCAAGACCACAGGCAGATGCGGCGCCAACCATGCCACCGCCGACAATGGCGACCTGGCTATTGTGTGTGGATGATTTCTTCATAAGGGCAGTCCTCGTCCGAGTCTTGGCTGCTTGCCAAGGACCCCCATCGCATGTTTTGCGATGCGGTGACGCAATCCGGGCAACAGGTCTGTTGCAACGAGGCCAGCGCTGCGCCCTGTGCCAACACCTACCAGCGGGTTGCTGAAAATACGAGCAAGAGCATCGGTGGCGAGCGTGATACTGCGCACATCCTGTTTGCGCCACTCGGCGTACTTCTGCAATACGGCATCACTACCCGGGTCTTCATCCTGCCTGATTGCATCTGTGATGACATCAACCAGCGCGGCGATATCACGCAGGCCAAGATTAAATCCCTGGCCGGATATCGGGTGTAGTGCATGCGCGGCATTGCCGACCAGCGCAACACGTTGTGCAGTGATTGCGTCCGTACGCATCAGTACTAATGGGTAGGAGGCGCGCTTGCCTGCCTGCTGAAAGCGTCCGCAGCGAAAGCCGATGCGTTTCTGAACCT
Organism: Solemya velum gill symbiont; assembly: GCF_002020255.1. Taxonomy (NCBI): domain Bacteria; kingdom Pseudomonadati; phylum Pseudomonadota; class Gammaproteobacteria; species Solemya velum gill symbiont. The sequence goes on along the minus strand of NZ_MPQG01000004.1, from coordinate 10,835 downwards.
CTTCGATAAAAGCGGCATCATCCAGGGCAAGGTACTCTTCTACCTCTTCCTGGGGCACCGTTAATACCACGCCGAAGCGGTTGTCGGTCATTGGCAGCAGCGCCAGCGGCCCTTCGTTAGTGAAGCGCTCATAGGCGATATTTTCATGTGGTTTGCCCGGCAGCAGGTTACTGACAATAGCTGCCTGGTTATAGGCGGATTCACGGCTTTCGATGCCCAGCGCCTGGCGAATGCCTGACTCCTTGCCGTCGGCTGCGATCAGCAGTTTGGCCGTGACAGTTTCAGTTTCACCATTGGCTTCAATCGTGGTGGTTACCCTTTCGTCATCCACTTTGAAGTCGACCAGGGTTGCAGGGCAGAAGCGATGTACCTTGCTGTCGAGCATGCGCTGATGGAGTGCATGACCGATATCACGTGCCAGTGCGACATAGCCAAGTGCCTCGACCGACTCTTCCTGCGCATCCAGATGGGCTTGTCCGAAACGTCCCTTTTCGGAAATATGAATGTGGTTAATTGGCGTTGCAGTGGTTGCAATCGCATCCCAGATGCCAATGCCCTCGAAAATACGCCTGCTGCCCCACGAAAGAGCAATTGCGCGATCATCGAAACTTGGCTGGCTGCTTGCGTCCATGGCGACGGACTCAATGATGGCAGTGCTGATGCCAACACTGTCGAGGGCACAGGCAATACTGGTGCCTGCGAGGCCGCCACCTGCGATCAGAAGGTCAAACTCTTTTACGTCGGACATCTCGTTTTGATCCGTTTCACTGTAGTCGTCATGCGCTTGCTGGCGGTGTATGACAGAAGTGATCAGGAGGCCATCAGGGCCTCTATCTCGTCGATCTCTTTGGGTGCATCTTTCGATAATATGTCATAACCCTGCTTCGTGACCAGTACATCATCCTCGATACGGATGCCAATACCTTGCCATTTTTTGGCGACGCCCTTGCTGCCGACAGGGATATAGATGCCGGGTTCGACGGTCAGAACCATGCCAGACTCGAGCATGCGCCACTGTCCATCGATCTTGTAGTCGCCGACATCATGAACATCCATGCCGAGCCAGTGTCCGGTCTTGTGCATGTAGAATTTTGTGTAAGCAGACTCTTTCAGCAGTGCATCCGGTTTGCCCTTGAGTAGCCCGAGCTCGTGCAGTCCATGGGTGATTGTCTTGACTGCTGCATCATGCGGATCATTCCAGTGATTTCCCGGTTTGATCTGTTCCAATGCTGCCTTCTGTGCATCGAGAACCAGCTGGTAAAGTTGCCGCTGTGGCTCACTGAATGTGCCGTTGACGGGGAATGTGCGGGTGATGTCCGATGCGTAGCAGGCGTTTTCACAGCCTGCGTCAATCAGAACCAGGTCGCCGTCTGTGAGCGGTTCGCTGTTATCCGTGTAGTGCAGGATGCAGGCGTTGTTACCACCACCGACAATCGACGGATAAGCTTGCGAAGTGGCGCCTTTTTGCGCGCACTGGTAGGCAAACTCTGCCTGTAGCTGATATTCATGCATGCCGGGTTCGCACTGTTTCATCAGGGCGATATGTGCCTTTGCCGATGTTTTTGCAGCCGCACGCATGACTTTTTGTTCAGAACGGCTCTTATAGAGACGCATATCATGCAGGTAATGGTCGAGGGCAATAAATTCGAGCGGTCCGTGCACTCCCGTGCGAGTGCGTGCTCGCAACTGACCAATCCATTCAGACATGCGGTGATCAAGCTCGTGATTGCACCCCATTGCGTAATAGACGCGTTCACACTGCTCCAGCATGCGCGGCAGAATTTCGTCCAGGCTGTCGATCGGAAAGGCATCATCCGCTTCGTAGATCTCTGTTGCGCCTTCGAGGCCGGCGCGCAGGCCGTCCCAGAGTTCACGCTCGGGGTCTTTCTCGCGGCAGAAGAGAATGTATTCTGCAGACTTCCTGTTGGGAATCAGTACAGCGACTGCATCTGGTTCGGAAAAGCCGGTGAGGTAGTGAAAGTCGCTGTCAGGGCGAAACGGGTGTTCGACATCACGATTACGGATATAGGTCTGTGCTGTCGGGATGATAGCTATCGAATCCTTGTCCATCATGCGCATTAACTGTTTGCGGCGGCGCTTGAACTCCGAGGCGGGAATCGACATCAGTGCAGCTCCTCCTCGTTATCCGGTTCCTCCTGTTGTGCTGCGATATCGCCGTAGATCATCAGGGTCGCCATGCGCAGGTATTCCTCGAGGTCCTGCAGTGATTCCTGGTCTTCTTCATCGAGATGTTCAAACTCGGCAAGATCCATGCGGGTGAACTCGCTGATATCTTCCAGTGCACCGAGTGCATCAGTTGACAGGTGCTTGTGTTGTTCGCCGGCATTGATGCCATAACCGAACAGAAATCCCTGGCACCAGTCGACGATACCTTTTGCGCGTGCGGGCATCTCCTCGGGGTCGTCGGGCAGCAACAGGTGAAAGCGTAACTCGACATCATCCATCAAATCCTTGGTGATGCCATGCATTTGCGTCAGCATGCGCCGACACTCCTGTGTGAGAGAGTCGTTTTCATCCATGCCGCCCATCAGTTCCTGATTGAGGTGCTGCAGTGAACTAGGGAAGTCCCCGCAGATTAATCCGCACACAAGTCCATGCGCCTGCGAGGCATCGAGTTCGAGTTCTGCACGTTCGAGAACATCGTTGATTGTTTGATATTCGAGTGTATCGGTCACGGTCTGTCCAGTTATCCACTAGTTTGTTTGCTATCGCCAGAAGGTTATTATGCAGCAAATGGATGTAGTATTGTTATGAAGAATACAAGGAAAACCATTGACCGGGCTCCAGATGCTCACTATAGTTTTCCTATTAAAGGGTGGGTCTAGATTATGTCTGAACAGGAAATCAATGCACTGGAATCACGTGTCGATGAGTTAATCGATGCGTGTCGTCATCTCAAGTCAGAGAATCGTATGCTGCGTGATCGCCAGGAAGTGATGGTGAAAGAGCGCGCAGCATTGATCGAAAAAACTGAAATGGCACGTGGTCGTGTCGAAGCCATGATCTCGCGCCTCAAGTCACTGGAAGAGCACACGTGAGTAGATCCAAAGAGAATAAACCAATCGCCGTCACCATACTTGGTGAAGAGTACATGGTTGCCTGCGCGCCTGATGAAGAAGAGGAGTTGCAGGCGTCTGCCCAGTACCTGCATCAGAAGATGCGCGAAATCCGGACAAGTGGCCGCATCATCAGTAACGAACACGTTGCCGTAATGGCTGCGCTGAATATTACCCATGAGATGTTACAGGCCCAAGCCGAAAAAGAGAGTGTTGCGGACGACATTACGCCGCGACTGCGCAGTGTGCGTGAGAAGGTCGAGGCCGCGCTCAACGAGAGCAACCAGCTCGAACTATAAACAATTCTATCGACTCCACCCTGCAACATCATTTTTTCCAATCTGGCGAGACGCGCGGTAAAAAAAGGAATATGATTAGTTTTAAGGGGCGTTCTCTGTGATACGCGACAGTTGGCTAAGTATTTTCTTGAGCCTTAAAAACATCCTGGGAATGTGACCTGCTGACAGTGTGCATGTCCGCCTTGAGCGGAAAGCCTAAAGCAGCAATGAAGTTCCCCCTTGAACCGCAAGGTTCAGGAACTGATGTCGACATCGCTATTTGCGGGTTCGCCCTTTTCTCCATCTCTATATGACAGCAATAAAAACACCCCGCCAACTTCGCCAGTCATTGCGTCATCAACGCAATGCACTTACATCAATTCAGCAACGTTTACATGGCAAGGCAGTTGCACGACAACTCATGCGTCACCCCTGGTTTCAGCGGGCAAGAACGATTGCTGTTTATCTTGATAATGATGGCGAGTTACAAACTGATTCAATCATTCAGTTGTCACGCCAGTTGAACAAACGACTTGTATTGCCCGTGTTGCATCCATTCCGTCATGGGCATCTTCTGTTTCGTGATTGGCCTGTTAATGCACGAATGCAACCAAACCAATTTAGAATTAAAGAGCCTGCGCGCAAATATGCAGTTGTTGATACAAGATCGATTGATCTTGTTATTGCACCGCTTGTTGGCTTTGATGATCGTTGTTATCGCATCGGTATGGGGGGTGGCTACTATGACCGCACATTTTCATTTCGCCATATAAATAGCTGGCGAAAGCCTCGCCTTGTTGGAATAGCGCATGCTTTACAGCAACTTGAAACAGTTGATAACAGGGCCTGGGATATAGCACTGGATATAGTAATTACAGAGAAGAAAATCTTTCGAAGATAAAAACAAAATGAATAAACACTTGATTAATAGGCAATAACCTAACTAGTATTAGCTAACAAGGTGACTATACTTGTTTTGAAAGAACTGTTTATTGCATCAAGTAGAGGGGGTCGATATGGCAGTAAAGAAAGCCGCGAAGAAGAAGGCAGCGAAGAAGAAGGCCGCTGCAAAGAAGAAGGTTGTTGCACGTAAGGCAGCAGCAAAGAAACCAGTAGCAAAAAAGAAAGTTGCAAAGAAAAGAGTTGCCAAGAAAAAGGCGACTAAGAAAAAAGTAGCAAAGAAAAAGGCTGCGAAGAAAAAGGTAGCAAAGAAGAAGGCGACCAAGAAGAAAGTTGCAAAGAAAAAGGCAGCTAAGAAAAAAGTTGCCAAGAAGAAGGCCGCCAAGAAGAAGGCGACCAGAAAAAAGCGCTAGTCAACAGCGGTGAAATGCGCCCGGCGTCTAAAAGCGCCGGGCGACGTTCATCCGCACAACCAACAATGGTGACTGCTGACGCAGTGCTAGATGAGCTCTACGGCTTGCTAACGGTGCTCGCAAAAAGCTGATAGGCAGAGTTGTCTGTCTCTTCCCAGTAACGGTAGCCAAGCTTGTCCAGCGATGCCGTGAAATCCTTGACTTCCGTCCCGGGAAGCTGGATCCCGACCAGAACACGTCCATAAGCTGAACCGTGATTGCGGTAATGGAACAGGCTGATATTCCAGCGATGTCCGAGGCGCGTCAGGAACTCAAGCAGGGCACCCGGGCGCTCGGGAAACTGGAAGCGGAAGAGTTTTTCATCTTCGATTCCATGCGCATGTCCACCAACCATATAACGGATATGTAGCTTGGCCGCCTCGTTGTCGGTCAGGTCCTGAACTTCGTAGCCTTTCTCATTCAACTTGTCGATCAGTAGCTGGCGTTCATCGTCACCTCCAGTCAGTTCGATACCACAGAAGACATGCGCCTCCTGGCTGTCAGCATAGCGGTAGTTGAACTCGGTGATTGAACGTTTGCCGAGCAATTTACAGAACTTGAGGAAACTGCCAGGCACCTCGGGAATCTTGACCGCAAACAGAGCCTCCTTTTGTTCTCCGAAATCAGCGCGTTCTGCGATATGACGCAGGCGGTCAAAATTGACATTCGCTCCGCTCTCGATCGCAACAAGATGTTGTCCCTCGAGACTGTTTTCGGCAATATCTTTTTTCATTCCGGCGATTGAGAGTGCGCCTGCCGGTTCGGCAATGGTGCGCGTCTCCTCGAAAATATCCTTGATAGCGGCACAGGTTTCGTCAGTTGTCACCAGTACCACGTCATCAACCAGTTTCTTCGCTATGCGAAAGGTCTCCTTGCCGATCATACGTACCGCGACGCCATCTGCGAATAGCCCGACTTCCTTGAGCTTGGTACGCCGACCTTTTTTCAGCGAAGTGTGAAGAGTCGCAGAATCTTCAGGTTCGACGCCGATGATTTTGGTTTTCGGATAAAGATACTTAACGTAGGCCGCGATGCCGGCAATCAGCCCGCCGCCGCCAACTGGAATATAGATGCGGTCTGGTGCCTCAGGCATCTGGCGCAGTATCTCCATGCCGATCGTTCCCTGTCCTGCGATGACGTCAGGGTCATCGAAAGGATGCAGGAAGGTCTGTTGGTTCTCCTCGGAGAGCTCCATGGCATGGGCATAGGCTTCGTCGTATGAATCGCCAAACAGAACTGTCCTGGCACCATGTGAGCGCACGGCCTGCACCTTGATCGCCGGTGTTGTCTTCGGCATGACGATGGTAGCGGCAATTTTCAGATTGCGCGCTGACAGGGCCACGCCTTGCGCATGATTGCCAGCGGAGGCAGCTATAACGCCCTTGCTGCGCTGTTCATCGCTTAACTGGTAGAGCTTGTTGTAGGCACCGCGAAGCTTGAACGAGAAAACGGGCTGAAGGTCTTCACGTTTCAGGTAAACATTGTTGTTCAAGCGGCTTGAGAGCCGTGGCGCATGGTCAAGCGGAGTTTCGATGGCAACGTCGTAGACGCGTGCGCGCAGAATTTTTTCAAGATATCTTTGTGGCATTGTGACTCGTTTATGTACCAGTGCAGCATGACAAGTAACCGGCTACAGAGCTATCATAGACTAATTCAGAGACTAAACGAAAAGTGAATTTATGAACCAGGATCAACTTAAGCGACAGGCGGCCGAAAAGGTAGTCGAATTTTTGCCATCAGGCGGTGTACTGGGTGTGGGCACGGGCTCCACTGTTAACCATTTCATCGATGTTCTTGCTGACGTCAAGGGGCGTTTCGATGGTGCAGTATCGAGTTCTGAAGCGTCGACAGAAAGACTTAAGGCGATTGGCATGCAGGTGCTCGACCTCAACAGCGTCGGTGAACTTGAGGTTTACGTGGATGGTGCCGATGAATCCAATCACCAGCTTGAGCTGATCAAGGGTGGTGGCGGTGCATTGACGCGCGAGAAAATCATCGCTGCGGCGAGTAAGCAGTTCGTCTGTATCGCCGATGCCTCAAAGCTGGTCAGCTGCCTTGGTGAGTTCCCTCTGCCAGTAGAGGTGATCCCGATGGCGCGCTCTTATGTTGCTCGTGAACTGGTCAAGCTGGGGGGAAACCCGGTACTGCGCGAGGATTTCATTACCGATAACGGCAACGTGATTCTTGATGTGCACGGCATGGAGATCATGGAGCCAATCAAGATGGAGACCGAGATCAACAATATCGTTGGCGTGGTCACCGTTGGGCTGTTTGCCAGCCGTGGTGCAGATGTGCTGATTCTTGGTGATGAGGCTGGAGCAAGGGTCATTACTCCGTAGATAGCTAATATCACTCATGGAACGGTGGTCGACCAGACCTGAATTCACAGCTTTCTATATGGACGACAGGCCAAGCTGTTGCCTATATAGAAGCCTGTGTTCTTTGCGGCTATCTATTATTAATCGATGCCGTATTTTCCAGGACTGAATCGACGATCTTTTCCGCCTCTCCAATATAATTATCCGGATTTAATGAAGCCAGAAGAGCGCCTTTGTCGAGTGCCTTATCCCTAGCATGTGGGCTTGCCATGATGTGATCCACGAGCTCTTCATTTGACATCTTCTCTTGCGCGTACGCTTCTCTTACAACATCAAAAGCGACTGATTTACCCAGTTCATCTGACAATGCAAACATGAGCGCTTCAGAGCAGATTGATTGAGCTTCCCGTGAAACATTTTCGGCAATACGTTCGTATTTAATTCTCAAGCCAGACAGAATGCTCTTCATCAGCTTCAGTGCAGCGGTTGTGTAGATGACAGAATCGGGCAGGGTCACCCATTCGAGGCGCAAGGTTCGATAGTCCCGCTCGTGTTCATTGACAAGTGAGTCAAAAGCCAGTGAGGCATTGCTTTTAACCAGGTGAGCGAGCGTAATGACTTGTTCACTTGCTTCCGGATTAACCTTGTGGGGCATGGTTGAACTGCCGATAGCTGTTTCTTTGTATGGCTCCTGGAGTTCTCCAATTTCGGTTTTTGCCAATTGCAGAATTTCATTGGCGATATGAGCTAATCCGCCTGATATCAAACCCATTGTTGAGATGAACTCGACGACACGATCACGGCTTGTATGCCAGGCAGTAGATGGGGCCTGAAGCTCGAGCTGGTCGGAAAAAACCTCAAGCAATTGCATGCCTTTCCCCTCGAATGCAGACATGGTTCCAACACCACCGAATAACTGTGCGACACAAACTGTGTCACGATTCGTCTGCAAACGTACAAGGTTTCTGGCTGTTTCATCCAGCCAGGTGGCGAATTTCAGCCCCAGCGTTGTCGGGAGCGCCGCCTGTGCATGTGTGCGCCCAACCATGACGATGCTCTTGTTGTTTTCGGCCAGCTGTTGAAGAATCAGGCAGATCTCGGTCAATTCCCGTTCGATCAGGTTGGAGGCGCTGAGGATTTCAATGGATTGGGCAGTGTCCTGAATATCCTGGGTCGTAGCGCCATAGTGAATATATTTGGAGGCCTCCGGTTCGCAAACAGCTTGAAAGGCTTTTAGGAGAGGAATAAGCGAATGACCCGAAAGTGCCAATTCTCTCTTCAGGTACTCGAGATCAAAATTCTCCAGCCGGGCTGATTGTTCTATCTCGGTCGCAGCTGACTTCGGGATAATGTTTAGTACGGCCTGGCTATTTGCCAGTGCTACCTCGACATCCAGCCACCGCTGAAATCGTGCAAGGTCACTGAATATTGCACGTGATTCATTTGTGCCGAAGCTGTCACCAAAAAACTGCGAGTCTCTGATCTGTTCCATGCCACTCTGCTGTATTAGCCGAAATGATTCAATATCTTCATGATAACGCCATTTTCCAATCAGGCATCTGCCCTATGGCGTTGGGCTGTTTTTCCAAAACGGCTGAGTAGTGTTCTTTCACACTCTTCCGATGTCATGGTGCGGCCATGCATATAGCGTAAATTGTTAATGATGACGACATCATGTTTTTGCCATTGGTGCTTGTAGATAACCTTGTCCTGCACATCAATCAGCTGATTGTATACTTCGCTGCTCAGGGGTTCGCCGTCGCCGAAACTGACACGATTGCTTGGTTTTGTATAGATAGTTGAGTGAGCGTAGGCGGGATGGTCGATTGCTGGTAGATGATTCAATATGCTATTGGCAAAGGCATCGACGCCATCCACGCTGAATATTGCAGGAGCTGAATAAAACAGGTGCAGGGTACCATTCTCCAGTGAGTAACGAGCCTCAGGAAAACGTGCCAGGTATTCCCTGAGTTGTACTTCATTCTCAACATCGAACTCGGCACTCCAGCGCTCAGGCTGCCATGTCATTTCATAAATGATGCCTTGTTCCCTGAAGCGCCTGGCAAGATCCTTTGGCAGATGCTGCAGCATCTCGGCACCGTCGAACAGCGTCGTTTCGCCTCCACTGGCGGATGGCGGAACAACACAACAGAAAAAGGCTGTATCTGGGCGGTGGATTGCAGGTCTGTATGAGCCTTCCGTGTGCGCAAGCTTATCCATGTTGCCAGCCCATACACCGGTGGTAAATCCATCGCCTTGATCCTGGCGCATCGCAGATCGCCCGCCAACATGATGAAACCTGTCGCAGAAATAATTTGCGATGGCTTCAAATTTTTCCAGGTTCATTGTTCCACCACGCAAGAGAATGGCACCGTGTTTCTGGTATGCAGAATAGAGCCTTGCGAAGTCTATGGTTTCATCTGGCGTTTGCTTAAGAATATGGATGCGCATTATTGGATGTTGTTGCCGACCGAGTCGCCTGCACCCTGTACACGTTTCGCCATCTCTTTAAGCATCTGGATCTTGACCTTTTCATGCTCAAGCCAGTATTTGCCGATATATGCTGCATTATCGCTCTTGGTTTTTGAGGTGTTCATTGCAGGGTTGGCTTCGAAAACAAGGATTTCGCCTGTCTGTTTCACGGCAAAGTCGATACCACAGTAGTCGAGACCTGTTGATTTGCAGAACTTTGAGAGGAGATTCCATCGTCCAGTTCCCAATACTGTTTCCGGGTCCTCAAGGAAAGCAACATCTTCCTGCTGCAGCGTTTTATCGTGCTGCATAAGGTTTTTCCGGTTCCTGCCGTGAATGTTCCACTCCTTGTCTATGATCAGGTGCCGCGCGTAGAGCTTTCCATTAATCCATAAACAGCGATATTTCCGGTTCAGAGCGTCATTGCTTCGGTAATCATGGAACTCGATCAGGTAGTAGTCTCTGCCATCAAGGGCAAAGCACTCCAGTTTGGGGATGTCATCCAGTGATTTCAGCAGCAACATATCCAGACCGTCGTGCCCGCCGGCAGGTCGGACGATGATCGGAAGGCTGATATCGCCTCTTTCGATGATCTCCTGGATATCACTGCTGTAGTGCGGGGCGACTCGCAGGGTTTTGGGTATCACGATGCCATCCATATGGCCAAGATTCTGGTAGAGTCGATCCCTCGATGTTTGCTTAACCTTGGCAGGGTGGTTAAGACAGGGAATCCCGTTACTATCAACGAACTCAATGGCGGCTTCGAGCGCTTTGCTACTCAGGTCTGGATCACTAATATAGTTAAATGCGAAATCGACCCTGGGGATCTCGGCACGTTTGGGGCTTGCGCCACCCAGCACCAGTGGATGGTGTTCAAGTCCTTCCAGGTGCTCGTCTGCAAGCATGCTCAGGTTTCCATTGTAGGCGTAGACGAAGGCGCCGAGTTCGGGATCAAAATGCTGGACCAGGATGGAGTTTGAGTCTGGCACTCCCTTGATGTGCAACATCACAGGCCTTTTGGCTGGTGTACGAGCCTGTTTTGCAGGGGTGGTCTGCTTAAGGCTATAACTGAGTGACGGAAGGACGTGAGTTTTTTTACTCATATTAGTTAATACTAATCTCTCAACTTGCGTGACGGGTGTCTGTTGTTGCTGATTTTATCAGGTTCGAAAACAATAGACTCTATAGTTATAACCATCGTCTCGACTGAAGAGTGAATTACCCGGCCGTGAAGTTGTCTGTTATTCAGTCAGATTGTGGCAGTTTTTCCCCGCGGATTCAACTCACTAGTGCAACGGATGGGTTAATCCCGAAAAATACTTGATTGGGCGTTTTAAT
>NZ_MPQG01000030.1:0-8452 GCF_002020255.1 Solemya velum gill symbiont | reverse complement strand
CACAGTCGGTTTGGCTATTAATCCGCCACCGTTCAGTTCACACTTCACTCTTAAGAGAGTAATAGGTCAGTCGACAAGTTGAACGACTGCTTTCGGCCAAAAGCGGTCATTCACACGGAAAATCTGTTCAAGACGAAACGAATCAATCGACTATTAATATGATAATTGTATGTGTTAAATTGCGATGGTGAAGTTTTCAAAGTGGGTAATAGAGTGAACAGAATTAACTGGACTGATGAATACAGTGTTGGTGTAAGCAAATTAGATGAACAACACCAGATGATCGTCACAATGATAAACAAGTTGTCTGCCAATCATGAAGATGGACATCAATATGAACCAGATCAAGAAATTCTGTCTAAAATGGTGGAATATGCAGAACTTCATCTGAAATATGAAGAAATGTTGATGAAAAAACATGGTTATCCAGATTTTGATCAACATAAGGAATCACACGGAGACTTCATTATTGCATTGGAACATTTTTCCAAAGATGTAGTGAGTGGCAATAAATACAAACTTTCTCCACTCATATTGGAATTCTTCGTTGACTGGTGGACAAATCATATTCTTGAGGAAGATATGAAATTCAAACCTTTTTTTCAGGAAAAAGGAATATCATAATTTCCCTCATTGCCATCCTTCATAGATAAACGTCCGCTTTGGGTCGGAAGCGGTCGTTCAGCATGGTTGAACTGACTAGTTACCCGTGAAAGCCTGCTTTCGGCCAAAAGCAGACGCAATATTATTTTCCGGAACATTCTGGATCAACAGATCATTTGAGGTTATTACGAAGTGGCTTGGGTGATAGGCTAATTTAAGTAGATCCTTCATCACCAATCAGATGGGCCTCTGAATGTGTCAGATGTGGATGATTTCGTATTTCATAACCTGCATTATGCAAATCGATGATGCTATTTAGTAGGTTGTTCCTGATCGTCTCGTTCTCTGAATTTAAATGACGCGCCAATACCTGCATATCTATTTCGATGTGATGACTATGCACAGCAACTACCATTTGTAATCTTTTCGCCATGTTCAGCCAGGGTTCGATAGGACTGATATCTACCTGATGTGTGTGTTTCTTATGGGGGCCGTGTACTTCAGTGGGAGTTTTATGCACTGATCTTGGAGGGAATATTTCGAGCAGGTCATTATCAACATCGACCTTATGTTTTTTCACTTTATTAATGATGTTCACAACGGCCAGGCCGGTTTCCCTGTCAGGTGCTTTGGTCAGGATGGTTGCCAATACGGATTTTTGTAATTCACTCAGGCATTTTGCTTTATAGGCGCTCATTGAAAAGTCAGGTATGCCGGTAAGATTACGTAGGAAGGCTTCAGTCACACCGTAGTAGCGGGAAGTGTAAAAAAACAGTTCCTCAACAAAGCCTCCCCAGCCGGGGTGAAATATTTCGTAATAATGACCATCAATGTAGTTACATTTTGTCATACGCTGGTCCGGCCTTCTGGATTTCAGCAGACATTTCATCACTGAGTTACTTGAAGCTCTCCTGAGACATTCAAGTCAGTTTATTAGCATGTGTATCGTAATCTGCCTCACTGTTGTTTACACGATACAAGTATAGCAATTAGCGAAGTATAGTCATTGAATGTCCGCTTTGGGTCGGAAGGTGTTATTGAGAAACGATACTTTGATTCCTACCACGATCCGGAGGAATCAACATGTATCTGCTCACCTACCATCCGAAAACCAGGCCGCCCTGGAACAAAGGTCGGCTGATCGGCCAGAAGCCACCTCTCAAGCCTCGTGAAATTTGGTCAATTCTCGTTCGACTGCAAATAGCAAAGCGTAGTCGCGATCTGGCGCTGTTTAACATCGCACTCGACAGCAAGCTCAGAGGCTGCGATATCGTGCGTCTACGCGTTTCTGTAGCGTCCGATCGGTTTTGATGAAATAAACTATTATTATTCAAATAGTGCGGAACGGATCGTCTCTTCCATTGTGTCCGGGTGGTACACATGGGTGCCTGAACCAACGCAGAAAGAGAGTTCACCAAGAACAGGTTTTGAATTTTTCTTTGTGAAAATGTCAACACGCACCAAATCAAAAGGTTTGCCGATTTCCGCTGCACACAAAAGGTATTCATCAATATTCTCTATCGACGTTAGAATATGATCAGTTATTGTGTGTTCGCCATTTCTACCGTAACTTCTTGTGCCTTTAATTATTTGTTTATTGGCATCAAAATAATTTACCGTCATAGATCCCGGGTATTCCTTGTCGTAGACCACGTTGTGATAGATTTTCGGATGACCGTTTCGCACAAAAATTTTTATCTCGGTCCCTTGTAAAATAACTTCTGAAAGGTCTTCTTCCAGAAAGATTCGCTGCTCTCCTATGCCGTACCACCATTCACCATTAGCAAGGCCATGACGATGGCCATTCATCCAACTTTCACATTTTTCATTCAGTCTCTTTCGTTCTGCCAGGCTTGGTGGCCATTCAATTATTTCTTGTGCGTGCCAACCGAGATCAAGTTTTAGCCAATAAGTGCCAGCAGGTATTTCCTCGTCCGGCGGCAATGTGGGCGTTGTTGAACTCCAGTAACAAACGGGTGGCCTAATCAAATCTTTAATTTCGTTCGGAATGTAGCGTCGGGCATTCAATTTACTGGCCGGGTTAGGCCGCATTAGCATCTGGTTAAAAAATTTCATTTTGAAAAAATGATCACAGGTTTTCGGGAGGTTAACCAGGTCTGGTAATCTTTGATGATTGAAATGAAATTCTTGTAACGTAGTAGACAATACGGAAAGAAAAGCAGATGTAGCGTAATAGTCGAGACCACGTCCCTTTCCTGGCACCCTGGGAGCTTCAAACAGGGAGGGGTTGTCAATCAGGAGTGAACTCAAAAACTTTTTTGCAGTCTCCTTCCAATCTGTATTTTTCTTCATATTCACATTTTAACCCTCACATAGAAAAGTCCCACGCCTTATAAGAGTTATCCGGTATAAGCTACCAGGTAAATAATAAAAGTACTCTGCGTAGCAATCAGTGCCCCAGTTGTGCAGAGAGTTTTTTGCCGGCTTCGATGAGATCATCGGCCCAGGCGTCTCTGCGTCGATCTATCGGGGAAGAGACGGACAATCCGGCAACAGCAGTATTGGTATTGTCATAGATGAGTACGCCTATACAGCCGACATCGATTTCTGCTTCTTCATTATCGAATGCAAAGCCGCGAGAGACTGCCTCGTTACACTCCTTTCTCAGTCGCTCGACACTGTTGATAGTATTTCTTGTATAGGCAGGAAGGTTTGTACGTGTTGCATAGCCGTCTATGGCTTCATCACCTGCAACACCCAGCATCAATTTACCGACTGCAGTTACATGCAGTGGTGCCCGGCTTCCAACCAGTTGTTGAACGTGCATCATGCGTTTTGGCGTGGCTTTTTCGATATAGACCACTTCGTCACCTTCCCGGATCGTCAGGTTGACCGATTCGTTCAGTCTGTCGCGAAGGTCTTCCATTATGGGCATCGCCAGTGAGCGTATGTCAATATTGCTGTGAAGCCTGGCACCCAGTTGCAGCAGGCGCATGCCGAGTCGGTAGTTGCCGGCACTGTCCTTTTCTACCAACCGGTTGTGGATCAGCGCAGCGAGAATTCTGAAAGTGGTTGAGCTATGAAAGCCTGTCTCTGCACTCAGGATCTTCAGGCTGACCGGTTCCGGATAGCGCGCTATTGCGTTTAATAGCTCTGTGGCGCGGTCGATCGCCTGGATGCGGTACTCCTTGTTGTTTTCTTTCATCTGTCATCAATCCTGGTAGGAAGGTGGGGTTTTCATAATGTAAAAAATATGATTCATTATTACATAAAAGCACAATAACGCAAATGTTTTCCCTCACTACAAATAAAAAATAACACGATTATAGTTTCACAATATGAAAAAAATATCAGTTATCGATCTGAAAACCGCATTAAATAAGGGAGTAGATGATGTGTCCCTTGATAATTTCATTATATGAAAACATATCCGTATTGCGAAAATCATTCCAGTCATTTACTTTAGCTCCATTGAAACTGAGACGAAAGATTCATCCGGAGCTATTTCATGCATGACCTGAAGGATCCGATTACCACGGTTACCGGTGTCATCAGGGTGCAGAAATATAACCGAATGAGAATAAACAACAGGAGTTCGTCATGACCATACAGGCTGAGACTATGATAATCCCGACATTCGATGATGTATTGATAGCGCATGAACGTATCAAGCCGTATATCCATCGCACCCCGGTATTGACATCAACATTCCTGAACGAGTTGACCGGTGCAGAGTTGTTTTTCAAATGCGAAAATTTCCAGAAAGCCGGAGCTTTCAAGGCGCGTGGAGCATCGAACGCGGTATTCAGCCTGTCGGAAGATAAAGCAGCAGTTGGTGTTGCGACTCATTCCTCTGGAAATCATGCTCTCTCGCTGTCATACGCTGCTGGTCGGCGCGGCATTCCGGTCACGGTCGTCATGCCACACTCAGCACCGCAGGCCAAGAAGGATGCAGTGAGGGGATATGGTGGAACCATCGTTGAATGTGAGCCATCGCTCAGTTCAAGAGAGTCCACTTTTGCCCAGGTCGTGGCCGAGTCCGGTGCTGAGTTTGTCCATCCGTATAATGACCCTCGCGTCATCGCAGGGCAGGGAACCTGCTCGCTGGAACTGAATGAGCAGGTCGAGAACCTGGAGATGGTCGTCGCGCCTATCGGTGGCGGCGGCATGGTCTCCGGTACTTGCCTGACACTCTCCAATGTTGCTCCGGATATCAAGATTTATGCTGCTGAACCCTTGAATGCTGACGATGCTGCACGCTCTCTGCATGCTGGCCACATTATTGCCGACGATGCACCGGAAACAGTCGCAGATGGTCTCAAGGTTCCGTTGAAGGACTTGACCTGGCACTTCGTCAAGAATCATGTCACAGACATCCTGACCGCAACCGAAGAAGAAATTGTCGATGCGATGAAACTGATCTGGAAACGCATGAAGATCGTGATGGAACCAAGTAGCGCAGTGCCGTTGGCAACCATCATTAAAAACAAAGAAATTTTTCAAGGTAAACGGGTCGGCGTAATCATTACCGGCGGTAATGTCGACCTCGACAACCTGCCCTGGAACAAAAACTGAAACCTGGAGTAAAACAATGAACGCAACAGTCAATTTAGATACATATGAAGTTGGTTACGACATTCCTGCAAGTATCGGTATGGATGAAGCGGATATCCAGACCCCGTGCCTGGTCGTGGACCTTGATGCATTCGAACACAACATAGAAGTGATGCGTGCCTATTGCGAAAAGATGGGTATACGTCACCGCCTGCACGGCAAAATGCACAAGTCGGTCGACGTGGCGAACTACCAGATTGAGAAAGGTAACTCCTGCGGCGTCTGCTGCCAGAAGGTGAGCGAAGCCGAGGTTTTTGCCCGCGCAGGTATCAAGGATGTCCTGGTTTCAAACCAGGTGCGTGACCCGGCCAAGATTGATCGACTCGCCAACCTGCCGACGTTCGGCGCACGTACTATTTGCTGTGTGGATGACATTGATAACGTGGCAGAGCTGTCTGAGGCAGCTGTTCGTCATGGAACAGAGATTGAGGTGCTGGTTGAGATCGATTGTGGCGCCGGTCGTTGTGGTGTGTCCGCTGGCCAGCCGGTTGTGGACATTGCCAAGGCCGTTGAAGCAGCAGAAGGTTTGAAGTTCTCAGGTATCCAGGCATACCAGGGCGCGATGCAACATATGAAAAGCTACGAGGATCGCAAGGAGAAGATTGATATCGCGGTAGACATGGTGAAGCAATCCATGGAGATGCTAAAGGCCGAAGGCCTTGAGTGCGACATTGTCGGTGGCGGTGGTACCGGCAGTTACTACTTCGAGGGGGCTTCCGGTGTATACAACGAACTCCAATGCGGTTCCTACGCTTTCATGGACGCAGATTACCAGACCATTCATGACGAAAAGGATCAGCCGATTTCTGAATTCAAGAATTCACTCTTTATTCTGACTTCTGTCATGAGCCACGCCAAAAGCGATAAGGCCATCTGTGACGCCGGGCTCAAGGCGCAGTCAATCGATAGTGGCCTGCCATACATATTTGGCCGCGATGATGTTGAGTACATTAAATGCTCCGATGAACATGGCGTGATTGAAGATTCAGGTAATGCGTTAAAGGTCAATGACAAGCTGAAACTGGTGCCCGGACATTGTGACCCAACCTGTAACGTCCACGACTGGTATGTCGGCGTACGCAACGGAAAGGTTGAATCGCTGTGGCCAGTGAGTGCACGTGGTAAGGCATATTAAAAGCAGGTTTGTGGACCGGAGCGGTTGCATGCTCCGGTCCAGATAATCAGGAGTGAAATCATGAATCAACCTTTATCAGTAATGGAAGCCGAAAAAGGAGTGGTTGTCGTTTCCGAGGCAACTTGCGAAGAGGTTATCGACCGTGCTTCATCTTTTACAGCGGTGGAAAGTGTTTTTGCCGCGATGGCAAGAGGGGATGCCTACAACTTTCCGGTTGTCAGGGAAGCGATCGGCCATGCCGATGCGTTGTACGGATTCAAGTCCGGTTTCGACCGGGCGGGTATGAGCCTGGGTGTGAAGTCTGGCGGGTACTGGCCTGGTAATGTGAACCTGGGTATTCCCAATCATCAGTCGACGGTGTTCCTGTTTGATCCTGATACCGGCAGGTTGAAGGCCATGGTTGGTGGCAATTACCTGACCGCTGTACGTACGGCAGCATCATCAGCAGTCTCGATCAATCATTTGGCTCGAAAGGATGCCAAGGTGCTGGGCATGGTTGGTGCCGGTCACCAGTCAAAGTTCCAGTTGCGTGCTGCCGCGGATCAACGTGATTTCGAAAAAGTTGTTGCCTGGAATCCGCATCCTGAGATGTTACCCGGGCTGAAGGCAGTAGCTGATGAATTGGGCTTGCCTTTTGAATCTGTAGAACGGGAAGAGTTATGTGCACAGGCTGATGTCATCATTACCATCACTTCAGCATTTGAAGCCTTACTGATGAAAGAGTGGATCAAACCTGGTACTCATATTGCCTGTATGGGTACAGACACAAAGGGTAAGCAGGAAGTGGATACAGCCCTGGTTGAAAGCGCCACCCTGTTCACTGACGAGATCGTCCAATCAATCACCATTGGCGAAAACCAGCATGCCATCGAGAGTGGCGCGATCAGTGAGTCGGATATCACGCCAATCGGTGATGTCATCAACGGCAAACATCCGGGGCGAAGCCATGCTGATGAAATCACCCTGTTTGATGGCACCGGTGTGGGCCTGCAGGACCTTGCGGTCGCGTCGGTAGCGGTGGACCTGGCTCTCGAAAAGGATCAGGCCCAACACGTATCACTCTAAAAGATGCATCACGATGAAACTGGCCAGCTTTACCCTGAAAGGTAACAAAAATCCTCTATATGGTGTTATCCGGAACGGAGAGGTGTTTGTGCCCGGAACGGATTTCATCTCTATTCATGCCAGCCTGAGAGATGTCATTGAGGCAAATGCACTTGAGCAGCTTGAACGTTCCTGTAATGGCACGAAGGCCTATTCATTGAATGAAGTCAGCCTGTTGCCGCCAGTACCGAATGCCCGCAGAGTCATCTGCGCAGGAATGAACTACCAGAAAGTTTACCCGGTCGATATCGATAAACCGCCGGAACCTGAAAATATCCTGCTCTTTTCAAAACTCGAGGGCACCCTGGTCGGACATGCCGATGAGTTGGAGATGCCTCCGGGTGAGGCAGGCCTGAGCTATGACTATGAAGGGGAACTCGTCTGCATCATCGGAAAGGGCGGGCGCTATATCTCGCAACAGGATGCGCTTGAACATATCGCAGGCTTTACTATCATGAACGACGGATCAGTCAGGGATTGGCAGAAACAGAGTATCCATGCGGGTAAGAATTTTGCCAATTCCGGATCATGCGGACCATGGATGGTGACCAGGGACGATATTCCCGATGTAACTGAAGTTCGAATCGAGACGCGATTAAACGGTGACACCGTGCAGTCTGCATCGGTCAGGGAGATGCTTTTCCCGATCGAGGAATTGATCTGCTATATCTCGCATACCATCGATCTGAAACCGGGTGACATGATTGCCACCGGGTCACCAGATGGCTCAGGTGGAAGCCTAAACCCCAAGAGGTATTTACGCGACGGTGACAAGTTGGAAATTGAAATCACTGATATTGGCACTCTCAAAAACCGTGTTTGCAGTCAGCAGTTCATGGGCTTTGAAAAACAGAAGATGAGTGTGTGAAACAAGAGTGATTATCATTGGCACCATGGCAGGGGTGCTAATAACTATCAGGAATAAAGTCTACAATCTATCGTGAATTCAATTTCCAAGTGCAACTCAACAGAGTTGGTTAGAGGGCAAGCTGCGGTAGCATAGGTAGCTTCTCTCACCGACCAAAGTTAGAGGAG
>NZ_MPQG01000029.1:0-10903 GCF_002020255.1 Solemya velum gill symbiont | reverse complement strand
TCTGGACGATTTCTTCCGGTTTGTGTCGTTTGATTCCCATTTTCGGTCCTCCGTTTTACTCATCATAAGGGTGGACCAACTTATTGGGGGAGGATCAAGCCTTGGGTTGATCACTTGTTGCAGGCAGTCCGACATGGACCCAGCCGGCCTTGCCGAGCTCGGAAGTAATACCACTTGCAGTCCATGAATTGGCACTGCCCATATAACCATGTACAAAGACAATGACCTCAGCTCTTGCGGTGCCCAGTGGTAGCAAGAGGGTGAGCAGCAACAGGGCTTGTTTTACATAAGTTGCGTTCATTGGATTCACTTACATTCGTTAGCAAATATAAGCATATTATACATTACTAACTAGTTAGGCGGAGAGAGCCATCGCCTCGTTGACTCTTGTCTCCTTGTTGAAGGAGTTGACCTATCAGGTATCGTTTTTATATTGGTGATTAATATTGGTTACGACAATGGTGTGTGTGAATATCACGTGGATAGTCTTAATTTATGCTACAGCAACTTTCCAGCATGAAGTGTGTGCCAATGGATTGTATGGATATTGTTAGACTGACGTATGATTTTAGTGCCGTTTACGGTGCCCCATACAGACTAATATGAAGCAGGAGCCTTAAACCTTGAAGACTCGACTACTAATTCTTTGCCTGTTGTTCTCAAACGCCATTTTTGCGCAGGACGCCCCTGTTACCGGACAACAAATCCTCGATGCGGCTAATCAATCGATTGGCAGTATTTCATCTGACGAGATAATGCAGCTAATCGACAAGCAACCAGATGCAGTCATTATTGACGTGAGGACACAGTTTGAAGTCAAGCTGCTTGGAACCCTCGGTTTATATCAAAATGTCAATATTCCCAGGGGCTGGCTGGAGTTTCGCATTGCAGAAACAGTTCCCTCACTTGATACACCCATCGTTGTTTATTGCGGTACGAATGTTCGCAGTCCCCTGGCAGCTAAAACGCTGATGGAGATGGGCTATACCAATGTGAAAAATTATGATGAAGGCTATTTTGATTGGAAAAAGAGAGGCCTGGATCTGAATATGGGCACGCTGGATAGTACAACACTGCTGTACCAGCGACCTAAGCAGGTTGTGGATGGTGTCTACTCAGCGATTGGCGCACCACAACCATCGACCTATGAAAATTCGGGTCACAACAATAACCTTAGCTTCATCGTCGCTGATGATGCGGTTGTCGTTTTTAACGGTGGCGGTAGCTACTTACTCGCACAAGCGATGCACGAGGAGATCAAGAAGGTTACTGATCTGCCAGTCAAGTACCTGGTGTATGAAAACGCACAGGGACATGCTGTATTTGGCGGTAGTTACTGGAAGGAGCAGGGCGTTGAAATTATCGCGCACGACAACACGCCGGAGATTCTGGAGCATACTTCAGAACAGGTGATCGAGCAGGCCAGGAACAGTTTAAAGGATAAATATTTCAAGTCTCGACTGTTGATGCCCGACCATACATTTAGTGACGAGTATGCTCTTCCGGTTAAAGGAAGAAAAATTATCCTGAAGCATTTTGGCAATGCCCATAGCCCGGATGATATCCAGTTGTGGTTGCCTGAAAATAATCTCTTAATCTCCGGTGATTTCGCTTTTAACGAACGCATGCTACCAATCCTGGAGCATACAAGTGTCGGGGAGTGGATAGAAAACTGGGACAAGCTTGAGACATTAAACCCGGGGATTATTATTCCGGGGCATGGTGATGTTACTGACATGCAGACAGTTACATCTTTTACAAAAGATTACCTGGTCTATATGCAAGGAAAAGTTGAACAGGTTCTTGATGATGGTGGCGATTTAACTGATGCCTATCAAATCGATCAGTCTGCCTATATGCAGTGGAAAACCTTCAGAGAGCTTTCGTTAAGGAACGCAGCGAGAATTTATAAGATGATGGAGTTTGAATAACATTCGATTTTGCTGTGTCAGGTGTTTAGAGTCAGTGACTAAAACGATTGTCTTACATCCTGCGAAAGTCAAAGGGTGACCAGGATGTGGTTACACTGACCCTGATTACCTGTCGGCGCAATAGCACCGGTGGACACGTACAGATTGACAATCTCGCTGGTAGAGATTGTGGGAGTGCTATGTAGCTAAATAGTGTTCAATCTGCTCTATCAGCTTCTGTATGGTTGCTTCAGAACTGACGTCCGGATTCTTCCAATCACTAATCTCATCATTTAAATGGATCAGCTGGTCAACCTGGTTGACAGGTAATCCGGTGTGTAACAACTCATCCGTCTGAACGCTAAGTACGAGTGCCTCAACATGCCTGTTCATCAACAGGGCAGAGGTCCTGTTGAAAAGGCTTTGAAAGGGAAAGGGCATTGGTTGCCCATCCGGTTTCAATGTTTCAGAATGGCTTGTCAGGTGGCAGTCGACTCCCTGCTTGAGAAGAGCTTGTTGTCGTGAACGGGCTTCGGACATTTCTGAATCCTTGCCTAGAACAATTTCGATGGGAATCCGTCCGTCACCGTGAATGAGTGTTTTCAGGTAAGCCGGCATGGCCGACCTGGCAATATCATTTCCACCAAAGTAGGGAGCATAATTGACTTCATTGATGATCGCCTGGTTCTCATACCATGGTCGTGAGATATCACTTGAAATGATATCTATCCCTGCATTTGACAGCCGAAACAAGGATGCAGCCTGTTCAGCGATCTGCAGGTTTTCCGGATGCACCAGTTCTGTCACCTCTTCAATGTGTCCACCCCAGGCTGTTGACTCAATTCTGCGCAGTGGTACCCATTCGCCTTTTTCCGGTATGGAATCAGTAGTGAATCCGGCAAGGGACATGGATTCCAGCGCGAGGGCATCCAGGGGGTAGGGTTTCTCCTGAAGCCAAGGAGGTTTGTTGTCATTGGCCTCAGTCGCCATACGAACAAGCTCGGTCACCTTGTGCCTGCCATCGCCTTCAATTGACCTGGGACTCCTTTTTATTGCATACAGCATTTTTCCATTGGTAATCAGTACGCGATAACAGACACCCGGTACTTCGCGTTCCACGAGTATCGATTTAGAGAGGGCTGATGCCCTCTTGTATGCAAATTCGAGTTTTTCATCGTTTGCAATGGCAACGGTAACACCTTCTCCTCTGTCCAGATTTGCCGGTTTGACAACGAGAGGCCAGCCGAGCCTGTCAGCAGCCTGCCTCGCTTCTTCATAGCTTTTCACCATGACATGAACCGGAGCAGGAAGTCCGGCCATTCGAATCATGGTTGCTGTTTGAAATTTGTTATGCGTGAATGTGACGCCTATGCTGGAATCAGCATCCACTGAACTTCTGTCGATCAAACGTTTATTACACCCCCAACCCAGCTGGTATACCCCGCTCTTCAAGTGGCGAAAGGGTATATGGTTCTGATGAGCGGTTTTGAGTATGGGTATTGTAGAAATGCCCGACCTGATCATTGACTGGAGAGGCTTCAGGGTATTTTCCTGGAGGATTTTGTACGGCTCATCGGGGGTATCGGACGAACGGCTATTATTCAATACATGATGGATTAGCTCTGTCGCAGAGCTATAGGCCTTGTGAATAATGTTAGTGGAGAGGTTATCAATCATGGGTATAGCTACCCTTGATTGCCATTTGGTTTGATCGTCTTGGCTTTGTGAAACCGAAAGTATAATTCCCGGATCAAAAACGGGGATGCGGGCTGTTTGCTGGAAATAGCGCCCTAAGAGGAGAACTCTCCAGACAAGAGAGAAGACTTCTTTTGATTTGGATTCGATCAGCCCGATTGTTTGATCTGGTTCCGGATCAATTTCAACTTCAAGTCTGTTTATCAGCCATTCATCTAATGATTTGATGTCATTGTTCCCTTCAGGAACAGAAAAAGAGATTGTTATGGCTTGCCCGGGTTGTTGCAGTCCATCTCTGAAACCATTCTGGTTCTGCACGAACGTTTCCTGCATTGTCACTGCTCCAGTTCAAGCTCAAGGATTGTCCAGGAGTCCTTATCAGGGTGACCAAATGCATGCTTTTTGGGATTTATTCCTGTCTTCCGGTAACCAAATTTATTGATATACCAATGTATGACTTCAGGTCGATCCGATTCAGTTCGTAAATGACGAATCCCTCGCTCACGTATCTCCTGCAGCCGTGCCTCCTGCAGTTGAAAACCGATTCCACAACCAAGAAATTCCGGGTCGACTGCAAGGCTTGCTGTTTCAGCATGCGTTTCATCGAGAACATAGTAACCGCAGGTACCGACTATATTTCCCTGAAGTTCGGCAACAAATGTATTGCCGATCTCTATTCGGTCACGTTCCGGAGCAGGGGTATTCGCATCTGCTTCGATTGGCGCCATATTCCACTCTGCCAGTATTCCCATCACACGATCCATGTCACCGGATTTCATTTTCCGGATCGTAATTTGAGTCGCACTCCAGTTGTCAGGATTATCAAGATGCAGTCGTTGACGTGTTTCTCCGGGTGATGCAATTGTTCGCCCGAGTTCACCGGCAATGCGGACGAGGCGTTTAATCAACTCTTCATTACTGGCCGGTTCCCGTTCAGCGTAGTCATAAAACGGATTATCTTCCAGTCCGACCCGTACGTTACCGCCCATGGTAATTGCCGTGGCATTGATGGGTAATTGATAACGCCCGATCCCTGCTGCTGCCCATGTCCAGTCCTGTGGAATCTCGCGCGCAAGGTTGGCGAGATCAAGAGTACGCCCGGGCACCGTGCCGAGTGAACCAAGTAGCAGATTGACATAGCAGTGCAATGGCAACATTCCCTTGCGCTGCAGATAAAATGCGTAGTTCAGCATGCCGAGATCGAAAGCTTCCAGTTCAGGTGTTATGCCCCTGTCACGCATTCGCTGGCACAGTCCTTGAACGGTTTCAGGATCATTTATCGATGCCTGCCTGGGGAAGTTGAGTGATGCAAGGGTCAACGAGGCCATATCGGGTTTGGCCTTGCCGTCCAGTTCGAGGACTGCCGAGCGTTTTTCAAATTCGGGGTAAAGTCGTCCGCTTGTTGTTGCAACCAGCACCACCTCAGGATGATCACTGCGGATGGAGTCAAAAATGTTACCGAAAATTTCCGGGCGCCAGCTTGGGGTGCCATCATTCTCATAGGCGTGAACATGGAGAATACTTGCGCCTGCCTCGATGACGGCTCCTGCATTATCAGTGATTTCCTGAACACTACAGGGAACATTGGGGTTGCTTGCCCTGTTGGTGATATTACCCGACAGGCAGGCGTTGATAATCAGGGGCTCCTGGCTAATGCCCTGGGGTGGATTTCCACCATAAAGCGCCCCGTTTGCTGGTAGTTTCATTCTCAGTGAATCCGCAATTAAAAGGTGAGTAAAATAGAACTGGTTTAGACTATCACAATACTGTAACTATACCTTTATGATGAATAAAACCTAAATGAAAGTCTCTGAATTGCGCTTTTTTGTCGGGGTTAATCTCTATTTGGATAACCAGGTGT
This sequence comes from Solemya velum gill symbiont, assembly GCF_002020255.1. NCBI lineage: Bacteria > Pseudomonadati > Pseudomonadota > Gammaproteobacteria > Solemya velum gill symbiont. The sequence continues at coordinate 5,437 of NZ_MPQG01000029.1, read as the reverse complement.
GCCGCCTCCGATTGGAAGCCGACCAGCCCGGTGAATCTGTCGTAACGCCAGTTCCTGCCATCCTGTTACGTCGTTGGATGCAAGTTTTTCCACAGTTGCAAGAGGTGCTGGAGACGATCAACCCGGTGGGCGTTGAAAGCTCGCATGCTGGCCACGTTTTATTCAGCCTGATTGAAATGGCGGCTGCCGAACTCGGATGGATGTTGACTTACAAAAAAGTCGTTTCACTTCCGGATAGAGGTGGTTTGGATCTTCTCTTTTCATATGAGGAGCGCCAGGTTACAACACTGACCGTCAATTACGCTCAAGAAGTTCTGAAGCGCCTGACAGAGGCAAAAGAGGTAGATAGGGAAGCGCTTGCGTCGATAATGAATCGTGAGCACAAGCTATTTCTTCAAAAAGCAGTACCGCTAAGCAGGAATATTGATACACGATATCTTTACCAATCGGCCAGAGAGAGGGATATTCCCATCACGATGGGCTTAAGCCCGGATTCATTGATTCTTGGGCAGGGTCGATATCAAAAGCGTTTGTGGAAAAAAACCACACCCGGCACGAGTTGGGTCGCGTTTCATCTGGCCCAGTACAAGCCACACGCTAATATTGAGCTACGTCGCGTTGGTTTACCTGTTGCTGACCAGGTAGTTGTAAATAATCGCGAAACAGTACCCCGGGCCGCCAGGCAGTTGGGGTTCCCCCTTGTTGCTAAACCTTCCACGACAGATATGGGGATAGGAATTACGATTGGTATTCAGGATGAGCGCTCTCTACTGACTGCGTTCGACACGGCAAAGCAGCATTCTCCAATGGTTTTGCTGGAAAACTTTATAGACGGAGATGAGTACCGTCTGCTTGTCATCAATGGAAAGTTTGTTGCTGCAGCACACCGCATATCGGCACATGTGACTGGTGATGGTCGCCATACCATCAGGGAACTGGTGAATATGCTTCACCGTGATCCACGACGTGGTGTAGGAAAGCAATCAGTACTCGGTCGGATTGAACTGGACCAGGAAGCGGAGGCAGTGCTGGCAAAGGCAGGTTACACAATTGATGGTATTCCTCCAGCCGGCAAACAGGTTTTTTTGCGCGGCACAAGTAATCTTTCCAGGGGTGGGACCTGTGTTGATGTGACCTCCGACGTGCATCCGGACAACCAGGAGATGGCACTTCTGGCTGCCAAGGTTATCGGTTTGGATATTGCCGGTATCGACTATATTACGACCGATATCACACGGTCCTGGAAGGAGACAGGCGGCAAGATCTGCGAGATTAATCCATCTCCCGGTTTGCGTATGCATCATTCTCCAACCGAAGGAGAGCCACATGATGTGGCTGGTCCCATTTTCGAGATGCTTTTCCCTGCAGGTGAACCATCACGCATACCCGTTGCGGTCGTAACCGGAAGTAACGGAAAGACAACCACGACCCGTATGAGCACACATATCCTGCGCCATTCCGGGGCTTGTGTTGGTATGACCAGTACAAGTGGTGTTTATGTAGATGATGAGCTGGTTCACAGAGGGGATTTGTCAGGTGGGTCAGCCGCACAGCAACTTCTGATTGATCCCCGTATCGATGCTGCGGTACTTGAGATTGCACGTGGGGCAATTCTCAAGTGGGGCACAGGAATTGATTCTTGCGATGTCATGGCTGTAACCAATGTTGCCGATGAACATATTGGTGAGCTTGGTGTGCAATCAAGGGAGGAGATGGCAAAGGTCAAGGGCCTGTTGGTGGAGCTGGCTCGGAAGATGGTCATTCTGGGTGCGGATGACCCTCTTACTGCCGCTCTTTCCAAACGCTCTCGTGCTGATCGTGTCTGTTACTTCAGCATGATGGAGGAGAATCCACTTGTAGCGGAGCATATTGCGTCTGGTCACCCTGCGCTGCGGCTTGAGCAGGTCGATAGTGAGTTATGGATGGTCCTCTACGATAACAGCATGCGCCATCCACTGTTGGCAGTGACAGACCTTCCTGCGTCCCTTGGTGGAGCAGCTTTATATAATATCGAAAATGCAATGTGTGCGGCCGCCATTGCCTATGGATTGGATCAGGAGCTTGAATCTATAGTCGAGTCATTAGGTACTTTTCAATGTGATGCTTCAGATAATCCTGGTCGCATGACTACTATCGATGGTTTTCCTTTTCGCGTTGTCGTTGATCACTGCCTTAACCCAAGCGCCCTTGCAGCTGTAGAACCTGCAGTCAGAAAGATTGATGGAGATAGGCGTTTTCTTGTCTACTCGATGACCGGGAATAGAAGGGATGCAGACTATAGCAAGGCGATGCAAATGGTTGCCGGGGATTATGATGAATACCACCTGTACACCACTGATCATTACCTGCGCAACCGTACGGCAGGTGAGTTGACGGATCTTCTTACCCGGGGATTGCTGGATGAAGGAGTTTCCCGGCAGGCGATATTTGTACACGCATCTGAGGATGATGCCGTGACTAGTGTTCTGGGAAGAGCTGGTGAAGATGACCTGGTGTTTATCTCATCATGGAATTATGAAATGACGTTTCAACATGTAAAGAAATTTATCCAGACAGGTTAGGCGGGCGCTGTACGGGAAGAGCATGACCTGAAAAAGCTGCAAGAAAAAAGGGAGCAAGTTGTCATGCTCCCTTTTTCATTATCCAGATGTATATCTCGTATGGCTTGATTGCTTCTTGCAAGTGATGGAGCAGGAAAGTGTTATGCATTTCTCCTGTTGCCAGAGCGGCCTTTTGACTGCCTGTTGCCACTGTTTCTGTTGTTGCTGTTACCGCTGTTTCTTTTGCCCGCCGGATTACCGTCGCCAGACCTGCCACGGGATGATCTCTGCTGACCACCTCGCCCCTTATTTATTGGTTCGGGTTTGATACTAGGATCTGGTTCATAGCCATCCATAACCACTTTCGGAATCTCACGTTTCAACAGGCGTTCGATATCTCTCAGTAACTTCAGCTCGTCAACACAGACGAGTGATATCGCCTCACCCTCGTTGCCGGCCCGGCCGGTGCGGCCGATGCGGTGGACATAATCTTCAGGTACGTTGGGCAGTTCGAAATTGACCACGTGGGGGAGCTGGTCTATATCCAGTCCGCGCGCGGCGATATCGGTTGCCACCAGTACGCGCACATCTCCCGCCTTGAAACCTGCCAGTGCTTTTGTACGAGCGCCCTGGCTCTTGTTGCCATGGATCGCGGCAGAGGTGATGCCATCACCCTCCAACTGCTTGGCGAGGCGGTTTGCACCATGCTTGGTACGTGTGAAGACCAATACCTGCTTCCAGTTGTTGGAACCGATCAGCCAGGAGAGGAGTTCACGTTTGCGTCCCTTGTCGACGGGATGTACGACCTGTGTGACACGCTCAGCAGCCGTGTTATGGCGTGCGACTTCAACCAGTGCTGGTTTCTCAAGCAACTCATGCGCGAGCACCCTGATCTCTTTCGAGAAGGTGGCAGAGAAGAGCAGTGTCTGTTTCTGTTTTGGCAGTAGCGCGAGCACCTTGCGGATATCACGGATGAAGCCCATATCGAGCATACGATCGGCTTCATCGAGCACGAGGATTTCGATATTCGAAAGGTCGATGGTTTTCTGACCGGCATGATCGAGCAGTCTGCCCGGTGTAGCAACAAGGATGTCGACACCGTTGCGCAGTTTATCAATCTGCGGGCGAATGCTGACACCACCGAAAATCACCATCGATTTTAGTGGCAGGTATTTGCCGTAGGTATCGATGCTGTCTTCAACCTGGGCTGCCAGTTCGCGTGTGGGTGTCAGTACCAGGGCGCGTAGCGGGCGTTTGCCTTTTGTTGCTTGGCCGGATTCCATCAGGCGTTGCAGCAGTGGCAGGGTAAAGCCTGCTGTTTTGCCGGTGCCTGTCTGTGCACCACCCATGATATCCCGTCCTTCGAGAACGGGTGGAATGCCTTTCGACTGGATAGGAGTCGGTTTGCTGTAGCCTTGTTCTGACACGGCACGCAGGAGTTCGGTTCTGAGACCGAGGGATTTAAATGACATGGAAATTATTTCTCTGGGATCGGCCTGACCAATAGGGTGCTACTGGTACGGTCCAGGCGGAAACTATCTGTTTTCAGCGGTGATCGTTGTGGATGACTGCTTGGAAGTTGGGTGCAGACCGAAGTGCACCTCGAATTGCAGGGGAGTATACAGTAAACATGTGACTGAAATCCGGCTAATTCCATCCCCGGGAAATGTGGTGCGTAACCTCACTCGATCAGAGAGGGTGGTTGCAGAAATGAAAAACGGGACCCGAAGGTCCCGTTTCAATTTCTATTGCTGACTGAATCAGTTTAGAAGTTGTGGATCATACCAAACGAGAAACCATCACCAGCGCAAGGAGAGTCACAACCCATTTCGCTTGCGAGGTTATGCTCTGAGTCGACATAGAGCGCATAAGCACTCGTTCTCTTGCTCAGCTTGTGATCCAGGCCAAGAGCCCATGAACTCTTGTTACTGTCATTCAGCGAATCACTCACACCATACATGGCTTTTGCAACATTGTTGCCAAAGCTGTATCCACCCTGAACCTGCCAGTGGTTCTGTGTACCCTGGTTATTTCTGTCACGGCTTTCGTAGATTCCGTTTAAGGTAAATGCATTCATGGTATAGCCAGCACCAACACGCCATTTGGAAACATGATCAATGCTGTTGCCGGGGCCACCAAGATCTTCATAGGCTGCCGAGAGATAGAGGCCATTGTTGCTGTACATGGCCGCTATCGAGTATGCGTCTGCAAGGCCAGTATCACTGTGCTGTCCTTCTTTAGCAATTATCGCGGCCGCAACTGTCAGACCATTCATGTTTGGACTGATATAAGCAATGGCATTATCGGCACGAACATCGTGGAAGCCGATGGTGCTGTTGTTATCGGCAAGAGTATCGGCGAAAAGATCCAGCTTGCCTGTTGACATTTTGAAAGGTGTGTCGTGAATCCCGTAGAGGAATGTACCCCAGTCACCAGTCAGACCAATATAGGCGTTACGAGCACTATCCCAGGCACTTCCATCAGAAAAATCATAGGTAGTTTCTGCTTTCCAGATCAGGCTCAGGCCATTACCGAGGTCTTCAGTGCCTTTAAATCCAATGCGTGAAGCACGGCTCATGACATTCCAGACAGTTGAACCGTCCTGATCGACATGATCCACTGATACGTGGACTTTTCCGTATATTGTGACGTTTGCATTTGCAACAGGTGCTGCGATAGCTGCAGCAGTTGCAAGAGCGATAATAGTTTTATTCATTTTGTGTATCCCCATATACATTCTCAGCAATTTCCATATTTACAAAATTTCCATATTCCCACATTCTAAATAATACTTTTTTCCGCGGATTCAACTCACTAGTGCAACGGATGGGTTAATCCCGAAAAATACTTGATTGGGCGTTTTAATGCCAAGACATTTTCGGGGACGATTGTTCAGT
>NZ_MPQG01000028.1:0-16656 GCF_002020255.1 Solemya velum gill symbiont | reverse complement strand
GGGCTATCGCCCTCCAGCTCCTGAATCCATCATTCCACTGGAGCTGAAACCGGCGATGAACTAACATTCAAACCGGACCACTTGCTGGGGGCAGGTCAGGATTACGAGAAAATTGGAACTGTTTCGGCTACAGCTCTGGGAATTAGAAATACACCGCATTACGATTTTGCCAAAAAGACCCTGGATATTTTGAAGGCCTCCAACTCAATTGAAGGAATTGAATTCACAAAAGAATATCTCAATTACGAGCGATATGTTGAACATGAAGCTGTTAGTTGTGGTAAAAAAATACATAATGTATCGAGATATTTAAAATTGATAAATCAGTTTCTCAATACGAAATGCGATCTGATCAATTTTCCAATCGTAGTCAATGAATTTGCCACATTACAAAGTGGTGAATTCATATTCTATATTATCGACGGAATTCACAGAGCGGCATATATAGCTGCATATAGTGATGTCATGGGACAATCAGCAGTAGTTCACATTTCCCCACGTCCTGGCATTTCTCATTGGCCGAACATCAGGAAAATTGATTTTGGCGATACTGTGATAGAAGTAAAGGCTAAGCCTTAGAGTCCAAAATATGCCCACAAGAAGCAGTACATAAGCTGCAATCACTTAAATGATCTCTCCCTCTAATAAATTGAGTGGAATGTCTGCTTCTGGCCGATAGCCGACTTTCGTGGGAATCTGTCGCCCCAGCTAGCCTGAACGACCGCTACCGACCCAAAGCGGACATTCATAAATTACTGGTCGAAGTATATATAAGGCTAAATGCTATAGAGTATTAATTGGCTTGCACTCTACATCCTAATTAGCCATTATGCATGATGCATAGGTGTAATCTTAGAATGAATCAGCTCAGTATTTAGAAAGACAATATCGTGAAAATATAATAGGCAATGTTTAAATGAAGTCAACAATGCTATCTAGCATAACCCGTATGACTTTCCTCCTGATTGTGTCTATATGTGGGGGGGGTGTGGTAGCTCCAGCTCCCAGCCTGAAGCAGCGCTACAGGTGGAAAGTCTCACACCTCAAAAGGATGGGTTGTTCGTCGACATTGATTCTGCCATTCAAATTGAATTTAATATTGCTATCGATGAGGCTTCCCTGCAGGCTGCTTTTTCCATCAGTGGTGGTGTACCAGGTACACTCACCTACGATGCCGGAGCTTATACAGCCACATTCACGCCATTAGCTAACCTGAGTTTTGCCACTCAATATGATATTACATTGTCGGTAGCCCTCCTGAGTGCGGCAGGTAATGCTATGCCCACCGAATTCACCTCATCGTTCAGAACTGCTGGCCAGGAATCGATTACCGGTACCACGAATCTGAATGCAGCACTGCTTGATCTCACATCGGATAATGGTGAGTCAGTATCCGACTTTAATGGGCTGTCACAGGCACTTGAAATAATGGGGGTGCCCCACCATGCAACAATCGACCTGACCGAAGCATTAACTTATGACATTGTTTACGTGGCATCGTACATTGCCCCTGGTACTTTTGATGCAGCTGAAGTGCTTCAGCTCATTAATTATGTGAGTAATGGTGGTGTGATCGTTAGTAGGGGGGTTTCTGATCCTGATCTGTATGCGCTCTTCGGTATAAGCGGTCAAACAAGAGTCAATACACGAAATGCCATGACTTGGTTCACCGGTCTTGGATTGGATGAATTCAAGTATATTGACCAGCCCGAAGAAATTACCGTTAGTCTCGGTGGGGGTAGCTATACAGAGTATATTTACTCCAGAAGCTATGCCACTGATGGTGGTACAGCGATTGCGGAATACAATGATGCTTCAACTGCTGCAGTACTTAACCAGTCAGGTTTAGGAAAAACATACCTCTTAGGAGTTTCATTTTCAGACGTCATTTTACGCAACCAAATGGATATGGACTTCTCGGCAGACCGTGGAGACCTGAATACTTACGAGCCAACCACGGATACGTTCATGCTCTTTCTGCGAGCTATTTACGAGGAAAATGTACCTTACGCTACTTGGAAACATACAAGCACGAAAGAGAGCAAGGCTTCGGTAATCATCACTCATGATCTTGATTCCCAATCAGGTGCTGACTTGATGTCAGACTTTGTCGATCTCGAAATCAGTTATGGTATCAGCGCTAATTACAATATCTGCACACACTATATTGATGATGCGATTGATGGCGATTATTACACGATGAATAATGCTGTTTATCAGTACGCTCTGACACAAGGGCACGTCATCAGTAGCCATAGTGTAGGGCATTTCAGGGACTGGGATGACGAGACTACTATCCCCTTAGGTGCGCCAGGCAATACTATGGCAACCTATCTTCCTGGCAATAATGGAACCACTACAACGGGAGCCACTGTTTACGGGGAGTTGGAAGTGTCCAGAGATCTCCTTGAAAATGATCTAGGCATCGATGTAAAAACGTTCCGTTCTGGACATTTGTTGTGGAATGAGTTTCAACCCGAGGTGATGGAAGCTTTGGATTATAAATTTGACAGCTCATTTAGTGCCAACAGCACCTTAACAAACTTCCCCTATCGCGTACTTTACGAGCGCTCCCTTTCTGCCGCACGCTCGGATATTTACGAGTTCCCCATGAATGCATCAGACGGCTACAGCAATGATGATCCTGCAAATGTCGCAGCTACATGGCTCGGCATTCTCGGAAATAACGTGGATAATGGGGCACTGACTGTCTTGTTGATACACCCTAACCGGGAATACAAGCTGGATGAATTGGAACTGTTTATTCAGGGAATTCCCGAGGATGTAAAAGCTCACAATATGGACGCGTTCGGAGAGTACTGGTCTGCCCGGGATGCATTCTCTTACACGGTGTCCACCGAAAATAATATCTTGGCTATTACTCTCGGGGATTCAGTCGCGCTTCCTGTTCATACGGATGTGAGCCTGGTTGTAAAAGATGGCGTAAATCTTGCGGGTCTAAGAGTCGAAACACACATGGGTGATGGTGTGAGCTATGAAGCTGTCGTTAATGATAGTCAGGACCTAGTCCTATATTCATTTGGTGTGGACTAAGACTAGGCATCATGCTCACTGAACGTCCGCTTCTGGCCGAAAGCAGTCATTCGCTTATCGGCTAGATTACTTGCACTTGGCTTCGTCGAGAATTACAGTGCATTAATGACTAGATTTGCCCCCGAACAAGCTACTCGCTGTCCTCACTGCAAGAAACTGGCTTTACGACAGAGCTTCGCTTCGATTTTCCTTGATCCGATACTCTTTCCGCCCGAATTCCAGGCGATCGTCAGGGGTGATGTATGCTGCCCGTATTGTGCTGAGAAGGTTAATGCGAATGATCTTGCCTGTCTCATGCGGTTGGACGAGCGATGGAAGGCGAACCTATTCTACGATACACCTACTTATGAACCGCACACCTGACAGCCCCTGACAGCAAATAATGTTGGGATTTGTTAGGCACTTCATGGGGTTCGAAATATTAGGAGATGGTGAAAACGTCAACATTAGTCAACACACTCATGGGGTTCGTTCTCTTCCGTGCCCATTGCGTGCAGATTTCGCCTTGCCTTCTAACGTCTGTTTCCTGGGAGTTGAAGGATCGATGTTAAGATTTGTTAAGCATCTCATGGGGTTCGTTTTCTTCTGCACCAGTTCCGAGCTGATTTCGCCTTCCCTTCCTCTGTCTTCGGGCCAGTTGAAAGCCCACCATGATATCGGCAACGACCGCTACTATAGAGAATCTTCTGTTTGCACGGATGGCCTGCTCTGGTTTTGGCGCCGCAGGTTAAATCGGAGAATTCAGGTGGATAATCAGGCAAATCTGGCACAGGATAGGGATAATCCTCTGAATCCCATATCTCGTAGATTCGCTCACATTCTTTGACGTGAGCTATGAAGCGTTTGCGTAATTCATCATTCATATCTAACCACCTCTGGTTAAGCCGCATCACGATCGATGTTCATATCAATTCTAGCGTGAGAACTGTCGGCTTGATGGCCATGTGAGTCATCCGATTGACTTGTAAGAATATCCGCGGCAGCCGAAAGCAGTCATTCGGAGTAGTAACCCCCCTCTCTTGTCATCAAGCGGCTAATAAAAGCGACTAAGAGAGTGACTAAATATTCAGATCAAATAAAAAAGGCCTAGCCGATTAAAGCTAAGCCTTTGTTTTATATGGCGCGCCCGGAAGGATTCGAACCTCCGACCGCCTGGTTCGTAGCCAGGTACTCTATCCAGCTGAGCTACGGGCGCGTTGTTTTGAAGAGGCGCATTTTGCGGTTTTCGCGTCCTTTTGTCAATAAAAACATCTGAATTGCGGCATTGCGAGTGTCTGGCTGGATATTCATCCAAACAACGTATACTCACAGGCCTCTCCATTAACAGCCGGGAATCAGCGCCATGGAATCCTCAGCGTCGTGGTTATCCTGCTGTTAGAGGGTAAAGTGGAACGTATTATTGGCCAGGATGGACTGGTCATTCTAACCAAGCTGACAGGCCTTTTTGTTGCTGCCATCGCAGCCCAGATTATTTTTACCGGGATTAAGAATTTTCTGGCTATCTAGTGGTTCAAACACCCTGAAAACTGCGTTCTCCCCTTCTGGTACCAGCTCATTTTGTTGGCTCAGCATGAAGAAATCGGTACGTCCAGGTAAAAAATCATACACAAATCAGCGACAGTAGAACTTCTAATGATTTATCTCAATAGCTTGCATATCTAGAGATATAAGATATAAACGTAATTGAAATAGTAAAAAAATAGCACTACAAGTATGTTCCTACACCAGTAGTAAAACGTGCTATTTATCGAAATGTAACAACCTTTGTCCGTTTGGTATCGGTTTTCAGTATTTAACCAGGTACCATTTTTTGATAACCACAGGAGTTAATCTGATGAACAACATAGCGCACATTGACCAATCTACCCGTACTCAAACCAAAACTCGTACAGGCGAGTTTGAACAGCTTAATACGCATTATGATGCCCGCTACAAGATCGGCTGGTTTTTGATGAGTGGAGAGCCTCGTCCCTGTTTCACGCCAACCCTGCTGAAGGAATTGGACACTTACCTTGCTGGTGTAGAGCAGGAAATGAAAGATAGCAACGGTGAAAAGTATGATTTCCTGGTTGTAGGCTCTGACGTAAGTGGCATTTTCAACCTGGGTGGTGACCTGAATCTCTTCACTCGCATGATCGACACACGCGACCGCGATGGCCTGTATCAGTATGCTGCCCATTGCATTGATATTCTCTACCGCAACATGTATCACCACAACCAGGATCTCACAACGATTTCACTGATTCAGGGTGATGCCCTGGGTGGCGGCTTCGAGGCTGCACTGTCCAGTAACCTGATCATTGCAGAGCGTGGCGCCAAGATCGGATTGCCAGAAGTCCTGTTCAACCTGTTCCCGGGTATGGGCGCCTACTCGCTGTTGTCCCGTAAAATTGGAGCGCAAAAAGCTGAACAGATGATCCTGAGCGGTCACATTTTCAGTGCCGAGGAGATGCACGAAATGGGCGTTGTCGATGTCCTGGCTGAAAAAGGTGAAGGTGAAATGGCCGTGTACAAATACGCCAAACACGCACAGCGCAGTCGCAATACGATGGCCGCAATGCGCAAGGTCAAGGACGTGACCAATCCTGTCACAATGAAAGAATTGCTGGATATCGCGGAAATCTGGGCGGATGCAGCGTTAAAATTGACCGCAAAAGATCTCAAGATGATGCAGCGCCTGGTAAAACGTCAGAACACCCGTATGGTTTCGAACGCCTAGTCGGGATTATTTGGATTCAGTAACGACTGATCCGAAACTGATTGTTCAAGTGCGCTGGCCGTAAGGTTGAAGACTTCTTCAACCTTGCGGTTAATCTGCTGCATTTTTTCTGTGCCAATGTCGTAGGGTTTCAAGGCTTCCCCCTGCAGACATGTATCAACCAGTTTGTTAGCACCGAGTTCGGTGGCTGACCCTTTCAATGCGTGCAGGCTCTCACGGTACCCGGGGTAATCATCCTGCTCGGCCTCTCTGATGTTACGCAAATGCTTTTTGCCGTCATCACAAAATCCATTGACCAATCCCTGCAGAAAGCCCACGCCCTCCCCCAGGTTAGAGAGTTCACGCAAAATATTTTCATCAAACCAGGGCGACTGCTTGACCCCGCTTGTGGGCGACATGATTTTTGTGGCTTTTCCGGCGACCGGCGTCTCCTTGCTTTTACGCGCACTGTCGCGTGTCAGGACCGCAACCTTTTCCAGTAGCACACGTGCATCAACCGGCTTGGTAAGAAAACTGTTGGCGCCGGCGGCGAGACTTGCTTCACGAGCCTCTGGCGTAGCGTCCGCAGTAAGCATAATCACCGGTAACCGGCTTTCGGTGTCCATGAATCTCAATGCCTTCACCACTTCGATACCGGATTTTTCCGGCATGTTCATATCCAGGATCATCAAGTCAAAACTTTCCAGCTCGGCAGACAGGATATCCAGCGCTTTTTCCCCGCTTGCGGCAAGCTGCACATGGTGGCCGGCTATTCTCAGGATTCCTTCAATCACCTGCTGATTGACCTGGTTATCCTCGGCAACCAGGATATTGAGATTCTTGGTGCTGCCCTGCCGTGCATAGTACTCCGCCAGTGTGACGATATTGCTATCTTCGAAGCTCAGGCTCTGAGCAGCATGAATCGAGTTGTACAGCAGGCGCTTGTCCTCCGGTGATTCAAGCGTGGAGATGTAGTAGTCATTGACCTGGTTGCTTTCGATCATCGAATCCGAAGAGTTGACCAATATCATCGAAAGATGCTCGAGCTCGCGTTCCGAGCTGATCATTTGGGCAAACTGCGTGGGATTGAAATCACGCATGACCGCCTGGTCGACAATCAGAACCTTGTAAGGATTTTGATCCTCGGTGGCATTAACCAGCAGTGAAAATGCGCGGGCGGCAGATTGTACCCAATCGAATTCTATCGACCAGTCCTTCAGTGATGGCCGGATTATGGACGCACACTCCTCGCTACTCAGAAGCAGCAGTCGATTACTTGACAGCTCCTGCTCCCGTTGCGGCATGATTTCAAAGGGTAATTCGAACCAGAATGTGGAGCCTTCGCCGGGCGTGCTCTCAAGACCGATTTCTCCCCCCATCAACTCAACCAGGTCTCGACAAATCGTCGTGCCCAGGCCGGTGCCACCAATACTGCGACTGCCCGCTCCCTCGTCTTGAATGAAATTCTCAAAAATCTTTTCCTGCATGGATTTGTCGATGCCGATTCCTGTATCAACAACTTCAAACCGGATGCGAGGCTTCTTGTCGCTACCGCCGCACGGAAAAACATGCAAATTCACGGTTCCCTTGTCAGTGAACTTGATCGCGTTGTTGATCAGGTTGATCAACACCTGGCGCAGGTGCGGTTGATCGCCAATCAGCTGAAAGGTTGTTTCCGGGTCAATCGTGCAAGAGAGATGTAGGCCCTTTTTTTCACCCATCGGTGCGAGCATGTAACGGACCGAGGTAATCAGCGCATGGAGGTCAAAAGGCTGCGAATCAATCACCAGTTTGCCCGACTCGATCTTGGAAATATCAAGGATGTTTTCAATTAACTCGAGCAGTGTGGTCGCCGAGTTGTGCATGCAGTTAACCAATTCGTGCTGGTCAAACGTCAGGTTGGTTTCACGCAGTAATTCACCCATTCCGATCACACCATTCAACGGTGTGCGTAATTCATGCGACATATTGGCGAGAAAGCGGCTCTTGTAAATATTGGCCTGCTTGGCCTCATCGATCGCCTGGTGCAATTTTTTTAGCAGGAACGCTGCATATAGCGGTAGCAGAATCAGCATGAGTAACAAGCTGATCGCAACCTCGTAGTTTTGCTGCCAGTACTCGCCGTACAAAATGGCCGGGGTAAAACCGGCCAGGCTGACCGCATGCGAAATATAAACGTAGCGGGTTCCGTAGCGAAAACCATTGCCGAGGATGACCCACAGGTAGAGAACGAACAGCTCAACGCTATAGTCACCGGCCAGGTACATGACAATTGACAACGACACCAGGTCGAGAAAAATACCCGCCACCCGTCGTATCGGTGAAGGTCTGGGGCGGTACAAAATCGCACCGGCGATCAGTATCGCACCGATGTAATAGCCTAATGCAATCAGCGAGGGCAGGGTTTGCAGATGTTGCCAGAAGCCCAGTTCCGAATTCCAGGGGAAACAAAAATAGCCAAGCAGAAAAATACCAATCGTAAGCCGCAGTTTTATCGCCTGTTCGGGTTCCGTATCACCCGTTTTACGCAGCCGCTTGGAAATCTTTCTGATCAAAGATTTCTTACGTTGTGCTTTGCCTTGAAGTTCCATATCCAGTGGAAAACTCAATCAGTTAATTCAGCACGAATCTGGAAGATGTCGTCCAGCCGGTTAAAGAAAGCGTTCACGCATTCCGGATCAAAATGATTGCCCGATTCAAGTTCAAGCATGTTCAACGCTTGTTCATCCGTCCAGGCTTTTTTATATGGTCGCTTGGTCACCAGTGCATCGAACACGTCGGCTACCGCCACGATACGAGCCTCCAGGGGAATTTCCTGTCCCTGCAAGCCGCTTGGATAACCGCTACCATCGAACTTTTCGTGATGATTGAGAGCGATGATCGACCCCAGCTGAATATAACGCGACTGGCTGTTGCTAAGGATGTTGTGGCCAAAAACGGTATGCTGCTTCATTATTTCCCATTCGCTTGAAGTCAGTTTTCCCGTCTTGAGCAGAATGTGATCAGGGATACCGATTTTGCCAATATCATGCATCGGTGCCGCATATTCAATGTCATCGCACTCAATTTTCGCAATGCCCAACTCTTCGGCTATGGCTCTTGAGTATTTGGCCGTACGCAGTACATGATTGCCTGTATCTGAATCCCTGTATTCACCCGCCAGACCGAGTCTGAGCAGGGTTTCGCGTTCACGCGACACGATTTGCTGGGTCGCAACGTCAACTTGACGAGCCAACCAGTCGGCCTTGTCACGAATAATCGATTGCTGCTCCTGCATCTTAAGCAGGTTACGACAGCTTGTGCTGCATTCAATCTGGTCGATTGGCCGGGTCAGGAATGCGGTGGCGCCCGCATCCAGCGCCTCATAACGAACAGATTTTTCGCTGACAACAGTAATCATCATGATGGGCACGGACTCGAAATCCGACATGCCACGTACACGCCTGATGAACTCTACTCCATTGATTTCCGGCATACGATAGTCGGTGATGATCATGTCCGCAGGATTGGTCTTGAGCCACTCCAGCGCCTTGCTCGCTGAACTGAAGCCTGTTACCTGAAGGTCGCTATCAATTTTCCGGACAAGCATTTCAAGAATGGTGCGCCCAGTCGATTCGTCATCGACAATCACGACATGGCGCCGACGACGCAACACACTCAGCCGGCGTGCATTCTCATATGGCTCAACATTAGTTGATTGCCTGGGTTTTGCGGATTTTTGCTTGTGTTTATTCAACGCCTACCATCCGTTACACATTTCATGTTCAACCGCTGGGGACCTGTACCGGCCGCACCTATGTGCTGCTGGCATTACTCACGGTCTCTAATTAACGGCGAAATTTGTCGAATTTCACTTTTTTAATTGTTTTTATAAATTTTTTCCCTTTTATTAAACCCCGTTCGTCCAAGAAAGTGGTCAGGTACTTTTCATATCACCTGGTAAACATGCTATTTGGGCACTAGCGTAACAGACTATTGCCGGTGTCTAACGCACGAGCCAACTGTACCAATCCCATAGATATCACGTATAGAAAGTATAAACACCCTTTTTATTCACGTCCAGCAACTGCTGACTGCTGTTGAATACCCTGCTAAGGGTGCGTGAAAGGACAATTGTCGAACCCTCTGTCGGGTTCTCATCACTTTCTGTGGCAATAAACAAAAAGCCCGACACAAGGTCGGGCTCTTTTGTTTATGGCGGAGAGTGAGTCCCCCGTACTCAAGTCCAGTGAAATTCATATCAGTTCATTATCACAGATAAAAACAAGGTTTATGGTCAGTTATCAGTCCGATACTGTCTAGCAAGGTTTTCTATAATCCGTACATCACCCGTACATTGATACGTACATTAGTTACTGGAGGTGGAGATGGCAAAGACAATCAAGAGGCTGACCGATCTGAAGGTTAAACGGCTAAAAGAGATCGGCTCATATCCTGACGGTGAGGGTCTCTATCTGCAAATTACCAAGACAGGAGCTAAGTCATGGCTCTATCGCTACGAGGTTGGCGGGAAAGGACGTAAAAAGGGGTTAGGTGCTTACCCCACAGTTTCCCTTGAGAAAGCGCGTGCAACCGCACATGAATGCCGTCTTCATCGGCAGCAGGGGCTTGATCCGATTGATTATGCGAAGCAACTGGAGGAAGAGAAGGCAGCCCAAAAACAGCTTGATAAAGCCCAGACCAAGACCTTCAAGCTATGTGCTGCTGAATATATTGATGCAAGGAAAGCTGAATGGTCAAATGCTAAACACGCGCATCAATGGAGTCAGTCACTTGAATCCTATGCTTTTTCTTGCTTTGGTGAAATGCCAGTTCAGGATGTCAATGTTGCACTGGTCATGGAGGCACTAAAGCCGATCTGGACGACCAAGACTGAGACGGCGACCAGGGTAAGGCAGCGCATTGAATCAATTTTGGATTACGCAACAACACTTCACTACAGGAGTGGCGAGAATCCGGCAAGATGGAAAGGACATCTGGACAAGGTGTTGCCTAAACCAACCAAAATTCGGACTGTCGTTCATCACCCCGCAATGTCGTATTTTGATGTACCGGATTATTTCCAATTACTTCGTCAGAAAAATTCCGTAGCAGCAAATGTATTGGCATTTACAATCCTTACGGTGACCAGAAGCGGAGAGGCGCGTAATGCGAAGTGGGATGAGATCGACCTAAACCAAGCTGTCTGGACGATACCTGCCAAGCGCATGAAGGCAAGAAAACTGTTTCGTGGTATCAACTGTCGTTCAGCAGGCTTTGATCGATGTTAACGAGCGGCTCCTCATCGACTACAGGAGTCAGTAGTGTTAATCACATCACCTACACTGCCCTTGTATCTGTTCCTGTTCATCCTGCCATCGGCCTTCATTTGACCGATGACAGGCTTAATCACGTTTCTTATTTATTCAATTGAGGTATACAATCAAAGGGAAATACAATCACTACAGGAAGATGCTGGTATTGTCCTGTTGCCACTCATCAAGAGTGACCATTTTCAGACCAAGCCTGCTGTAATAAACAGCATAAAAGCCATTATTTCCGGTGGTGACAGTATCCCTGTATCCGGCTTGTTGCAACAGGTCTTGCGCCATTACACCTACATAGGTCGTATCATCCCACAGGTATTTGAACGAGTAGAGTTTCAGCCCATTGTCCAGCGTGGCTATCTGCTCTACATCCTGCTTCAGGCGAATGTCGGAATCCTGTAAAACCTCGACACTATCCTCCCCTTTCGTATCAAGTACACCTACGCCGAAGTTGAATACCTTCTGGCAGAAATCATAGCCAAAGTGCAGTTCGCTGTTGGTGAAGTTGCGTCCTCCAATTACGCTGCAGCCCAGTTTGTTATCTCTTGCCGGGTAAAATGTGACACCAGCGCCACCCATCCAGGCATTTTCCTCGTTGGTTGTCAGAAGATTAAGACTGATGCCGAAATCCCTTATCCCGCCGGCACCAAAAGGAATAGTCAGAGAAAGAGAGGCAGTAGGGTCGTAATCTGTCGTTGATGATGGTGACGGTTGGGCAATAGCACCGCCTGTGATAATCACGAGCAGAAAAAGTGTCAGTAGTGTTTTTTCATTTTCCTCTCCAGAGACTCATTATTAGTGAAACATTTGGGATAAAGCTTAGCGTAAATTAGCACAATATACAGGCTATCATATCGAAAAAACATCACATTCACGGCTGACAACAAATGGTAGTTCAGCAATTGCCGCCATATCCGCTAAACCTGACCAACTTCTGCTTCTGGCCGATAGCAGTCATTCGTACTTTGGTGGCTTGAAATGGGCAGAAATTGAATAAATCTACTTACATCCATAGTTACATTTGATTATTTCGGGAAATAAAAAAGGAGCTACATTTCTGTAACTCCTTGATTATATTGGTGGGCCATCAGGGACTTTAACCCCGGACCAAAGGATTATGAGAAACAGGAATAGTTCTTTACGCTGGTATTCACACGGATTCCGCTTTTCGGGTCGCTTTTACCTGGTCGATGCATTCATAGTATCAATGCATTGTGTGCAAAACTTCTGCACGATCTGAATGACGAATGAGCGTACGATGATTATCTCATCAGTTGAGAGGTGCAAGAATGGGTATGCACGATCAGCAACCAGCCGGTACCTGTAAAATTCCTCCTGCCTGTATGATAAAATTATCTGAATTTTCTCCCACCCCCTGATTCCGGATTGATGTAATGAGCCTTGCTGCCTATGTACTGACTATTGAATCGATTGAAGAGCGTGTCACCGATGCAAGAGAGTTGGTTGATTACATGGTGAAATTGGATGTGGCAGAAGAGATATCTGTTTTCCCCGCGATTTACTGGAAGGATGAGAACTCCATTATTGATTTTCTTACCAGGCATCCAGAACATACCTTTTCTGAAAAAAACCTGAGCCAGTGCCTGATGGGACAATTGGCCACCACTCTCAGTCACATCAGTATCTGGCGACAGCTTCTCAATAGCAGCCATGAGGGCGCGCTGGTTTTCGAAGACGATATGTATATCAGCGATACACAAAGATTCACCGATATCGTTACAGAACTGAAGCAGAAACCGGAGCTGGAGTGGGTTCGCATCCACCTGCACAAAAAGTACCGGGACGAAGCTCTGCGGTTGAAAGGTGTGGGACTTTTTGCCGATGACCCTATGCCCTGGGGATTTGCCACTTATTATATCAGCCGTGCAGGAGCGAAAAAATTACTTGGTCAATGTTATAACATGGGTCAGCCAATCGACTGGCTACCTCCCCTGATGAAGCAGCACGGCTTTCTTGACAGCAAAACAGTGACAGAGGTTGTTGTGGAGCATCATGATTTTGAAGGGGATGAATCTGAATTAGAGGGACGCGACGAAATAGAGTGCAAAGAGGACAAGCTGCAGAAATCACCCAGCACCGTCTGGACATCTCCGTTATTGGCCGAAAACGTACGCCTTTACACTTTTGTTTCCCGCCTTACCAAAATGCGGCAACTGAAAACAGAAGGTATCACTGTACTGCGAGGTGTTTTTGATCAGGACGAGGTGGTCAAAGCGAGGGAGCTTGTGCTTGAAAACCGAAACCTGTTCAAGAACACGCGTCCCACACCATCGGCTGGGCACCTCGCCGGCTTTCATCGATTTCCTGCTCTCGAATCACTGCATGTCAGACCAGCGGGCAATCCTGTTATCGGGAGTTTTTTTCAACTCTTTTTCAACTCTTTTTCGAGTCGGCAGGTTTCCGCACCATCGGCTTGAGCGACATCACCATAAATCGTTCACAGAAATGGCATACCGACTTGTTGCGAGGCCCTTATAAACAACATCTCGACGGGGCATTGAGCTGGGGTATGTTGGATGGCAGTGTTTACAAGATACTCTTCTACCTGCAAGACGGAAAAAGCCTGAAGTACATCAAGGGTTCGCATTGCAAGCCGATATCGCTTGAAAATGATCGCTACAGTGAGCCTGGCATGAATGATGAAGTGGGCTCGATTGCTGTGTATGCAGGTGATGTTGTCATCATGGACGTCCGCACTGTTCACCGTGGAACTGATGAGTCTTTCTACGCTTCAGGTGAGTGGGATGATAAGCCTAGAATCCTGGTATCTACGGTATTGGGGAAAGTCGGTTCAAAGCTGACCCGGGCGATGGAGAAGGGGAACTTTTCCCGCTTAATGGACTGGATGGATCAGCATCCCTGATTCTGTATTTTTTTCAATAGTATTCAGAACGATGATTCATCCTGCTTTTCAATCGATAGAGTTAGTGTGACCTGATTTTTCATCCTGTAGGGAGGCGGTAGCCATCCCGTGGAGTTGAATGTTAAAGATACATCAGGATATTCTCGAGTATCATCCGGATTCCAGTCTCTGAGTGCACTGGTGATTTCGTTTCGTATTTGCTTGCGTATATCGAGTGGGATGTCAGGATTGAGGTTGTTTAAGGCCATTATTTGTAATTTCGCCACCCTGTAGAATTTATTGATGATGCGACTGTGGAGTTTGCTCTTTATGCTGTAATGGGCATACCGCTCCTTGTCATCATGTTCGATTGCCTGCAGGTATTCAGCAGGAAATTGCGCTTCGGAATAGCCAGCGAGCTGTAAGCGGGAATGAAAATCATTATCTTCACCTCCCCAACCACGAAAAACCTCGTCATAGCCTCCGGAGCGGGCGAATGCCTGCCTGGTGCAGAGGACGGTTCCCCATGTATCACTTCCCTTTATCCTGTCGCTCTGGATTGAACGGAAATGGAAACTGGGATGCAGATTCTGCCGTAACCAATCCAGCCATCCTGGTGTGATGAGAATATCTGCATCGATAAAACAGATCCATTCTGAACTTGTTGCTGCTACACCAATGTTGCGTGCCCGGGCAACGCAAAAATCTTCATCGTCATTAACCCTGACAACCTTAACCGTAGGGTAGTGGTCTTCGATCCAGTCTCCACTTTTATCAGGGCAGCCGTAATCAACCACGACTATTTCGTCGGGTGCCTGGGCGACGATTGGTGGCAGTGTTTGCTTGATATGATGCAGACGGCTTTTACAGGTCGTAACAAAGGCAACCGATTTCATTGGGATATCCAGTTTATGCTTAACGGTTTTCTCCTGATGAAGAAATTACCACACTTCTCTGACATTTGGTTGCTGTCCTTTATGACTTGCTCCAGAGGGCGTCGAAAAATCAACCTCAGTAGCGTCTTCGGTGGGTAGTATGTGGGTATACGGGAGGTAGATGACGAGATCTGACTTGTCAGCTTTATGGACTATGACCTAGGATATTTTGATAGGACTGTGAACAGGGTGGAGCCAATGGGCGTTAGCCCATTCGCTAAAAGTGTTACCCATGTCCTCGGAATAATCTGTTACCTATGTGACAGGAACAGACCCTGTAAAATGTGGTGGGCCGTCAGGGACTTGAACCCCGGACCAAAGGATTATGAGCCTGAACAGCTAATTTTAACTTACTGATAAAACAGTTACTTACGGCGATTACCCTTTTCTAAACGCGGCACAATGAAGCACAGTTACTGCTCAATGTGCCTGGAAGTGGCACAAAACTGGCACAGTCGAATAAATGACTGCTTCCGACCCAAAGCGGTCATTTGAAAGTCAGGCACTAGACAGGTGTTTTTTACGTTCTTGAGTAAATTTCCACCACTGCCTTGGACGACCGCCTTCCATATATCTCACTGCTGAAATAAAGACGTCAATCACGCATGGATCGTGTCTCACATGCGTGAATTTGCATAAATTCTCGTACATGAGATAAGGATTTTTACCAATCAAGTCTGCAGGCTTCCTGATTCCCAGGATGGCTAATAGTTTTTCTGTCGCAGGGCCTACTATATTTGGCACATCTTGTAAGTGCTCGAGCTTTCTACTCTTCATCGTTGTTACATATTACTTGAATAACCGCTTCCGACCCACAGCGGCCGTTCGATGTATGTCTTTAAGGCTTACTTTCAATCAAATAATCTTTGGATAAAGTTTGTCTTAAGTTTAATAGTTTCTGTGCGAATTACCTCGCCTTTCACTATGGCAGGCTTTGACAAGCAGATACAATGAACACAAGCATCCGCCTGCATAAGAGTTACTCAATCATGAAATACTTTGCTTACGGTTCTAACATGTCACTTGCCCGGCTCAGAGGGCGAACCCCGAGCGCAAACAGGTTGGGAATATATACTCTCAGAGAACATTCACTTCGATTCCATAAAATTAGTCATGATGGCTCAGGTAAATGTGATGCTTTCCACACAAAGTGTCCTGATGACTTCGTAATAGGAGCTGTCTTTCAAATTAGTCTGGATGAAAAGCCTGATTTAGATTACGCAGAAGGACTCGGATATGGTTATGAGGAGAAACTGGTCTCTATTGTAGATGCTGATGGAAATAGTATTGAGGCTCTCACTTATTATGCGACCAAAATTGACCCGGACATTAAAACCTACACCTGGTACTTGAATCACGTTCTTATCGGTGCACGTGAAGTAGGGTTGCCAAACTCATACATTCAAACTATTCAAGCCATAGATTGTATAGAAGACCCGGACGCCGAAAGAGATGTAATACAACGGGCGATTCATAGATAAAACCAAGAACACTAATGGCCAACCAGAATCACAAATATCGTAGACTCGACTGCTATTAGCAGATGGATGATTCAGGACGGCAGCATAAAACTAGCAATAATCTTTGAAAGTGATTTCCTACCTGAAGGTCCGCTTCTGGCCGAAAGCAGACCTTGGCGAGATTTGGTTAGCTCAATCAGGCTGAATGGCAGCTAACGACCCAAAGCGGTCATTCACTGAATACCATATGATACCTCCACTCCCCCTTTCTTAGTATAAGCTTTACCTTATTAATCGTGAATTCAATTTCCAAGTGCAACTCAACAGAGTTGGTTAGAGG